>JAZBOA010000227.1:0-2911 GCA_036350935.1 Anderseniella sp. | reverse complement strand
GTCCGGCGGCCGTGCAGCCGCGCCGGTATGACCCGGGTGTCGTTGAACACCAGTATGTCGCCGGGGTTCAGGTGCGAGGCAAGGTTTGAAACCACGTCATCGGCGAGATCCGGTTCCCGGCCAGCACGGACGATAAGCTGGCGCGCACTGTCGCGCGGACTTGCCGGCCGCAGCGCGATGAGTTCCTGCGGCAGCTCGAAATCGAACAGGTCAACCTTCATTGGAACATTTGGGGCAGCCTCAACCGCCTTCCGAGCAGATGACCGGCCACACGCCCACGCCCTCGATCTTCAGTGTGCCTGCCTGTGCCACGCTGGTGTCGTCAGCGGCCTGGAACAGCCGCAAGCGCACCAAAACCGCGTTCACGTCCTTGTCGGTGAAATCGACGCGCAGTTCGGATGAAGTCTGGAATGCCTGGCCGACCGTGATGACCGTCAGACCCTCTGCAGCTTGCGTAGACCAACGCTGGCCCGCCGCGGTGATGTCCGCGCGCACCACGGCAGCGACTTCGAGAGTTCCCATCAGGAGGTTGATGGTTACATCCTCCGAGAACTCGCAAAAGAGGTTCTGGGTGGCGTGCGCGGGGCCGGTCAGGCTTGCCGTCAGCAGACCTGCAAGCAGCCCCGCACCCGCCAGTTGCACCTTACGACGCATCCGCCATGACCGTCATGCTGGCAATGCGGTCCGGATTGGACACCGGCTCGCCGCGCTTGATCTTGTCAACCGCGTCCATGCCTTCCACGACTTCGCCCCACACCGTGTACTGGCCGTCCAGGAACGGGCAGTCGGTGAAGCAGATGAAGAACTGCGAGTTGGCAGAATCCGGGTTCATCGCCCGTGCCATCGAGGCCGTGCCGCGCTTGTGCGGAACGTCGGAAAACTCGGCCTTCAGGTTCGGCCTGGGGGAGCCGCCCGTGCCAGTGCCGGTCGGATCGCCACCCTGCGCCATGAACCCGTCGATCACCCGGTGGAACGGCGTACCGTCATAGAAGCCTTCGCGCGCCAGTTCCTTGATCCGCGCAACATGGTCCGGCGCCACGTCGGGCCGCAACCTGATGACGACGCGGCCATGCGGGATTTCAACAATCAGGGTGTTTTCGGGGTCGAGTTCTGCCACCGGTCTCTCCTTCGGTAGTTTGGATGAAAAGGCTGGATGCCGCCTACTTGACGGTCATCTTGATGATCTGGTCCGGGTTTGCCGGTGGTTCACCCTTGTTGATCTGGTCAACGCACTCCATGCCCGAGGACACCTTACCCCAGACCGTATAGTTGCCATTCAGCGACGGGTACTCGGTGAACATGATGAAGAACTGCGAGTTTGCGCTGTCCGGATTGCTCGAACGCGCCATGCCGACAGTGCCACGGACGTAAGGTTCAGGGCTGAACTCGGCCGGGATGTCCGGCAGGTCAGACCCGCCCATGCCGGTGCCGGTCGGATCCCCGGTCTGGGCCATGAAGCCGTCGATCACCCGGTGGAAGATGATGCCGTCATAAAACCCCCTGGAGGCCAGGGCCGTAACCTGCTCGACATGCTTCGGCGCCAGGTCGGGGCGCAGGTCAATCACCACCGGCCCGCACTTCAGCTCCATCACGATCTGGCTGGCAGCCTGGGCCGAGCCTGCAAAACCGATCATCATCACACCTGCCAGCAGGCTAGCAACTTTTCTCAAGATATCTCTCCAACAAATTGTAAATGTTAGTTCTTCAACGCTTTCAAAACGGCCTTGTTGACGGCGTCCGGCACGAATGGCGAAATGTCGCCGCCCATCTTCGCGATCTGCTTGACCAGCGACGAGGCGATCATCCGCGTGGCCGGGCTGGCCGCCAGAAACACCGTTTCCATGTCAGGAGCAAGGCCGGCGTTCATCTGGCCCATCTGCACTTCGTAATCGAAGTCGGAAGCATCGCGAAGACCCCGCACGATCACTCCCGCACCCGCCTCGCGTGCGGCATTCACCGCCAGCCCGTCGAAGGTTACGATGCTGATCCTGCAGCCTGTAGCGGCCCGCACCGGTTCGCAGGCCTCGTCCAGCAGCTTGAGCCGCACGTCCGTGGCCAGAAACGGCACCTTGCCATGGTGCACCCCGACGCCCAGCACAAGGGCATCAAGAAACCGCGCCGAACGGGCAATGATGTCCATGTGCCCGAAGGTGACGGGGTCGAAGCTGCCGGGATAGAAACCAGTCCTTGTCATGGGTTGAGTCCCTTACAGTGTTTCGGCCCGGCTTGCCAAGGGTCAGCGGCGCGCCAGCGCCAGCCACAGGCCCGCGCCGATCAGCACGCCGCCGCTGATCCGCTCGACCAGTATCGCGCCTGATCCTGCAAAGAACCGCCTTGCCGATGCGCCCGCCAGCGCCAGCCCGGCCCCGAACACGATGCTGAGGACAACGAAACTGCCCGCCAGCAGCCACAGCTGCAGCGCCACGTTGCCGGCGGGGTCGATGAACGGTGGCAGGAACGCGCCCAGGAACAGCAACACCTTGGGGTTGGCGACGGCAACCGTCATACCCTCGCGGAAATGCGCGCTGCGGGCCGGCACCAGTCCCGTTGACGGATCAGGCCTCGCCAGCAACCGCCCCAGCCCGAGCCAGATCAGGTAAGCCGCGCCCGCAAGCCGGATCAGGTCGAACCAGTGCGCCATGGCTTCCACGATCCACGCCATGCCCGCAATCACCACCAGCAGCAGCCCGGCAAAGCCAACCGCATTTCCGGCCACCGTCATCAATCCGGCGCGGGTGCCGTGCGCGGCGGCGTTGGCCAGCACCAGCGACATGGCGGGACCGGGTGTCAGGAACAGCAGCGCCGTGGCGCCGAGAAAGGCGATGTAGAGTTCGATGGACATGCGCAGCACCGCTGGCGAAGGACGACATGGCCTAGCAATCCCCGGTTTGCCGCCGCCGTCAAGCGGGAT
>JAZBOA010000226.1:0-3918 GCA_036350935.1 Anderseniella sp. | reverse complement strand
GGATAAATCTATCCCAGTTGGTGGACCACTTCAGTGGGGGCACTCCACCACGACGTTCAGCCAGAACAGGAACGTCGCGCGATCCTCATCGCCTGGTTGCGGCGTCAGACCGGATTCTGGATGCCGCTCACCCAGAACTGTAACGATGGCGGCGGCATAACCCAGGCGGAAATCCACTTAGAAAACGCCCGGAACCTGTTCAAACAAACCGAACCACCTCTCAGCAATCTTGCAGGCCATCCGGCAGTCACTACAACCGACTTGACGACTATCGTCTTTTGTCACTGCATTATGTTGCGAGATTTCGGCTCCCGGACAAATGATCCAGATCAGGAATCAATGGATCGGGACAGTTCCCCGTCGAAGTTCGCGTTCGCCAAGAAAGACGATGCAAATGCCGTTCGCCACTTGATCGGCGCCGCGATTAGCTCGGCGGGCCCGCCCGAGTCAGAAGCGATGTATATCGGCGTTGACCCGACTCGGACATCAGCCGCAACTCAATGCTTTGGGAGGGCTACACGGCACCAGGAAAGAAAAGCTATATTTCCAGTAAAACTACTTCTTGAGCCAGCTGCGTGCATCACCCTCCGATGCAAAGATCTCTACTGGCTTTTCCTGATTCTTGATTGGCTCCAGCACCTCACGCGCGCGGTCCTTCAAAACCGCATCACAGACCACTGCAATCTTGCTGATATATTTCTTCAGTTCATCAAACACGAACTCGGTGAAGTGCTGAGCTTGCTCGGATTTTTGCTCTTCGGTCATTTTGAATACGAAGAGCCATTTTGAAATTCCATGCTGCCTCACGTCTGCAATTATTTCCGCTAGGGCCTCTTGTTGCTGCTCAAATGGCACCGGGCGGTCAATATAGATTTCAATAACGCCGTTATGCTTGTCTACTCGATGGGATATCGTCACAAAATCGTCTCCAGGTCTGCGGTTCGTTCCCTTGCGCCAGCGATCCCAAAGCTCTGCGCGCTGGGCTGCTGTAAATCCAACTCGATGATACTTCCTGGTCATCTCAATTGCTCCACATCCTCGATTAAGGGAATGTGTTGCGATGATCAGTTGTCCTCACGACCCCATAACGGACATTGTAAGCAATTCTCGGAAGGCGTCCATCTGTGCCCAGGAACTTGCCAAGGAAGCGGTAAATCAATGAGCCCGAAACAGTGGTTGCAAATACGAACAGCAATAGCCGCTGTGATCAGGCTTCTGGCGAACGAGGGTGCATTAAACTCTTGAATTGGTGTATTTTGTCCAATTGCATTTCTCTTTAGAGCATTGTGTGGTGGGTGGTGATATGGCCAGTTCATTTAATTTCGACGAAGAACTTGCGATCATCCGCGTCGTCCTCGAAGGCCAATCTACGATGGATGAAACACAGGACCAGCTTCCGCGCTTGCTGCAAATGATTGGGGACCAAGATAGTCTACGTTTGTTGATCGATTATCGGGAGCCGGGGAATTTGCCGAACCCAAAGCGCCGTGCACTGATTGCCTTATTTGCCGGCCAATTGAATGAGAATATTGCTAAGGTCGCTATTTCCTGTTCGACACAAATAAGGCAAGACATTGCGCCTGTTTGGGAAGTGATGCGCTCTAGGGGCATTCCGGCCGAGTTCTTTGACGACGTAAAAGCCGCAGAGGCTTGGCTTACCGACAAAACTGATTGAGCGCATACCAAGTGGCCGGCGCTTGCAACGCCGCATAACATCACCAAACAGATGAGCCAGACACTCCCTTAGGCAATCAACCTAATCTGTCCCATTGGTGCTGACGGGGAACAGTCGAACATCTACGCTGTCCCCGCCGGGACTCAGATCGAAACCCTCGTGCTCAACCCTGATGAAGCAGGTTTCACCTACGAGGCAACCGCTTTGGATTATTTATCCGCACCATCAGGATCGCTCGCGCCGAGGCTTAACTGACCTTGGCCAATATCGCCTATAACTTTGACCGCCTGATCTTCCATGAGCGGGCCTGCGCCACAGGATGAGTCTGTCCGGAAGTGCCAGAACCGAAGCTGAAAAGAACCAAGGGCATCGCTCCTGGGATCAAAAAGTTCATCAAAGTCGCAGAATGGTATCAACCAGCAGAACTCTCGACACCCCCGCGTCGAACCTCACCGGTTAATGCAGGTGTCCAGCTGCCCGGTACCGAAAATCGCCAATCGGCTGAGATGCAGCCGTTGTGGGTTTCGGAACTCAGCAACGTCAGCAAAGGTCTGGGCGCGGCCAGATGCAAGTCGCTCGGCATGCTCACTAGTTGACATGCATCAACGTTGGAAGCTCAAGTTCCAGTAGGTTGGCATATGAGAGGGTCGCCCAATGAAAGGTGAGACCATGAAAAGTCGGCGACTATTTTATTTGCTCTATGCAGCAATACTAGGACTGACCAGTTTGGCTCTAGGCGCCGCCAATGCATCTGCGATGCTGGCGAACAGGGCGCCGTCTACATCAACGCTAAACGACACCATTGAGCAGAAGCTACCTGTTGTGAATGTCCGTCATAGAGGTGGTGGTCGGTATTACTACGGGCATGGCGGCGGGGGCTATCGTGGAGGATACCGCGGGAGTCATCGTGGAGGCTATCGTGATGGTTACCGTGGCGGAGGGCGCAGCGCTTACCGTGGCGACTATCGGGCTAAATACCGTGGCGGTTATCGCAGTAAGTACCGTGGCGGCTATCGGGCTAAATACCGTGGCGGTTATCGCAGTAAGTACCGTAGTGGAAGATACGCAACTAAATATAACCGTAGGCACCATGGACATCGCTACAGACACCGCCATGGCCGATATCGCTACAATTATGGTGGCTACTGGTACGCGTTCCCTTGGTGGCTGGGTGTGGCCGCTTATCCCTACTATGACGATTACTACTACGACGACTATGCACCGGTAGGTGGTGGTTACTGTGCCGATATCCATCGCGCTTGTGTGGCGCGCTGGGGCTACGGCAACTCTAACTATGTCGGCTGCATGCGCTATGATAACTGCGTACCCAGATAGCGACTTGAAAATATATATCATATCGGCGGGCGTTCTTCGGAGCGCCCGTTTTGTGTTGATAGTGCGAAGAGCAGCAAGTCTACCCGCCTACCACAGACGCTTTACGGCTCTCCACCGGCTGACCTCGAACATACTGTGGCTAGGCGCGTGTAAGTTATGAAGTTTTACTGGTTCCATGCCATAGTCTGTCCCGATAGTGATTTGATGTTTTGAGTGCAAGGGAGGAGCAGGCTCAATGTCGTGCCGCGGAGGTATATGGAAATCGTTGGCGCTTGGGATCACGCTGTGCCTGTCGCTGGCCCTGCAGTCGGCAAATGCGGCACAGCGCGTGAGAGCCGAAATCGATCTGTCGGATCAGCGGCTGTCTCTATTCATCGATGGCAGCCTTCGCGACACATGGCTTGTATCAACTGCACGACGTGGGTACCGAACGCCTATTGGCCGCTTCCATCCCATAAGGCTTGAACGTAAATGGTTCTCACGGAAGTACGATTGGGCACCAATGCCGTACTCGGTCTTCTTCCTCGGCGGATACGCCATTCACGGCACCACGGAAGTCAAACGGTTGGGGCGCCCGGTATCTCACGGCTGCATCAGGCTGCATCCCGCTAACGCTGCTCAGCTGTTTCAACTGGTGAAGCAGGTCGGCAAAGCAAACACCACGATTGTCATTCGTCGCTAGACGCAACTGGTCGGAGCGCACTTGGTCGCGATCAACGGCTCACGGACAGCGTGTTTGCGAACACATCCCCGCAAGTAGGCTTCCAGCTCAATCTGCAAAGTCGTGTTCACATAATCACCTGGCGCATTGATGACCGCTTCTGGCACATCTCGGACTCTCCACGCTGCCGCCAAAACAGTCGGCTTTCAGGTGCAAAGCAGACTCTGGCAAACAGGCTCATGTCTTG
>JAZBOA010000225.1:0-19787 GCA_036350935.1 Anderseniella sp. | reverse complement strand
TCGAACACGTAGCGGGTGTTGAGCGGATCGTAGAGCAGGATGGCGTCGCAGTTGTACCTGTTGACGTACTCGACCATGCGCGCCTTGCGGTAGGTGCGGGCGCGCTCCAGTACGGCGTGGGGGATGGGCGACTTGAGCGGCTTGTCCTTGCCGGCCGGGTTGAAGTAGGCCTTCTTGCGCTCGTCGGAGAACGGGGTGGCAATGGCGTCTGATGCGTGTGCCATGGGGCGCTTCCTCTGGTTGGCCCTTATGAGGCCGCTTCTGAAACCTGGTAATCTGCCTTGTCGAGCCAGTCCGGGTTGATCTCCACGCCCCAGCCCGGCGCGTCCGTCACCGTCGCGTGGCCGTCCACGATGGTGTAGGGGTCCTCGACGAAAAGGTTCTGCTGCCAGGGATAGTAGTCCTCGCCCTCGATGGAGAACTCGAGATACTTGCCGGCATTCGGGATGGCGCGCAGCAGGTGCATGGTGCACAGCGTGACCAGCGACAGGTTGGCGGCGTGCGGCGTGCAGGGAAGGCCTGCGTCCGCGGCCATCTTCGCCACGCGAAGGGTGCGATACATGCCGCCCATGTACATGACGTCCGGCTGCACGATGTCGACGCACCTGAGGCCGATGGTGTAGCGCCACCAGGACAGGTCGCAGTCCTGCTCGCCGCCGGCGACGTCGATGCTGAGGGCTTCCTTGACCTGCTTCGTCTGCTCCGGTTCCCAGTAGGGGCAGGGCTCCTCGAAGTGGCCGATGCCGTTGTCCTCCAGCATCCGGCCCACCTCGATGGCGCGGGCGGGCGAGAAGCCGGAATTGCCGTCAACCAGCTTGTCGATGCCGTCGCCAAGCGCCTTGGACACGACCGGAATGACCTCCTCGGTGCGCCCCGGCCACTCGTCCACGTCGCGCCCGCATTCCGCCCCAACGCGCCACTTGAAGGCGTCGAAGCCATATGTGTCGCGCAGCTTCGCGAAGCGCGCGGCTTCGTCTTGCGGGGTGATGTCGCGCTTCATCGATGAGGCGTAGGCGCGGATCTTGCCGGGGCTGCCGCCGATCAGCGAGGCGACGGGCTTGCCCTCGACGCGGCCGCGCAGATCCCACAGCGCGGTGTCGAGCCCGGTCATGGCGCGGCGCAGGTAGGAGCCGGGAAACTTGTGCTCGCGCTCGGTGATGCGGTCGAGCAGGTCGTCGAAATCGTATGCCGGCTGGCCCAGCGCGTAGGGCGCAACCTGCCGGTGGAACACCTGGGTTGTGATGTCGGAATGGTAGGTCGAGACCTGGCCCCAGCCAATGTCGCCGGTGTCCGCCGTCACGCGGACGAAGCCGACGTACCGGTTGGTGAAGGTTTCAAGCTTGGCGATTTTCATCGTTCTCCCCTTCTGTCATCCCCGGCCTTGTGCCGGGGATCCATGTTTTCTGGACCCTCGGGACAAGCCCGAGGGTGACAAGTCAACGAAAGAGCAAATCAGAAAATGAAGACCGCTCATCCCTACCCCCTCATCTTGTCGCCTGCCGGGTCGAACGGCGGCTCGACGGCAATGCGGGCGGGGCGGCGGTGGCCCAGGATCTCGATCTCGAACATGCCCGGCGAGGTGTCTTCGGCCAGTTCCTTCGGAATGTAGCCCTGCGCCATGGAGGCATCGACGAAGTGGGCATAGCCGCCCGAGGTGACCCAGCCGACGACGCGCCAGTCGCCGTCCACGCGCGGGTCCGCCGGGTGTGGCATCTCCTTGCCGTCGGGCGAGAACCGGTGCGCGCCATAGCCGTGCGGCGGGTCGATGGTGCCATAGTCGGTGGGGCCGACCTTTGCCCACACCGGTTCGTCGCCCATCACGTCGGCGTCTTCTGCGTCCACGATGAAGGACACGCGCCGCAGCTTGCCACCGGACGTCTTCTCGGCAGCGGCCGCCTCGCGGCCGATGAAGTCGTTCTTCGACAGCTTGATGAACCGGTCCATGCCCGCTTCGTATGGCCCGTAGATCGGGCGCAGTTCGCGGAACCAGGTGGGGAAGTTCTTCTCCAGCCGCATGGACAGCAGCGCGCGCATGCCGAAGTCCACGATACCGAATTCCTTCCCCGCCTCCTTGATGGCCAGGTAGACCCGGCGCTGGAAGGGCGCGTGCATCCAGATTTCGTAGCCGAGGTCGCCGGAATAGGTGATGCGGTTGATCAGGCAGGGGCAGCCGGCCACGTCCGCCTCGCGGAAGTCCATGAACCGGAAGCCCTCGTTGGAGCAGTCGAAATCAACGAGCTTCTCAAGTACCCGGCGGGCGTTCGGCCCGCAGATGGAAAGCCCCACCAGGTCGTTGCCGAACCGCTTCACCGACACCGAGCCGTCCTTCGGCAGATGCCGCTCGAACCAGCGCATGTGATACTTCTGCGCCGCGATGGAACCCCACATCAGGAACCGCTCGTCGCCTGCCTTGGCGATGGTGAAGTCGCCGATCAGCTTGCCCGCTTCGTTCAGCATGGGGGTCAGCACGATGCGGCCCGCCTTCGGCATGGTGTTGGTCATCAGCCGGTTGAGGAAGCCTTCCGCGCCTGCACCGGTAATCTCGTACTTGGCGAAGTTGGATATCTCGGTGACGCCCACGCTCTCGCGGGTCTTGCGCACCTCGTTGCCGACATGGGCGAAGTCACTGGCGCGGTGATAGGAAGGCGTGTCGAAGGCTTCAGCGGCGGACGGTGCGAACCACAACGGCGATTCCAGCCCCCACGAGTCGCCCATCACGGCGTGGTTGTCGCGCACCATGATGTCGTAGACGGGCGTGGTTTCCTGCGGGCGGGCGGCAGGCAGTTCCTCGTTCGGAAAGCGGATCGAGAAGCGGCGGGAATAGTTCTCGCGCACCTTGGCGTTGGTGTAGCGAAGCGTGGCCCACTCGCCGAAGCGGGTGACGTCCATGCCCCAGATGTCGGCGCCGGGATCGCCGTTGACCATCCAGTTCGACAGCGCAAGACCGACGCCGCCGCCCTGGCTGAAGCCGGCCATGACCGCGCAGGCGCACCAGAAGTTGGTGAGCCCCTGCACCGGCCCCACCAGCGGGTTGCCGTCGGGCGCGAAGGTGAAGGGGCCGTTGATGATCTGCTTGATGCCGGCTTTCTCGACGGCGGGGTAATGCTTGAAGCCGATCTCCAGCGACGGCGCGATGCGCTCGATATCGGGCTGCAGCAGTTCGTGGCCAAAGTCCCATGGCGTCTGCTGGGGTGACCACGGCTTGCAGGCCTTCTCGTAGGTGCCGAGCAGGATGCCCTTGCGTTCCTGGCGGGTGTAGATCTCGCCCTTGAAGTCCATCACGCCGATCAGCTCGCGGCCCGTGGCGGCGTTGAACTCTTCCACCTCGGGCATGTCCTCGGTAAGCAGGTACATGTGCTCCATGGCCAGCAGCGGCAGTTCCAGGCCCACCATGCGGCCCACCTCGCGCGCCCACAGGCCGCCCGCATTGACCACGTGCTCGCACTTCACCGTGCCCTTCTCGGTGACGACGTTCCAGGTGCCGTCGGCGTCCTGGGTGAGCTCGGTGACGCGGTTGCGCAGCTCGATCTCGGCGCCCAGCACCCGCGCTGCCTTGGCGTAGGCATGGGTGGTGCCGGAGGGGTCGAGGTGGCCTTCCACCGGGTCCCACATGGCGCCTACGAAGTTGCTTTCGTCCATCAGCGGAAACAGCGCCTTGGCTTCGGACGGGGTGATCAGCTCGGTCTGCATGCCAAGATAGCGGCCCTTGGCGTGGGCGAGGCGCAGGAAGTCCATGCGCTCGGGCGTGTCGGCCATCATCACGCCGCCGGTCAGGTGCAGCCCGCACGACTGGCCGGAAATCTCTTCCAGCTCCTTGTAGAGCGACACTGTGTAGGCCTGCAGCTTGGCGACGTTGGGGTCGCCGTTGAGGGTATGGAAGCCGCCCGCTGCATGCCACGACGAACCGGAGGTGAGTTCGGACCGCTCGATGAGCAGCACGTCGCTCCACCCGGCGCGGGCCAGGTGGAACAGCACCGAGCAGCCGACAACGCCGCCCCCGATCACGATTGCACGATAGTGGGACTTCATGGCGTCTTCGGCTCCCTTGGAAACTCAGGCTCGCATCAGGCTGGCGTCCGCATCATAGAGCGGTTCGGCCTGCGGTATGGCCTTGTATATTTGCCCGAGAATCTCGATTTCGAAACCGTTAGATTCATTCACCAGTTCGCGCGGAATATAACCCATGGCGACAGACTTTCCGGCCGCGTGGGCATAGCCGCCGGAGGTGATCCAGCCGACGCAGTTGCCGTTGTGATAGACAGGCTCGTCGCCGATCACGTCGACCTCGCTGCCGGCAACCGTGAACACGGTCAGCGCCCGGGCGCCGCCGGTCTCCTTCTCCCTGGCTGCGGCCTCGCGGCCGATGAAATCGTTCTTCGACAGCGCCACGAAGCGGCCGAGACCGGCCTCGTAGGGGCCGTAGATCGGCCGGTATTCGCGCGCCCAAGTGCCCCAGTTCTTTTCCAGTCTCAGTGACATCAGCGCGCGCCCGCCGACCTGGCGGATGGCGAACTCCTCGCCCGCCGCCATGATGTGGCTGTGAAGCGTGGTGAGGTACTCGGGCTTCACCCAGATCTCGTAGCCGAGCGAGCCGGTAAAGGACACGCGGCCCACCATGGCCGGGACCAGGCCCAGCTCCATTTCGCGGAACGCCATGAACGGGAAAGCGGAGGTCGAAACATCCTCGTCAGTGAGCTTGGCGATAATCCTTCGCGCGTTTGGCCCGGCGATGGACAGCCCGCACAGGTCGAGCCCGAGCGCCCGCACCCTGACCGACCCATCGTCAGGCAGGTGCTGCTCGAACCAGCGCATGTGGTAGTTTTCGGCCGCGCCCGAGCCGAAGATATAGAACCGCTCGTCATCCAGCTTGGCGAGCGAAAAGTCGCCGATCAGCTTGCCGCGCTCGTTCAGCATCGGCGCCAGCGTCATGCGCCCCGCCGGTGGCACCTTGTTGGCGAGCAGATGTGACAGCCAGCCTTCCGCGCCGGGCCCGGTGATCTCGTACTTCGCATAGCCGGAAATCTCGAGGCAGCCGGCGGAGGTGCGCACCGCGCGGCATTCATCGCCCACATACTGGAACGACTCGGGCCGGCGGAAAGTGACTGGCTCTTCCGGCGTCTTGCCCTGAGGCGCAAACCACAGCGCATTCTCCACCCCGTAGGCCACGCCGAAGAAGGCGCCCATGGCCTTGAACCGGTCATACAGCGGCGTGGTGCGCAAGGGGCGCGCCGCCTTCAGTTCCTCGTTGGGGAACATGATGCGGAAGCGGCGGCCATAGTTTTCGCGCACCTTGGCGTTGGTGAACGCCATGTTGGCGTAAGAGCCATAGCGCGCAATATCCATCGCCCACACGTCGAAGCCGGGATCGCCGTCGACGATCCAGTTCGACAGGGCAAGGCCGACGCCGCCGCCCTGGCTGAAGCCGGCCATGACGCCGCACGCCACCCAGTAGTTCTGCAGGCCGCGGATCGGGCCCACCAGCGGGTTGCCATCCGGGCCAAAGGCGAACGGCCCGTGAATGACGTTCTTGATGCCGGTCTTCTGGAACGCCGGATGATGCGCGAAGCCGCGCTCCAGGTTATCGGCGATCTGGTCGAGATCGGGCGGCAGCAGCTCGGTGGAGAAGCCCCACGGCGCTTCCTTCGGCGACCACGGAATGCCGTTGGGTTCGTAGGTGCCCATCAGCATGCCCTTGCCTTCCTGGCGCATGTAGATCTCGCCGTCGAAGTCAATGCAGTGAACCACCTTCTTGCCGTCATGCGCCTTGTTGTAGGCGACCACCTCTTCCATCTCCTCGGTGATCAGATACTGGTGCGCCATGCACAGCGAAGGGATTTCCAGCCCCGCCATGCGCCCCACCTCGCGGCCCCACAGGCCGCCGGCATTGACCAGGTGTTCGCAGGTGACGGTGCCCTGCTCGGTAACCACCTGCCACTTGCCGTCCTCGATCTGGTTGGTTTCCAGCACCCGGTTCTTGCGGACGATCTCGGCCCCGTTGACGCGGGCCGCCTTGGCGTAGGCGTGGGTGGTGCCGGACGGGTCCAGGTGGCCCTCGAGCGGGTGCCACATGGCGCCGAGGAACTTCGACGGGTCGAGCAGCGGGAAGTGCTCCCTGGCTTCCTCGACGGAGATCATCCGCGTGGCCACGCCGAGATACTTGTTGCGCGCATGCGCCATCTTCAGCCAGTCGTAGCGCTCGGGCGTGGAGACAAGCATCACGCCGCCGGTGATGTGGATGCCGGTGGACTGGCCGGACACCTCCTCGATCTCTTTATAGAGGCCGATGGTGTATTCCTGCAGCTTGGCCACGTTGGGGTCGCCGTTGAGGGTGTGGAACCCGCCCGCCGCATGCCACGTTGAACCGGACGTCAGTTCATCGCGCTCGATCAGCAGGATGTCGCTCCAGCCCTTCTTGGTCAGGTGATAGAGCACCGAGCAGCCGACGACGCCGCCCCCGATGACAACTGCGCGGTAATGGGATTTCATGGGCGGGCTGCCTCTCAGGAAGGGAACGGCTGAAACGTTGACAGCGATGCAATCACCCCCCGGGAGCCGGCGTCATGCCTTCAAGCGACAGTCGCATGCCGCGCTTGGCCGTGGCAGGCAAATCCGTGTCGCATGCGCGGCATTTCTGGCCTTGATCGTCACAGGCCTGACGCCGGCCGCCGCCGGAGCGGAGCAGGTGGACCTCGAACTGGTGTTCTCGGTCGATGCGTCGGGCAGCGTCGATGACGCCGAATACCAGTTGCAGCTTGACGGCATCGCCGCCGCAATCACCGACAGCGAGGTGCTGGAGGCCATTGCCAACGGTCCCACCGCAAGGATCGCGGTGGACCTGCTGGTATGGGGCGAGTCGCGCCGGCCTAAGGACCATACCGGCTGGTTCGTCGTGGACACGGCGCAAAGTGCCGCCGCCTTCGCCGCTGCGGTAAGCGCCTTCCCGCGCCGGCAGACCGGAGGAACCGGCCTTGGCGACGGCATTGCCAAGTCTGTGGGCGCCATCCTGGAAAACCAGTACACCGCGCCGCGCATGGTGGTGGACGTGTCGGGAGATGGCGAGGAAACCCCGCCGCGCGACCATACAGTGATGCTGCCGCAAGCCCGCGCCATGGCGGTGCACTATGGCATAACCATCAACGGACTTGCCATTCTCAACGAGGCGCCCAAGCTGGACGAGTATTATCGCTCGCAGATGATCGTCGGGCAGGGCAGCTTCGTGGAAGTGGCCGTGGACTACCAGGATTTCGCCCGCGCCATGAAACGCAAGCTGCTGCGCGAGGTGCAGCCCGAGCCCGTCGTCGGCATGCGTTGAAGGCGGTTTGCCTACTTGCCCTTCGGCTTGCGCGCCAGCGCCTTGGCCTGCTTCACCCACTCGTCGCGCTCGATGCGGCCCTTGAACGACAGTTCATCGTCGACGATGGCGATGTCCTTCTTCGTCCACCTGGCGATCTGCTCGAAGTGCCAGAAGCCGAGCTTGTTGAGCGTGCCCTCCAGCTTGGGCCCGACGCCCGAAATCAGCTTCAGGTCGTCGGCCTTGCCTTGCGGTTTTGTGAGCCGTTCCGGACCTGATTTTGCCACTGCCATTGCCGAAGCAACCTTTGTGGTCTTCGGTTTGCCGGGGCCGGGCGTGGACTGGGCGCGCGCCGAGGTGCCTGCGCTGCCGGCAGACGAGGCCGCGGCTGCCACGCCGCTGCGGGTAGGGGCTGCGGCTTTCTTGCCCGTTGCGCGGCGCTTTTCCGCGCTGCCACGGGTGCCGGCGGCAGGCTTCTCGGCACGCGGAACGGGCATCGAGGCGAGCGCTGCGGCAGCCGCTGCCGCCTTGCTGCGGCCGCTGCCGGATGAGGCGGCGGCGTTGCGCTTCGCCGCTGGCTTGTCGCCCGGCATGGCGATGACCGGCTCCATGGCATTGAGCACGTCGTCGTCCAGGTGGCACATGATTCTGTGGCCGTTGCCAAGGTCCTTCACCGGCGGCAGCTCCTGTTCACAGATCGCCCCGATCTTGCGCGGGCAGCGGGTCTGGAACGGGCAGCCTGACGGCGGGTTCATCGGCGACGGCAGATCGCCTTCCAGCACGATGTGCTTCTTCTTGATGGACGTGTCGGCAATCGGCACGGCTGACAGAAGCGCCTCGGTATAGGGGTGATAGGGCGGCGAGAAGATATCGTCGGTGTTGCCCTGCTCCATGATCTGGCCGAGATACATCACCACCACCCGGTCAGCCAGGTAGCGCACCACCGACAGGTCGTGGCTGATGAACAGCAGCGTGGTGCGCTTCTCGCGCTGGATGTCGGTCAACAGGCCGGTGACCGCTGCCTGCACCGACACGTCGAGCGCCGACACCGGCTCGTCGGCCACCACCACCGCAGCCTCGCCGCCGAAGGCGCGGGCAATGCCGACGCGCTGCTTCTGACCGCCCGACAGCTGGCGCGGCCGGCGCAGCGCGAAGTCGCGCGGCAGCTTCACCAGGTCGAGCAGTTCATAGACCTTCTGCCGGGCGTCTTCCTTGTTCTTGGCGACGCCGAACTTGCGCAGCACCCGGGCGATCTGGCTGCCCACCGAGTGCGACGGGTTGAGGGTCTCGAACGGGTTCTGGAACACCATCTGCAGCGAGCCCACCAGCTGCGGCGAGCGGTCCTTCACCGGCAGGCGGCCGATCTCCTTGCCGTTCAGGATGACCTCGCCGCCGGTGGCGGTCTCAAGCCCCATCATCACCTTGGCGAAGGTGGACTTGCCGCAACCGGACTCGCCGACGATGGCGACCGTCTCCGCCTCGCGCGCTTCGAAGTCGATCTTCTCGTTGGCCTTGACGTACTTCGTGGTCTTGCCGGTCAGCAGCGCGCTGATCGAGCCGTCATTCACCTCGTAGTACTTCTGCATGTTCTTGACCTGCAGGACGACCGGCCCGAATTCCACCGGCTCGGCCTGGACCGCCTTTGGCCTGGCCTTTTCCCAGTCAATCTCCTGGTAGCGCACGCAGCGCACCGACTGGCCGGGCTGCCCCTTCACCGGCTCCATGTGCAGTTCGTGCACGTTGCACAAGCCATCGCGGAAATGGTCGCAGCGCGGACCGAAATTGCAGCCCCTTGGCCGTTCGTGCGGCAACGGCAGCTGGCCGCGGATCGGCACCAGCGGCCGGGCATGCCGGTCGGCGCCTGGCAGGGGAATGGAGTTGAACAGGCCCCGCGTATAGGGGTGGCGCATCTCGTCGAACACCTGCTTCACGGTACCGAACTCGACCGCCTCGCCGGAGTACATGACGGCGATCTTGTCGCAAGTCTCGAGGATGAGCCCGAGATTGTGCGAAATGTAGATCATCGAGGTGCCGAAGCGCTTCGAGATGTCCTTGATCAGTTCCACCACGCCGGCTTCGACCGTCACGTCCAGCGCGGTAGTCGGCTCATCCAGCAGCAGCAACTGCGGGTTGGACAACAGCGCCATGGCGATGACCACACGCTGCTGCTGACCGCCCGAGATCTGGTGCGGATAGGAGTTCATCACCCGCTCGGGGTCAGGCAGACGCACCGCGTCCAGCATCTCGATCGAGCGCCTGGTGGCTTCTTCCTCCGAGGCGCCTTCATGGTAGATCAGCACCTCGTTGAGCTGTTCACTGATCAGCATCGACGGGTTCAGCGACGCCATCGGCTCCTGGTACACCATGGAAATGCGCGAGCCGCGGATGTCGCGCAGTTCCTCCTGGCTCATGGTGCGCATGTCGCGGCCCATGAACTTGATCTCGCCGCCGACGATGGCGCCGTTCTTGCCCATGTACTGCATGATGGCGAGCGCCACCGTCGACTTGCCACAGCCCGACTCGCCCACGATGCCGACCGCTTCGCCCGGCATGACCGTCAGGTTGAAGTCGACCACGGCAGGAATTTCTCCCGCTCGCGTGTAGTACGAGATCGAGACGTCCTTGCACTCCAGAACGGGGGTGTTCTTGTCCGGTGCCGGTTGTGGCTTCGCCATTATCAATCCCTCAGCGAGATTTCGCGCAGGCCATCGGCCAGCAGGTTCAGTCCCAGCACCAGCGATGAGATGGCAAGCGCTGGCCACAGCATCATGTTGAGGCCGTTATAGCCCCACTGGCGCCCGTCGGAGATCATCTTGCCCCAGTCCGGGTCCGGGGGCGGCAGGCCGAGCGACAGGAAGCCGAGCAGCGCGATGGTGATGATCACGTAGCCGAGCCTGAGGCAGGCATCCACGATCAGCGGTCCGCGCGCATTGGGCAGCAGTTCCACCAGCATGATGTAGAGCGGGCTTTCGCCGCGCACTTCAGCCGCCGCGATATAGTCACGCGTCTTCAGGTCAAGCACGATGCCGCGCACGATGCGCGCCACCTGCGGCGCGGTGGAGAAGGTGATCGCCACGATGATCAGCGAACCCGAGACGATGGTCTTGTCGAGGCCGAGGTCATTGGCCATCCACATGCCGAGCTGTGACGTGGGCCCGAAAGCAGTGATGATCACCAGCAGCAGCACGATTTGCGGGAAGGCCAGGAACACGTTGCCGATGAACGAGATGATCTCGTCCCACCATCCGCCGCGATAGCCGGCCGTCACCCCCATCAACATGCCGATCGAATAGGCGACTACCGTGGCCAGCACCGACCAGAACAGCACCACGCGCGCACCGTACATGAGCCGGGCCAGCATGTCGCGGCCGCGATCATCCGTGCCCATCCAGTGCATGGCGCCTGTCGGGTCCTCGGTCAGCATGGGCAGCATTTGCGCACCACGAACCTGGGCCAGCGGATCCTGCAGCGGCAACAGGTCGACGAACAGGGCGATGAAAACCCAGAAGCAGACCAGCACTGCGCCGAACATTCCCACATAACTCTCGCGCAGCAGCCCGATGGACTTCCACACTCGCTTGAGGCCGGAAGCAGGCGGCGGAGCGGCAGTTTCAGCCGTGACGTCGGTCATGATCTGGTTCCTCAGCTGAAGCGGATACGCGGGTTGAGGTAGGTGTAGCCGATGTCGGAAATCAGCTGGGACATCACTGCGATGAACACTGCCACCATTGCACAGGCTTCGATGACGTAGATGTCGCCATACATGGCAGCTTCATACAGAAGCTTGCCGAACCCCTTGTAGGAGAAGAAAACCTCGGTGACGATCACCCCGGACAGCAGGTAGTTGAGCTGCAGGATCATTACCGTGAACGGCGCGATGAGCGCATTGCGCAGCGCATGGCGCTTGATGACACGGCCATAAGGCAGGCCCTTCAATATGGCGGTTCGTACGTACTGCGAGGTCATCACCTCGGCCATCGAGGCCCGCGTCATGCGGGTGTAGTAGCCGAAATTGTAGATCACCAGAACCATCACCGGCAGCACCAGCTGGTTCGCATCATTCCAGTTCAAGCCGTTGGTGAACGGCGAGGTGCCCGGCAGCAAATCCAGCCAGAACACGAAGATGGCGACAAGGATGGTGGCCGAGGCGAACTCGGGAATCGAGGTGGTCAGCACGGCCAGCACGGTGATGCCGCGGTCGCGGGCGGAGCCTTCGGCGATGCCGGACAGCACGCCAAGCACCAGCGAGATGGCGACGGTGATCGAGAACACGAGCCCGCCGAGGATGGCGGTGTTGAGCAGGTGTTCCTTGAGCAGCTTCGACACCGGCGCCGAAAACTGGATGGACTCGCCAAAGTCGCCGCGCAGGGCGTCCAGGACCCAGGCGAAATAGCGGGTTACCAATGGTTCGTTGTAGCCATTCTGTTCGAGCCAGAGCAGCCGCTGGTCATTGGTGGAGTAGGCGCCAAGCACTTTGGCAGCGACGTTGAACTTGTCTGCTTCGAAACTGAGAAACAGCAGCACCGACACAGTGATCATGATCAGGATCATCTGGACCAGGCGCTTGCCAATGAGTTGCAGCATGTAACCCCTCACTCCCTGTCGGTTGCCCAACGGTTCCGGCTTCTTCCGGCCGGTTGCCGAGTGCAGGTCTTGCCGCCTGCTTTCCGGACTGCGGCGCCCACCCGGCACCGTATGCTCCGATCGGACGATTTTCTTGCGGGCCATGATGCCCTGCGAGCGACAACATGTGTCGTACACGCGACATCCGGCTCTCGGACAGAAACCTTAAAGCAAGCGCCCGGTGTTGCAATAGGCGGACGAGGAATCTTTGGAAATAGGCTTGAGCTGGGTCTTCAAAAGCGGACTGAAGGGGTGGTAGTGTCCGCTGGCACTCGCGCCGGGGAGCACTTCCAGGCAGTTTCAAGCGCTTGATCGAAGGGGCTTTTCCATCCGATGAATATTGCATCCCTGCCCATGTACGACCTGGACGAACTGGTCCGTGCAACCGATGCCTGGTGGGCCGGTCTGGCCGCGCACATGCGCCGTGAAGGGATCGTCGACGTACCCGAAACGCTGGTCCGGCCGGATCAGCTCGAGGCGCATTGGATGTCTCCGGGATTGCTGTTTTCGCAGACTTGCGGCTACCCGCTGACCCATCACCTGCGCGGCCGGGTGCAGCTGGTCGGGCTGCCCGTCTATGCCGCCGGGGGCTGTTATCCCGATGGCTTCTACTCGTCCGCAATCGTGGTTCCGGCTGCCTCCGGCATCCATGCGCTGGCGGACTGCCGGCAGCGCCGCGCCGTCTACAACACCCCAGACAGCATGTCGGGCCTGCTGGCGCTGCGGCTCGCCGCAAAGGCCGAGAGCGAGCGGCTGGGCCTTGACAGCGGCAAGCCGTTCTTCGGCTCGTTGAACCCCTCCGGCGCTCACCTTCGTTCGCTGGAAGCGGTGGCGAGCGGCGATGCCGAAGTTGCCACCATAGATGCGGTGACCATGGCGCTGGTCAGCCGTTCCCAGCCCCGGCTGGCCGGTGCAGTGCGGGTGCTTGGCTATTCGCCCCGGGTGCCTGGCCTGCCGTACATCACTTCGCTGCGCACGCCGGCGGCAACCGTCACCCGGCTGCGGACCGCGCTGCGCAATGCCATGACGGACCCGGTGCTGGCGCCGGTACGCGCCGAACTGATGCTGGCTGGCATCTGTTTTCCCGAGACCGCGAGCTACGATCTGATCCTCGAGCTTGAAAACGAGGCTGCCAGCTGGCCGCTGGCCTGACCCATTCCATGAAACCGAAAGAGACAAGATGATCGACCTGTACACCTGGAGCACGCCCAACGGTTACAAGATTTCCATTGCGCTGGAGGAGATGGGCCTTCCCTACAAGGTGCATCCGATCGACATTACAAGGGACGAACAGTTCCAGCCGCACTTCCTCAAGATATCCCCGAACAACCGCATCCCGGCCATTGTCGACAATGATACCGGTCAGCCGGTGTTCGAGTCCGGCGCCATCCTGCTGTACCTGGCAGGCAAGACCGGCAAGTTCCTCGCTGAGGATGGCCCGCGCCACTGGCAGGCGATGGAGTGGCTGATGTGGCAGATGGGCGGCTTTGGCCCGATGCTGGGACAGGCGCATCACTTCCTGCACTTCAACCCCGGCAAGGCGGCCTACGCCGAGGAGCGCTATGGCAACGAGGCCAGGCGGCTGTGGGGCGTCCTGGACAGGCGGCTGGCGCAGGAAGAGTACGTGGCAGGCAAATACTCGATCGCCGACATGTCGATCTGGCCATGGGCGGCGCGCTTCGAGTGGCAGCGCATCGACATGAACGAGTTTCCCCATGCGAAGCGCTGGTACAAGGCGATTGCCGCGCGCCCTGCCGTCAAGGCCGGTTTCAAGGTCCCCAATCCGGACCGCGAAATCCCGCACGTTGACTGACGCCCCTTCATCCGGCCGGCCCGCGAGCGCAGCACACCTGCCGCTGGCCGGCTTTGCGCTGCTGGCGGCGGTGACGCTGTTCTGGGGCGCCAACTGGCCTGGCATGAAGATCGTCCTCGGCGAGATCGGGCCATGGTGGTTCCGCACCATCTGCCTCGGCGTGGGGGGCGCGGCGCTGCTGGCCATATCAGCCGGCTCCGGCAACACCTTGAAGGTGGCGCGCAAGGACGTCTGGCCGCTGCTGCTGTGCGCGGTGTTCAACATGATGGGCTGGCACCTGTTCTCTGCCTACGGCCTGACACTGGTGCCGGCAGGCCGGGCCTCGATCATCGCCTTCACCATGCCGGTATGGGCGGCGATTGCGGCCATACCCGTGCTGGGTGAGCGGCTGACGCTGCCGGTGGTGGCGGGCCTGGCGCTGGGCATGGGCGGCCTCGGCGTGCTCATCGGTCACGACATCGCGGTGCTGGGTTCGGCGCCGGTGGGCGCCATGCTGATGCTGGGCGCCGCCATCTCGTGGGGCATCGGCACGGTGCTGTTCAAGCGGTTCGACTGGAAGACCCCGATCGCCACGGTCATCGGCTGGCAGTTGCTGCTGGCGGCGCTGCCGATGGGGGCGGGCGCACTGGCCCTGGAACCTGCGCCCGATCTCACGCAGTTGAGCGGCCCGGCGATCATCGCGTTCGTGTACGTGCTGGCGTTCCCGATGGTTTTCTGCCAGTGGGCCTACTTCAAGATCGTGCGCATGTTCCCGGCGGTCTATGCAGCCGTTGGCGTGCTCGCCGTGCCGATGGTGGGTGTGACCTCAAGCCTGATCGTACTGGGCGAACCGGTCGGCTGGCGCGAAGTGGTGGCGTTGCTGCTGGTGTCGTCGGCCATCTTCACGGTGCTCATCCTGCCGCGATTGCGGCGCGGCTGAGCCCGGCTCCTAGATCGGAGACCAGGGCGACGGAGCGTCGGCGGAAATGATGCGGTCGTCAGAAAGCGACGTCATCACGCATCCGCGTGACGCAGCCGACTCGTGATGATCGAAGCCGCCTGGTGACCACGACCGCGCCGTGGATGGGCGCTCGCCGCCTGACGAGGCGGTAGACTGTACGCTGTTACTCACACTGGTCCCCTTGGGCCGGCTCTCCTTCCGGCCAATGGCTGTCTGCAATGTTGATGAAGTCTAAAGCGCAAGAGTTCACACCGGCTTAAGCAGGCTGGTAAACGATCTGCCTATGCCGCTACGACAGTTTGTAACCAAGTTTAAGGGGTTTCACGGCTTGTTCCGGACCCTGTTCAAGCCGGTTAACAGACGGTTAACAGATCGTGACCACGTGCAGAAATATATCTCTTGCGAAGCGGGCCGATTGCACATACATGACGCGCCACAGACGCCAACGCACGCGCCTCTGGCCGGTGTTCTCAAACGCTCGCGTTTATGCAGCGACGGTAACGTCTCCACTTGAAGCCTGATGGTCCTTCGGGGCCCGTTCTTTTGGAGATGACCATGAACGCACCAGTCGCCGGCCTCGCGGCCGTTGAAGCCGTACGCTTTTCTTCCACCATCGAAGACTACATCCGGGGCAAGCGATTTGAGCGCCCGACGCTGGTGCTCGACACCTCCGCCGTGGCGCGTCACTACCGCTGGCTCAAGGCGGGTCTGGGCCATGCCCATATCCACTATGCCGTGAAGGCCAACCCGCACCGCGAGATCATCCGCACGCTTGTCGCCGAGGGCTCCAGCTTCGATGCTGCCTCGCGCGGCGAGATCGACCTGTGCCTTGAACTCGGCGCAAGCCCCGAGCAGATCTCCTTCGGCAACACCGTCAAGAAGGTGGCCGACATTGTCCGTGCCCATGAGCAGGGCATCATGCTGTTTGCCGCCGACGCCGAGGAAGAACTGGACAAGCTGGGCGAACATGCGCCGGGCGCGGAAGTCTATATCCGTGTCATCGTCGATGCATCGGAAGCCGACTGGCCGCTCAGCCGCAAGTTCGGCTGCTCGCGCGACAAGGTGATGTCGCTGCTGCACCACGCCCGCAACCGCGGTCTGAAGCCCGTGGGCCTGTCGTTCCACGTCGGCTCGCAGACCCGGCTGGCCGGCATGTGGCGCACCACGCTGGACCAGGTGGCTGCCGTCTGGCATGCCGCACGCGCCGAAGGCTTCGAGCTTGATCTGCTGAACATCGGCGGCGGCTTCCCGGCCTTCTACGGCGAGCAGGTCACCCACCCGATGATCTATGCCGCGCAGGTGATGGAGCTGGTCAACGAGCGTTTCGGCAACGTGCCGCGCGTCATGGCAGAACCGGGCCGTGGCCTGGTGGCCGAAGCCGGCATGATCGCCGCTGAAGTGCTGCTGGTGTCGAAGAAGTCTGACCTGGACACCCACCGCTGGGTGTACCTGGACATCGGCAAGTTCTCCGGCCTGGCCGAAACGATGGACGAGGCGATCCGCTACCAGTTCATCACCGACCGCGACCACGAGAATACCGGTCCGTGCGTGATGGCCGGCCCGTCTTGCGACAGCGCCGACGTGCTGTACGAGAAGCGCCCGGTGCAACTGCCGCTTGGTCTCAAGGCCGGCGACCGCATCATCATCCGCAATTGCGGCGCCTACACCTCGACCTACTCTTCCGTCTGGTTCAACGGCTTTCCGCCGCTGGACGTGGAAGTGATCTGACCGTCGCGGGCTGCAAACATCGATTGCAGCCTGGGACGCACCGGCAAGAAGGCCCGGTACGCCAGCTCGAGCACATGCACGATGCCGGGCAGCCGGGCCAGCCGCCCCGCCCACGCAAAGGCGGGCAGCCATGTCCACAGTTCCGCAAAGGCGGCAGCGCCTGACCTGAGCTCACCATCGCTGTTGCGCACGTGAAACCGCTGCATCGCCGTGGTGCAGTCAAGGCCGGGCGCCACGCAGGCATCTCCAGAAACCGATGACACGTCGCGCCAGTCAATGGCGTCCGCCCCGCGCTGGCGCTGGTAGAAGGCAATCTCGCGCCTGCACAATGGGCACGAGCCGTCGAAGAATACGGTGGGTCTGTTGTTGCTCATGCCCGGTCAACGCGGGCGAGGGCGGCGTGGTTGCTGCCTGTACGCAAAAGTCCCTCCCCTTGTGGGGGGGGTTAGGGTGGGGTGATGCCCATGTATTTCACCCCCACCCCCGGCCCCTCCCCGCAAGGGGGAGGGGAGCGCGCTGCACGATCACCCCCGCAGCCTGTCCTCAACCCGCCGGCGGCCCATCAAGGGCAGTAGCGCTGCAAGTTCCGGTCCGTGTGGCTGACCGGTCAGCGCAAGGCGCAGCGGCATGAACAGGCCCTTGCCCTTCCGGCCTGTGGCCTCCTTTGCAGCGTCGGTCCAGGTTTTCCAGGTGGTGTCGTCCCATGGCTCCGCAGGCAGAAGGTGAGCCGCCTGCGAGATGAACTCGCGGTCTTCCGCTTCCACGACGCCCGGCGCATCGCCGAACACGATGGAATACCAGCCTTGCGCTTCGCCCACCTTCGTGAGGTTGCCACGCACGGCGAGCCAGAACGCCTCGCCGCCATCGGCATGAAGCGCGTGCAGCCGCTCTTGAACGCCAGCATAGGACAGTTCGTGCACGATGCGGGCATTCAGGTTCTCAAGCTCGGCCATGTCGAACTTGCCCGGCGCGCGCGACAGCTTCGACAGGTCGAACACGTCGAGCAGCGTGTCCATCGAGGTGTGCGGTTCGATGGCTTCGGAGGTGCCGATCAGCGCGCCGTGGCTGACCACGGCCATGGGCTCAAGCCCGCCCTCGCGCATCTCGGCGATGGCCAGCGAACCCAGCCGCTTCGACAGGCCCTTGCCGTCCGGGCCGACCAGCAGCGAATGATGCGCAAACTCTGGCGCCTTGCCGGCCAGCGCCTCGAAAATCTCGATCTGCACGGCCGCGTTGGTTACGTGATCCTCGCCGCGGATCACGTGGGTAATGCCCATGTCTATGTCATCAACGACGGAGGGCAGGGTATAGAGGTACGAACCGTCTTCGCGGATCAGCACGGGATCGGACAGCGATGCGGTGTCGATCCGCGTTTCGCCACGCACGTGGTCGGTCCACACGACCTCGTGCTGGTCCAGCTTGAAGCGCCAGTGGGCCTTGCGGCCTTCGGCTTCCAGCTTCGCGCGCTCGTCCCCGGTGAGGTTCAGGCCGGTGCGGTCATAGACCGGCGGCAGGCCGCGGGCGAGCTGGCGCTTGCGTTTGTACTCAAGCTCTTCCGCCGTCTCGTAGCAGGCATAGAGCCGGCCCTCGGCGCGCAACTTTTCCGCTGCTGCATCGTACAGGGCGAAGCGCTCCGACTGGCGGTACACCGCGTCCGGCGCAAGGCCGAGCCAGGCGAGGTCATCGGCGATGCCGTCGGCGAACTCCTGCGTGGAGCGCTCAAGGTCGGTGTCGTCATAGCGCAGGATGAACCGGCCATGGGCCTTGCGGGCGAACAGCCAGTTGAGAATGGCGGTGCGCGCATTGCCGATGTGGATGCGCCCGGTGGGCGAGGGGGCGAAGCGGACATTGATGGTCATGTGTGAGAGCTAGCCCTTTGCCGGCACATCCATTGCCGGGTTTTCGTCGAAGAAGCCGGACGGCATCCAGTGGAAGCCGGCATAGACGACAGGCTGCACCGGCCAGTCTTCCGGCCGCGCCAGATGGTGGTAGTTCAACGTGTACCATACCACGATATCGGTGTTCTCGACATTGCGGTCCTGCCTGGTCCAGACCGGCAGGCCGTCTTCACCCCTGGACTGGTTCGGGTACCAGCCGGCCGAGAACCGCTCGCGCGGTTGATGGGGCGTGACCCAGAAGTGCTTGAACATGAAGCCTGCCCGCTTCGACATCCATGCATCTTCATGCAGGAACGGGACAGCATTGGTGCCCGGCACCAGCTTGTAGCCAACCGGCGCACCGTGCGCGTTCAGGCGGTTCGGGTTGATGACCTTCCAGAACCGCGCCGAGGCGAAATCCATCTCGCGTTGCGCTTCTGTCTCGGTCTTCAGCGCCGTCACGCGGGTGGCAATGCCGTTGCCATAGGGGTTGTCCGGTCCCTTCGGCATCTTCTCGAAATTGATTTCCGTTGCCGTGTTGGCATCGCCGTCGAGCGCCATGTCGAAGCGGAACGAGAATACGTGCTGATGCACGTCGGAGGTCACACCGTCCGTCATTACCGGGCCGTAGGTGGTGCCGGTATCGCTGCTCAGGGCCGTCGGCATCGGAATGCCGGTGGCCTTGATCTCAACGCCGATATTGCCGTCCTGGTAGAAGTACCAGAAGAAGCCGTAGATGTAATTGCCGATGGTGCACACCGACGAGATCACCAGCCGCCGTGACCGCGCCACGCTGGTCTGCCCGGCGGCAAAGTCGGAGAACTTCCACAACATGCCGAAGTCTTCCTCGTGCATGCAGATGGCGTTGCGGATGGTGCGCGCAGCACCGGTCCAGTCGTGCACGGCCGCGTCGAAATAGTGGATATGGCCGAGGCAGTCACAGCCCAGCTTCAGGCTGTCGGTCAGCTGGCCGATGCCGTACTCACCGGTGTCGAAGGCATTGCGCCTGAACTTGCCGCGCGTCGGATTGCCATAAGGCACCACCATTTCCGCCATCGAGGCGCGGTGCATGATCGGACGCAGCTCGCCGCCGTCCTCGTAGCCGATCTGGTGCAGCACAAGGCCTTCGCGCAGGTCGAAGCCCACCCGGATATGCCACTTCTGCCAGCGCACCAGCCAGCCATCCACGCTGAAGCTGGGGCCGTCCGGCTGAGTGATGTCGAGCCGCTTGATATCGGTACGCAGGTTCTCCTTGCGCCGGATTCGCGAGCCCGATGGCGGCAGCTCCTGCACGCCGAAATCATCGATCCGCAAGACTTTGCGGCGGTTGAGGTCGATCACCGGATGCAGGTTGGCGATAGGGCGCGCATAGGGGTTGTCACCCTCGTCGTTGCCCAGCCAGCAATGGCCATAGGCCAGCCGCTCGCCGTCTTCGCCCTCGATGCCGAAATAGCCGGCTGACCAGGGCTCCACCAGCACCTTGTCGAGGTCGGTGATGCCGCGCCTGGCAAGGGC
>JAZBOA010000224.1:0-3226 GCA_036350935.1 Anderseniella sp. | reverse complement strand
GTGAAGATTGAACCCACCCGCGACGGTATGTGGACGCACGTTGCCGGCAGTTTCACCGAACTGGCTGACCAGCTCGGCTGCTGATCAGGCCTGCTTGAGAAGCACGAACTCGTCGCATTCGTTTCGCAGGCACTCGTTCGCCTTGTCTTCAGCGAACACCACTGTCCGGCATCTGTACTGCTTCAGCTTACGGACAAGAGGGACAAAATCAGTGTCGCTCGTAACGAGGTACATGTGACTCACCCGTTCGCGCAGAAGGTAGACCATGGCGTCCAGCATCATGGTCATGTCCGCCGCATTAGGTTTGCCAGTTGGCAAGGGCGTCACGCACCGGGGCTTGAAGGCTTTCAGCTCTCTTTGCCAGCCTTCACAGGCGCTCTCCCTGCCGTAGGTACTGTAAACAACTGAACCACCCAGAAGGTGGACAGTCCTGACGACTTCATGAGCATGTTTCCATGACACATTGTCGGCATCGATCATGACCGCGATGCGCGGCGCAAAGCTGGCGGCTGGAGCTGGAGCTGACATCAACAATAAATCTCCCCTGAACCATGCAGACTGAGCCGTCTATGGCGCAAGGTCAACTTCACAGGAACGTCATGCTTACTCGCCGGTTACCGGCTTGTCGCACACCACCAGCTTGGACAGGAACACCGGGCGGCTTTCGGCGGTGGTGAGCCCTGCTTCAGCAAATATCCCGGCGAGGTCTTCCTTGATGTAGCTGCCATAGTATGGCTCGTGGAAGTTCACCGGAAACGACTTGAGCATGCCGTCATAGCCTTGCACGTCACCCAGTTGCAGGCTGTCCATGAAGATCAGCCGGCCGCCGGGCCTGAGCACTCGCGCCCATTCCTTCGCGATGATGCGGCGGACCTTGGGCGGCACCTCGTGGAACAGGAAGATCGAGGTCAGGACATCAACGGAACTGTCCTCAAAGGGCAGCTTCTCGGCGTTAGCCACCTCGAAGTTCACGCCTGAATAGCCGCTGAGATGGCGTTTCGCCTCGTTCAGATAGGCCTCCGACAGGTCCGACAAGGTGAGTTGCAGGCGCGGGTACGCCTGCTTGACGAAACGGCCGAAGCGGCCCGTCCCGCAGGCAATATCGGCCACATGCACCTTGCGCTGGTCGCGCCCGCGCATCCACTCGGACAACGGCACGAGGCATTCGCGGCGCATGGCGTTGGTGGAGCCGGAGAACAGCA
The DNA here is from genome assembly GCA_036350935.1 of Anderseniella sp. Taxonomy (GTDB): domain Bacteria; phylum Pseudomonadota; class Alphaproteobacteria; order Rhizobiales; family Aestuariivirgaceae; genus Anderseniella. Next base: position 2,024 of record JAZBOA010000224.1, on the reverse strand, counting down.
CGTCCACCTGCATGTCGTAGATTTCAGCCGATTCCTCGGTGAGGTATCCGCCGGTCTGGTAATGGAAGTTCTGCAGGAAGTAGGCTGGTAATTCCTCAGCCTTTTCAGCCGAGTAAACTTCCGTTCCAGCACCTTTCGCCTTGCGTTCCGCCGCCACCGGCACGTCCGCCATGAAGGCACGGGAACGGCGCAGAAGCTCTGCCGGAGAGCCGTCAGCATCGCGGGGTAGGGCATAGTAGCCCTTCGCTACATTATCGAGGTCGCGCTGGAAACAGGCGGCCAGATCCCGCATCAGGCGATCCAGCCCCGGACCTTTCTCGCGGGGGCGGTCGCGGGTGATGTCCGACACGCCCGGCTTGGTCTGGCGGAACTGGCCAGTGGCGAAGCCGTGGCCCATGAACCACGCCACGCGGGAGGCCTGGCGGGCCGCATAGGTCAATCTGTCAATCGGGCTCAGCATGGCTAGAGAATGCGCCTTGGCGGCTTTGGTTTCAAGGTTTGCGCGCCGCGGCGAGATATTCCTGGTTGCCATCGCTGCCGATGACCGGGCTTGGCACGATGCCCAGCACCTGCCAGCCCATGTCCTGCGCAAGCCATCGGCTGATTTCCGCGCAAACGGCCTCTCGCACCGCCTCATCGCGCACGATGCCGCCCTTGCCGACAGCCTTGCGGCCCGCCTCGAACTGCGGCTTGATCAGCGCCACCAGTTCAGCCCCCGGCGCGGCCAACCCGAGCGCCGGCGGCAGCGCCAGCTTCAACGAGATGAAGCTGACGTCGCAGACGATCAGGCTGATCCCATGGCTCCCAAGATGAGCTGATGAGAGGTCCCGGGCATTCAATCCCTCAATCAGGGAAACATTTGGTAGCGACGCAATACTTGCGTGCATCTGACCATGACCAACGTCAATGGCGACGACATGCGCCGCGCCGTGCTCCAGCAGCACCTGGGTAAAGCCGCCGGTGGATGCGCCGATGTCGAGACAGGTCCTGCCGGCGGGATCGATACCGAAGGCGTCCAGCCCCGCCACCAGCTTTCCGGCGGCGCGGGATACATGCTGTCCGGCAGCATTGGAGATGGTTATTCGATCTGTTTCGGATATCAAACAGGCTGGCTTGATGTTTACTGTATCTCCAACAGATACAAAGCCGCCTTCGATCAACTGTCTGGCCCGTGCCCGGCTCGGCACCAGGCCACGCGCCACCAGCGCCTGGTCGAGCCGCAGCCGGCCGCCGACACCGGTCATGGCGAGGTTACTCCACGTCGAGGGGTTCGGCGCCGCCTGCCGAGCCATCCGCCTTCAGCGTGATCTTCTCGATGCGTGCTTCGGCTGCCTTGAGCAGCTTGTCGCAATGCCCTTTGAGCTTCTCGCCGCGCTCGTAGATGGCGATCGAGTCCTCGAGGCTGACCTTGCCCGCCTCAAGTTTCTCGACAATTGCCTCCAGCTCGGCCAGGGCGGCCTCGAACGTCATCTTCGAGATGTCCTGCGGCGCATCACTCATCCATCGCATCCTCTGTTTCGCGGCCCGCCCGCTGCCCCGAGCCATGCATCAGCGACTTGACGTGCACGCCGACCGAACCGGACAGGCCGGCAAGGTCATAGCCGCCTTCCAGCATCGACACAATGCGCCCGTCACAGTGCCTGTCTGCCATGTCCATCAGCCGGAGCGTCACCCAGGCGAAGTCTTCCTCGGTGAGTTGCAGCGAGCCGAGCGGATCGCGGTGGTGGGCGTCGAAACCGGCCGAAATCAGGATCAGGTCAGGCTGGAAAGCATCAAGTGCGGGGAAGATGCGCGACAGCATGGCCTCGCGAAACACATCGCCGCCATCACCCGCGCTCAGCGGCGCATTGAAGATGTTGCCTGCCCCGGTTTCAGACACCGCGCCGGTGCCCGGAAACAGCGGCATCTGATGGGTGGAGCCGAAGAACAGGTCCTCCTCCGACCAGAAGATGTCCTGGGTGCCGTTGCCGTGGTGCACGTCGAAGTCGACCACTGCAACCCGGTCCAGGTCATAGGTCTCACGG
>JAZBOA010000223.1:0-2394 GCA_036350935.1 Anderseniella sp. | reverse complement strand
CGCGAGCGGGTCGACAGCCTGCGGCGCGCCAGCTGAGCGGCACTTCCCTCACGCCATAATGAATAAACCCCGGCTCTCGTGGCCGGGGTTTTTGCTTGCTGGCTGAAACAACTTTCAGCCGAGGTCGGGAATGCGCAACACCTGGCCCGGATAGATCTTGTCGGGGTGCGTCAGCATCGGCGTGTTGGCCTCGAAGATCACGTTGTACTTCGGCCCCTTGCCCTTGCCGTAATGCTTCTCGGCGATCTTCCAGAGGTTGTCGCCCTTCTTCACCGTGTAGAACACCGGGTCTTTCTGGTGCGGTGCGGTGAGCTTGCTTTCCACCTTCGATACGCCCAGCGTGTTGCCCACCGCGATGATCGCCTTTTCCAGCACCGACTGGTCGGCCACGTCGCCGGTCACGATAGCCCTGTCGCCCTGCACCTCGACCTTCACGTTCTCGGTGCCCAGCTTGTAGCTGTCGAGTTCCTTCTTCAGATCTTCAGCACTCGGCGGAGTATCTGCCTTGCCGATGCCAAGCGCCTTGCCGGCGCTCTTCACGAAATCCCATATGCCCATTGCGGCCTCCTCATTGATTGACGTTGGGGTTGATTGCAGGATTTGAACCGCTGCGCCGGTTCACGTCCAGAGAAATCCTTCCGCCCACCGCTTTTCCCTTGCGGCGCTGGCAGCCTCCTCTACAAATGTGACAAAGCAACAATACCGGAACCGGGAGCGCCGTCATGAAACTTCATTACAACCCCGCCTCGCCGTTTGTGCGCATGGTCACCGTCACCGCGCGCGAACTTGGCATCATCGGCGAAATCGAGAACATCGCGACCGGCGAGTTCCTGCCGATCAAGGTGCATGGCGCGGTGTCGGCCGACAATCCGCTGGGCCGCATCCCTGCGCTGGTGACCGATCACGGCACTGCCATTCACGACAGCCGGGTGATCTGCGAGTATCTGTGCCACCATGCCGGCGACAAGGAGATCCTGCCCGATGAGCCGGTGAAGCGGTTCCGCATGCTGACGCTGCAGTCACTCGCTGTCGGCGTCATGGATACCGGCGTGGCGCTGCGCTACGAGACCTTCCTTCGCCCGGAAGACAAACGCTGGCCAGAATGGATCAACCGCCAGCAGGCCCGCCTCATCTCCGCCCTCGACGACCTTGAAAACAACTGGAAAAGCGAACTTTCAAGCGTGAATTGCGGTTCAATCGCGGTGGGCTGCATGCTCGGCTATCTCGATTTCCGTTATGGCAGCATGGGCTGGCGCGACGGCAGGCCCAACCTCGCCGCCTTCTACGAAGGTTTTGCCAAGCGCCCGTCGATGATGGAAACCATGCCGCCGGCCTGAGGCTGGTGCTTGGCTCACTCGCCCTTGAACACCGGTTTGCGCTTTTCCAGGAACGCCGCCACGCCCTCGTTGTAGTCGTGGGTGCTGGCGGCTTGCGCCTGCAGCCGGGCCTCGACGTCCAGATGCTCGGACAGCCCGTGTGAGGATGAGGCGTTAATCGCCTGTTTTATCAGCGCAAAGGCCCTGGTCGGCTGACTGGCAAGCTTTGCCGCAAGTGCGGCTGCCTCGACCATCAGCTTGTCGTCGTCGCACACCTGCCAGATCAGGCCCCACTCCAGCGCCTTCTCCGCCAGCAACGGCTCGGCCAGCATGGCAAGGCCCTTGGCGCGTGCCTCGCCCACCTGCCGCGGCAACGTCCAGGTACCGCCCGCATCGGGAATCAGGCCAATGCGCGCAAACGCCTGCAGGAACGAGGCAGACCGCGCCGCCAGCACGATGTCGCACGCCAGCGCGAGGTTGGCACCCGCCCCCGCCGCAATGCCGTTGACCGCGCATACGACCGGCATCGGCAGATCGCGGATGCGCCGGACCAGCGGGTTGAAATCAACCTCGAGAATCTCGCGAATCTCATCCGGCCCGTCCATGCGCAGGTCCGACAGGTCCTGTCCGGCGCAGAACGCCCGGCCCTCACCCGTCAGCAGAACGGCGCGGGCTGCCTCCGCCTCGATCTCATCGAATGCGGCACGCAGCTCTGCATGCATCTGGCGGCGGGTGGCGTTCAGCTTGTCGGGCCGGTTCAGCGTGATGCGCGCCACGCCATTGGCGAACTCGAGCCTGATGTCGGAATGGTTCATGCGGGCGACCCTTCGGCAATTCTTTGAGCGGCAGTTTGCCCACTGGCATCTGCCCACGCAATGCAGCAATAGTGCAGCCCATGAACGCATCCTTCGCATATGACGTCATCGTGGCCGGCGCCGGTCCAGCTGGCCTGGCCTGCGCCTGCCTGCTGGCACAGGGCCGCTGCAAGGTGGCGCTTGTTTCGCCCGGCGTTGACCATGCCCCCGAACCTGCAGACGCCATCCGCCGCACCGTCGCGCTGATGCAGCCCGCCATCCGG
>JAZBOA010000222.1:0-18063 GCA_036350935.1 Anderseniella sp. | reverse complement strand
CTGATCGTTCTGGAAATGATGCGCGACAGCAAGTTTTCGCTCTGGGCCACTGAAGCGGCCATGGACACCGGCCTGCCGGTGTGGGTGGGCATTGCCGTCGAGCGCAATGCCAAGGGCGGCTTGAGCGGGGTAAATCACCCGGACGAGGAACTCGGGGCGCTGGTCAGGACGCTGACCGCGCGCAAGCCGGACGCTTGTCTGGTGATGCATTCGCCCATCGACACGGTGATCGAGGCGCTCGATATCATCAAGGCGAACTGGGCAGGCGCCGCCGGCGCCTATCCGGAGGCGGGCGAGTTCCGCATGCCGGACTGGGAGTTCGTCGACGTGGACCCGGCAGAATTCGCCGAGGCGGCACGAGGCTGGCGGGCTGCTGGCGCGCAGATTGTCGGCGGCTGCTGCGGCATCAACCCGGATCACATCAACGCGCTGTCGAAGGACCTCGCCGCATGAGCCACTACAGGGGGAGTTGCCTGTGTGGCGGCGTCAGTTTCGAGGTCAATGGCGAGCTTCGCGACGTCATTGCCTGCCACTGCGTGCAATGCCGCAAGGCCACCGGCAACTACATGAGCGCCACGGCGGCCGAGGACACTGACCTCAAGTTCTCCTCGGCAGACACGCTGGCGTGGTACGAGTCGTCGCCCGGCAGCAAGCGCGGTTTCTGCTCGCGCTGCGGCTCGACGCTGTTCTGGAAAGGCCCGGAGCGAACCTACACGTCGATTGCCGCAGGCTGCATCGATGGACCATTGGGCAGGAAACTGGCCGGCCACATCTTCTGCGACACCGCCGGCGACTATTACGAGATTGCCGGGGGCGAATACCGCAAGGGGCAGTGGTAGGCTTCCCCGGACCGGCAATTCAGTATTCAGACGAATTCCGGCCCTCGTTTTACTGCACAAGCCTTCCCACATCTGCGGCATGAACAGACGCAGCTTCATTCAGTCTTTGGCCGCAGTGTTTTCGCTGCCGGCAAACCCATTGATGTCCTTGCGCCCTGTCGCTGCTGCTATTCCAGCAACCGCAGATGTTCCGGTGCGCGTCAAATCCTGGGCGGTTTACATGTCCAATCTACACGGCGACTGCACGCCCCTGACCCTGCATCGCCTGCTGCACATCCCGGAAGCCGATGCAGAGAAGTATGTCAGCCGCCTGATTGCAGATGGCTTACTCAAACCAAATCCACTTCTGCAGCAATCACTGCGCAAGCTTGCGAAGCCGGATGAAGGCAATTTGCTGGATAAGGTTGAGAAGCCTTTGGAGATAGACGTGCATGCCCAGTCAACCGAGACGGATACCTTACCAGGTGACCCACCACGGCGATGCCTGGACAATGGGGGAAACATGCCGGAAATGCCTGATGAAGCAGATGGGGCAAGTGCAACCAACAGCCAGCCTGCCGACAGTCCCGACGAACCTGAACCGCCTCAATACCCGTCCAGCTCGCCGTCGATGACGTAGCGCAGGATGTCGGCGACCTGCTGCGGCGTTTCAGTCACGGCCAGGGCGGCAGCGTCGACTTCCTTCAGGGCGTGGCTGTGGTCGGGCCCGTGCATGATGATGAGCGGCTTGCCCAGCGCAGCAGCATAGCCCGCGTCGAAGGCGGCGTTCCATTGCTTGTACTTGTCGCCGAAGCGTACCACCACGATGTCGGCCTTCTCGATCAGCGTGCGGGTACGGATGGCGTTGATGTTGGCGCCCTTGTTGTCGTGCCAGAACTTGTTGGGCTCTTCACCCAGGATGGCCACGCCACAATCGTCTGACGCCGGGTGATTGGTAACCGGGGCGGAGAAGCTTACGGCCAGGCCGGCCTTCTCGACGCCATCGCGCAGCTCATCGCGCCAGCCGGTGTGGATTTCGCCGGACAGGTATACGTTCCATGTCATCGGGTGGGCTCCTTTGCTTTCATCGGGTCTGCAAAGGGGTATAGCGGCTTGCGGCCGCCAGGCGAAACCGCATGGCGGATTTATGCAATCGATTTCAGGACGGTGGCCAGGTCACCGTAGCCGGTGAAGCGGTATTCATAGTCAAGGCCGAGCTTTGCCGCGGCCTGTCTTGCCAGGTCCTGCAGGTGATGGTCTTCCGTCTGCGCCAGGTAAACCACCTTGGTGTAGTTGCCGAACATCATGTCGCGCAGCTCCGGGTGGCGATCCAGCCCGAAGCCTTTCCACACGAGCGTCTCGAAGTGACGGGCGAGATAATCGGTCAGGTAGAAGGCCGTGATCTCGTCCTCGTGGCCCTTCCATGTCTCGTTGCCCGAGAAGAACGAATAGCAGTGCGGCCCGTCGATGCGTTGCACGCCTTCCGCCTCGATCACCTTGTCAAGCAGACCGCCGGTGCCGCAGTCGCCATAGGCCACGAAGATTGCGCTGTAGCGCCCGGCGTTCCTGGCCTTGCGGATGGCATCGCGCACGCCTTCAGGGATCTTCTCCGGCGTGTTGTGCCAGATGGCCGGCAGGCACTGGATGTCGAACTGCCGCCAGCCGTTCATCTCCACCAGCGCCACAAGCTCGCGCGCCAGCGCCCCGCAGGCAATCACCAGCACATCGCCGGCGCCTTTGCGGAATTCGTAATGCTGTTCGGGCGCAAGTTCCTTCATATGATCAGGATAGGCCAGACGAGCCCGGGGAGCCATGCCGAAAACGGCAAGGCACCGCCAGATTGCTCCGGCGGTGCCCATCTCCGTGATTTCCGATCCGGGGGGGTCAGAAGCCGCGGCGATCCATGCAACGTTCCCACTTCCAGGTGTGCCAGCCCCAGCGGTGGGCGCACTGGCGAGCGGCACGGCGGTAGGCGCGGCCTTCTCCGTAGTAGCCGGCGCCGTGGCCATAGTAGCCGTGGCCGTGGGCATGGGCGGCGCCGACTGCGGCGATGGTGCCGATGCCGAGACCCAGGGCAAGGGCGCCCTTCTTGGACAGGGCCTGGGCAGGCGAGGCCATTGAGGCAGCGATGGTCAGGGCTGCGATGGCTGCGATGGCGGTGTTGCGGATGGCGGTCATTGTCGTGTTTCCTCTGTGTCGTGTTGCTCTGTTCAGGCTGACCGGCGGTGCGGTCTGTTTCGATGAGCCCAACATGACACGGGCCAGCAACCGGCGGCGTGCAATCCATCACATTGCGGTGAGGCGGGCGTGAAGACGCCACTGCGCAGCGCAAACGACAACACCGCCGGGAGGGCCCGGCGGTGTGTCTGGTGAAAATGTCTGGCTCTGGCTGATCGCTCAGAAACCGTGGCGGTCCATGCAGCGGTGCCAGCGGCGGGTTTTCCAGCCATGGCGATCGGCGCACTCGTTGGCCCAGTAGCGGTAAGTGCGGCGCGCTGAGCGGTAACCGTAACCATGACCATGGCCCGCGACGTAGTAGCCGTCGCCACCATAATAGCGGTGACGGTCATGGGCAGAGGCGATGCCGATGGCAGCAGCGGTGCCGAGTCCGAGACCGAGGAACAGGGCGCCCTCCTTGGACATGGCCTGCGCGGGGGTTGCAGCGGCGGCAGCAACGGTGAGGACGGCAACAGCAGCAATCAGTGACTTCTTGAACATCGGGGTTTCTCCTGCAAATGAGTTCAATTTCAAGCCTTGCTACAAACCCTTGAGGCCGGTCCTGGTGGCTTCGGTCCGCCGGTGTTTGCGTTGTGCCCTTTGTAGGGAAGTCTTGCTGAACGGATGCTGATATGGCCGTTCATCTGGCGTTCATCGGCAATCCCGCGCCACCGCCTCAAATGAAAAGGGGCCGGAAACAGCGTATCCAGCCCCCATGAACCTGTAGCTTTGGTTGGCTGCGCGGTCAGACCTGATTGTGCTTGCGAGCCATGAATTCCTTGGCGGTTTCGACGGCCACGGCAGCATCGCGGCAATAGGCGTCGGCGCCGATGGCGGTGGCGAATTCCTCGTTGAGCGGCGCGCCACCGACGAGCACGATGTAGTCATCGCGCATGCCCTTTTCCTTCAGCGTGTCGATGACGACCTTCATGTACGGCATGGTGGTGGTCAGCAGCGCCGACATGCCGAGAATGTCGGGCTGGTGCTCTTCGATGGCAGCCAGATAGTTCTCGACCGGGTTGTTGATGCCGATATTGATGACCTCGAAACCGGCGCCTTCCATCATCATCGCCACCAGGTTCTTGCCGATGTCGTGAATGTCGCCCTTGACCGTGCCGATGACCATCTTGCCGACACGCGGCGCGCCGGTTTCGGCCAGTAGCGGCTTGAGAATGGACATGCCGGCCTTCATGGCATTGGCGGCCAGCAGCACTTCCGGCACGAACAGGATACCGTCGCGGAAGTCGATTCCGACGATGCGCATGCCTTCCACCAGACCCTCGGTCAGGATCTTGTAGGGTGTCCAGCCGCGCTCGAGGAAAATGTTGACGCTCTCCTCGATTTCTTCCTTGAGACCGTCGTAGAGGTCGTCGTGCATCTGCTGCACGAGTTCGTCGTCATCCAGAGACCTGAGATCAAGATCGTCGTCGCTCATCCGCTTACTCCGTCGAAGGCGCGGGCCGGTTTCATTTGCTATGCGCCTTTTACAGCGTTTCGATGCACCAGCAACGTATTCTTAGCGACAACAACATGCCTGAATGCGACTGCGATACATTCTGACGCCAGCTTCCGTTGACGCGCTATTGCCGCCGGCTGAAAGCGTGTGTAATGACGGATAAAACAAATTCAACAAACGGCATTCATGGCAGCCGTGAATCATCTGGAGGCGACCCCCATCATGAGCGGTTTTTCGGTCGAGGCCGTGCGCGCGCAGTTTCCATCACTCGCACTGAAGGACGACGGCAAGCCGCGTGTCTATTTTGACAATCCGGCCGGCACCCAGGTGCCGCAAAGGGTGATCGACCGGGCAACGCAGGCCATGATCAGCCAGAACGCCAACCTTGGCGGGGCGTTCATTACCTCTAAGCTCGCCCAGGACCTGGTGGACAGGACCCGAATAGCAGCCGCCCAGTTTTACAACGCGCCTTCTCCGTCGGAGATCATGTTCGGCGCCAACATGACCACCATGACACTGGCCATGTCGCGCAACTTGCAGAAATCACTGAAGATTTCAGAAGGTGACGAGATCGTTCTGTCGCGCATGGACCACGACGCCAACGTGGCGCCCTGGCTGCACGTCGCTGCGGACACCGGCGCCACCGTCAAGTGGCTGGAGTTCGACCCCGGCACGTTCGAATTTGCCGATGACGCCATCGACCAAGTGCTGACGGACAAGACCAAGATCGTCGCGGTGGGCCATGCGTCCAACTGCACCGGCACCATCAACGATGTCGCCGGCATCTGCCGCAAGGCGCGCGCCGCCGGCGCGGTTTCGTTCGTGGATGCGGTGCAGTCGGCGCCGCACCTGCCGATCGACGTGCAGGCCATCGGCTGTGACTTCCTGGTGTCCTCGGCCTACAAGTGGTTCGGGCCGCACCAGGGCATCATGTACGGGCGGCGCGCGCTGATGGAGCAGCTGTACTCGTACAACGTCCGCCCGGCGCTGGAATATGGCCCGCCCGGCGCCTTCGAATCCGGCACGGCGCCGCGTGAAACGCTGGCGGCCACGCTGGGCGCCATCGAGTACATTGCCTCGCATGGTGAAGACCTGAACGGCGGCATACCGGTGTCGCGCACCCGCATCGTCAGCGGCATGACCGCCCTGCAGGAGCACGAGATGGAGCTCACCCGGCAGCTCATCGCCGGGCTTACCTCGATCAAGGGCGTCAAGGTGCGCGGCATAACCTCCGCCAATGCACTGCACCGGCGGGTGCCGACGGTATCGGTGACGGTGCAGGGCAAGAACCCGGCCGATCTCGCCGAGGCTTTCGCCGCCGAGAACATCTTCCTTTGGTCGGGCCACAATTATGCACTGGAGCCGATCAACCACATGAAGCTGATGGACAAGGGCGGCGTACTGCGTATCGGCCTTGCGCACTACAACACGGCTGACGAAGTCGACACGATGCTGAACCGGCTGGAGGGGATGGTCTAGGGTCAGCCCCTTCTGCGGCCCCTGCCCTCGCGGCCGCGGCGCGCGGCGCCCTCGGCAGCCGTATCGGTGCCGTGGGCCAGCGGCGACACCTTGCCAAGGCGCTCTTCCACGGTTTCGACGCTGGGCCGGCTGCCCTTTTCGTAACTCTCCAGCGACTGGCGCATGGCGCGCACGTGTTCGTAGGTGGTGCCGCAGCAGCCGCCGATGATCTTCGCGCCCGAGTCCAGCGCAAGGCGCGCATAGTCGGCCATCAGCTCGGGCGTGCCGTCATAGTGGATGTGACCGCCGACCCAGGCCGGGATGCCGCAATTGCCCTTCGCCACCACGACCGCATCCGGGTCAACCTCGGTCATGCCGAGCACGGCGGCAACAAGTTCAGCCGCGCCGGTGCCGCAGTTGGCGCCGATGGCGTCCGGCGCGCCAGCCTGGGCTGGCGCCAGCCTGGCGTAGTTGGCCGGCGTCAGTCCCATCATGGTGCGCCCGTTGGTATCGAAGCTCATGGTGGCAACGACGGGCAGCTTCGTGGTGCGCGCACCCTCAAGGGCGGCCTTGAACTCTTCCTCGGACGAAATCGTCTCGATCCACAGCACGTCGGCGCCGCCTTCTTCCAGCGCCTGCGCCTGCTCGGCGAACGCCTTCACCGCATCGGCATGGGACAGCGAGCCGACCGGTTCCATGATCTCGCCGGTGGGGCCCATCGAGCCTGCCACGATCACCGGCCGGTCAGCGGCGTCGGCCTCAATGCGGGCCAGTTCGGCCGCCTTCTTGTTGAGCTCATGCACGCGGTCTTGCGCATTGTGCAGCTTCAGCCGGTAGGACGAGCCGCCGAACGAGTTGGTCAGCACGATATCCGAGCCCGCCTCGATGAACTTGCGGTGCAGGGTGCGGATGCGGTCCGGGTGCTCCTCGTTCCACAGTTCCGGCGCATCGCCCGACTGCAGGCCGGCGGCAAACAGGTTGGTGCCGGTGGCGCCGTCGGCCAGCAGCCAGGGCCGTGAGTTCAGCAATTCAAGAAAGTTGGCGCGGGACATGGATGAAAATCCTCGGTGAACTTGAGAGATGATTTGCGCTTGGTCTAGCACATAAAGAATTCTTTATGTAGCCATTTCTGATTGCAGGTTCAGGCGGTGAAGCTGTCAGCCGAGTATAGCAGGAACATCCGCCCATTCACCGGCGCTTCGCCGGTGTGGGGCTTGCCAGCGAGCAGTTCCGAAAGCACATCGTGCACGTCCAGCAGGTCCGCATACCTGACGACCGGCACCTCGTCGAGGCCACCAACAGGGCGGCCATGCGCGCAAACGATCTCGACAGTTTCGGGAGTCGTTTCAAGCAGTTGCCGGCATGTTTCTCGGTATTGAGTCAACGACGCGCCCGGCGTCTGGGCGTACAGCGCACCGCGATAGATGAAGTCCGCCGCATAAAGCCGGTTGCGGTCCGGTTCCCACAAGCTGACCGAGTCCGGCGAATGGCCCGGTGTGTGGATGACCTTCAACCGGCGGCTGCCGACGCTGATGGTTTCTCCCGGCCTCGCCCACCTGCCCACCTCGAAGGTGGGCACGGCCAAGTCCTCATAGTGGCCGAGGAACATGTCGTCCGCCGGGGTCAGCCTGCCATCCGTCTCGCAGGCGCGCAGCATCGGCAGGTCCGCCACCATCACCGGGCCGAATGCGTTGATGTTGCCCAGGTGGTCGAAGTGCATGTGCGAGGGAAACGCCGTCACCTGTGCACCCCGTGAGCGACGCGCCACCAGCGGGGCAATGGGCCGGCGGCCGGAGCCGGTGTCGAACAGCAGCGCCTCGCCGCCGTCGCGGATCAGGTAACTCCAGTTACGCTGGTGATAAGCCGGTTCGCCGATTGCCAGCGTATCGCCGTCAAGCTGGCCGGTGGCGAACCAGCCGTCTTCCCATTCGAGGCCGTCCGCCAGTTTTATCGTGTCGACGGGAACTTCGATATTGTCGCGCATGTGTGTCCTAGCTGCCAGCGTCGCGGGCGCAGCGGAAGCCGATATAAACGACCGCCGTCTCCGGTGGCTTCGACTGGATGTGCTCGCGGTGCATCTGGGCCGGACCATACCACCATGAGCCGCCTCGGGTCAGCACCTGTCCGGCACCATTTGTGCCATCCACCCACTCCCACAGGTTGGCGCCCATGTCGTACAGTCCGTTGACCCCGGGCTTCGTGGTGCCCGCCGCCGCGTGGCCGCGACCGCGGTCAAGAACGGCGGAGCGGTCCACCTCCGGCGTGGGGCCGCAGCCGTCGAGGCAATTGGCGCCTTGCGGCGTTTCGCCGGTCGGGTAGTCGTAGGTCTTGCCGGTCTCGAAGCCGGCCGGCGGGTCAGCGCGGCGTTCGGTATAGGCCGCTTCCATCCACTCGGCATCGGTTGGCAACCGCTTGCCGGCCCAGGCGCAATAGGCCTTCGCCTCGTCGTATGTGACATACGCTGCGGGTTCCTCATCGGCGCCGGGCTCGCCGTAAGGCGCGCTCCAGGTCCAGCCGCGCTTCTGCTCCCAGCCGGCGCCGTAGACCTGGCCGCCGCCCGCCTTCCCGGCCGCCGTCACCGTGCCGGTGGCCTCGACGAACTGGCGGAACTGGCCGATGGTCACCTCGGTGCGGTCGATCTCGAAGCTGCCGACACGCTGCATGTCTGCAAGTGCAGGTGTTGAAGTACAAATGGCTGCCACACACAACAGGCCTGACAAGCGGGAGGAAGCGATCATGCGGCAACTCCATTTCAATCGTGCTCAAACTCAACCTTCACAAATCAGACCCTTGCTGCTAACGATCCAGCGCTTGTCCGGGTTGCGTGCTCCTGCATCGGCCCGGCGACTGCATTCTCCCTCGTGCTGGCCTTTGCAGAAGGGTTGTTTCTGGTGCTGTTGCTGCAATCAAATCAGATCCGGCGGGCATGTCTGGCCATCATGATCTCTTTTGCCATGCTGTGCGCCAGCCTGAATGCGGCCCTCGCCCATCTACCCAACAGGCTCGCGCACGCCGAACTGGACCGGCACGCCCAGCTTCAGATGGAAATTGCCGAACATGGTCACAGCCACGATGACGGCTGGGACGAAGAGCGCCATCCCGGTCATCATCACGGCCACGATGCAGCAGACCATTCCCATGATGTGCCGAACGTACCGGCCGGCGTCGTGATACCGGGCCGCATGGCCTTGCGCGACTGGCGCGACGGCCCACCTCGCAACATCAACCCTGATCCGGCCTTCCGGCTGAAGAGGCCGCCGCGCGTTTCCTGAATTGCCTGAAGCCGTCCGCCCGAGTGCGGCACAGTTCAATTCCAAAACAGGAAACAACCATGTTTTACCGACCCTGTTCCGGGTTGGGTGCGGCTCACCTTGACGGGTGGCAGCGCCTTGCCCTGTGCATGATCCTGACCGTTGCTGCGCTGCTGGCAATGGCTCAGCCCGTGCTGGCCCATGCCGTCGCAGAAGGCGACAAGGGCTACATCCAGGAAATCTATGGCGTTCACTTCATCCCCTTCGTGTATCTCGGGGCGAAGCACATGATCACCGGATACGATCACCTGCTGTTTCTCGCAGGCGTCATCTTCTTCCTCTACAAGCTGAAGCACATCGGCATCTATGTGACCCTGTTCGCCATCGGTCACTCGCTGACCATGATCATCGGCGTCTACTACGACATCAAGATCAGTTCGTTCCTGATCGATGCGATCATCGGCCTGTCCGTCGTCTACAAGGCGCTGGACAACATGGGGGCCTACCAGCGCTGGTTCGGCTTCCAACCGAATACCAAGGCGGCAACCTTCATCTTCGGCCTGTTCCATGGTTTTGGCCTGGCCACCAAGGTGCAGGAATACGACATCGCCGAGGATGGGCTGCTCACCAACCTGATCGCGTTCAACATCGGTGTCGAAATCGGCCAGCTTCTCGCCCTTGCCGGCATCCTGATCGCAATGAGCTACTGGCGCCGTACGGAAAGCTTCTGGCGCCACGCCTACACCGCCAATGTCGCAATGATGACCGCCGGCTTCGTGCTCACCGGCATGCATCTGACCGGCTATTTCGCAACTCCCACACACTGAGGTTCAAATGTTCAATTCTGAAAGACCCGCAAGGGAAGACCTGCCGTCTTCGGCACAGCTGCTGAAATCCACCATCATTGCCATCATCACGGCAATTGCGATCCTCATCACCATCGTACTGCCGGCGGAGTACGCCATCGACCCGACCGGGGTGGGGCGCATGCTGCAGCTTACCGAGATGGGCGAGATCAAGCAGCAGCTTGCCGAAGAGGCCGAGAAGGACCACCAGCAGGAAGAGCAGAAGGCGCCTTCCGGCAATACGTCCGGCAGCCTGTTCAACGGCATTTTTGCCATGTTCATCGGCTCGGCGCAGGCGCAGTCATCTACGGCTGGCTGGACTGACGAGATCAGCTACACGCTCCAGCCCGGGCAGGGCATAGAGGTCAAGCTGGCGATGGACGAAGGCGGCGAGGTCGAGTTCAAGTGGGTCGCCGAGGGCGGCAAGCTGAACTATGACCTGCACGGCGATGCGTCGGGGGAGGAGACGAGCTACAAGAAGGGTCGTGGCGTGCCGGGCGATGAGGGCGTGCTGAAGGCCGGCTTCACCGGCAAGCATGGCTGGTTCTGGCGCAACCGCGACAAGCAGGACGTCAAGGTTACGCTGTTCGTGCGCGGCGCCTACAGCGACGTGATCCGACCCTGACACTTTTGCAACAAGCTGCCCCCGGTCAAGGCCGGGGGCGGCGTTGCCTGACCTCACACCGCCTGTTCGCCATAGAACAACGTGACCACGTGCTTCGCCTCGGCGAAAAACAGCCAGCGCTCCATCACCACCGCAATGCCAGACAGCACGACAGCGGCCAGTGCGAATACTGGCGCAGCCGCACCGCCGAAGCTGAAGCCTGCCCATACCATGACCAGCGCCAGCGCCAGCAGACCGAGGCAAATGCCGCGCAGCTTGTGGGCGTGCTTGCGGGCCACCTTGAAGCCCATTTCGCGCTGCACGAAGTTCTCGCTGGTGTGCGGCACTTCCCACTGGCGCACCGTGCCGCCAAGGCCGGTGGCATCGCCCATCGTATACTTCGGCTTCATGCGAGAAAGCCCCGCCCAGTACGCCAGCTTGACGATGATTGCCAGTCCCAGCCCCGCCATGGTGATGACGCCGAGCGCCGGAATGCCGGAGCGGCCAAACAGCGTGGCCAGCGCATACAGCAGCACCGCGCCGGTGGCGATGGCCAGCACGACATAGCCCGGCACCACGGCCCAGTGTTGCCACTGGCGGATGGTGGGTAGCGAGGCATAGATCATCGCCGTTGTGAACACCGTCACCATGGCCATGATGGCGGTCAGGTATCCCAGGATGGCGATCAGCGTATCGTTGCCGCCGAACACCCACAACAGGCCGAACAGGCAGGCCGGAATGTAGGTGATCACCGCGGCCACGCCCTCACGCGACAGCCAGCTGGTGCGCCATTGGCTGAAGGCGCGCCAGGCGCGCTCCGGGTGGCCCAGGTGAAAGGTGGAGGACAACAGCCCCACCGTGATCAGCCCCAGCGCCAGCAGCATGGAGGTTGCGCCGAAGGCGAAGCTTGAAGCCGCGCCGTGGCTTGCCCCGGTCAAACCCAGCAGCGCCAGCAAGCCGTAGCCCGCGCCCGACGCCGTGGTGAACAGGATGACGGAATAAGCGGGATGCATCAGGACAGCGCCTTGTCGAGCCAGGAGAAGAAGCGTTCGGTCACCGAGCCGTCAGCCTTGCCCACGGTTTCAAGTTTTGCGGCGGGAACCGCGTTCTCGTCCGACCGGCGGGGGCGCGGCGGCAGGTACTTGTTGACCGGCTTGTAGTCCATCTGTGGCAACAGGTCGAAACCACCGCGGCTCTTCACCAGTTGCGAGACGTCCGAGTCCGGGTCGCCCAGGTCGCCGAAGTGGCGAGCCCCGGTCGGGCAGGCGCGCACGCAAGCCGGCTGGCGATCCTCGGGTTCCAGGTTTTCGTTGTAGATGCGGTCGACGCACAGCGTGCACTTCTTCATCACGCCGTCATCGGCGTCATACTCGCGCGCGCCATAGGGACAGGCCCACGAGCACAGCTTGCAGCCGATGCAGGTGTCCGGGTTGACCAGCACGATGCCATCCTCGGCGCGCTTGTAGCTGGCGCCGGTCGGGCACACGGTCACGCAGGCCGGCGTTTCGCAATGCAGGCAAGAACGCGGGAAATGCAGCGCGCGGCGGTTCTCGCCCTCGCCGGTCTCGTAGCCGTGGATGCGGTTGAGCCAGGCTCCCACCGGGTCGGGGCCATAGGGGTCGATGTCGGTGAGCGGCGCGGAATAGCCTTGCGTGTTCCACTCCTTGCACGAGGTGGCGCAGGCCTGGCAGCCGACGCAGGTGTCTAGGTCGATCACCAGTCCGAGCTTCTTCTGCCCCGGCCTTGATGTGTCGGGAAGCGATGTCATTGGCCCCTGCCCTTCATCATGCGCTCGCCGATCTTCATGGCTGCGCGCAGCAGGCCGGGCGGGCGCTTGGTCGCCTCGTACTGCGGTTCCGAGATGGCAGCGCCATCGGCCTTTTCCACCCGCACGCGCAGGTCATACCAGGCTGCCTGCCCGGTCACGGGATCGGAATTGGAGTAGCGGTAGCCGCCGTCGCGCACCGGCAGCAGGTCGGAGATGATGTGGTTGAGCAGGAAGCCCTTCTTCGCTTCAGGTGCGTTCCTGTCAAGGTTCCAGGCACCCGAGCGCTTGCCGATGGCGTTCCACGTCCAAACGGTATCGGGGTTCACCCCGTCCATCAGCTTCAGCTGCACCTTGATGCGGCCGTGGTGGCTGGTGACGTGCACCCAGTCGCCATCCCTGAGGCCAAGCTTCTTCGCCCTGCCCCGCTCCATGTAGAGCCAGTTGCGGCCGAGGATCTGCCTGAGCCATGCATTCATCGACCCCCACGAGTGGTACATGGCCATGGGCCGCTGGGTGACGGCGTGCATGGGAAAATCGGTGGCGTCGGTCATCGCCTCCTCAAACGGCGCGTACCACATCGGCACCGGATCGAAGAACGCCTCCACCCGGCGGCGGTGAACCTGCGGCGGCACCACATCGCCATGCCCGCGCGCGGCAAGGCGGAACTTCTGCATCACCTCGGAATAGAGGTTGAAGGTGACCGGATTGGCATTCGGGTTGAAGCCGAAGCCCTGCGCCCATTCGAGGTAGTCCTTGTTGGCCATGCGGTAGTAGCGCATGTGCTCGGGCAGTTCATATTTCCAGTAGCAGCCGTTCTCGATGTACTGCTCAAGCTGGTTCGGGTTGACCTCGCCTTTGCCGGACTTGGTGCCATCCGCCCCGCGAAAGCCCGCCAGCGGGCCGATACCGGGGCCGCGCTCGTGGTTGACGATGTAGTCGGCATAGCCGCCAGGGAACTTCGGCGTCATGTCCTCCTTGACCATGCCGGGCAAGCCCAGCCTTGCCCCAAGGTCCAGCATCACGGTCTGGAACGGGCGCACGTCCCGGTCAGGCTCCACCACCGGCTGGCGGATCGAGTCCGCCGGTCCGTGCGGTTCGGAGATCGGCCGGTCGAGCAGCGAGATGCAATCCCAGCGCTCAAGGTAGGTCGTATCGGGCAGGATCAGGTCGGCATAGGCGACCATCTCGGAATAGTAGGCATCGGAATAGATGATTTTTGGAATGACATAATCGCCGGTTTTCTCGTCGATTTTCGTCAGGTGATCCATGATCCCGCCGGAGTTCATGGTAGAGTTCCAGCTCATGTTGGCCATGTACATGAACAGCACGTCGATGCCGTACGGGTCCTTGTTGGCGGCGTTGGTGATGACGGTGTGCATCAGCCCGTGCGCGGCAATGGGCGCGTCCCACGAATAGGCCTTGTCGATGCGGCGCGGCGTGCCGTCAGCGTCCACCAGCAGGTCTTCAGGCCCTGCAACGAAGCCGAGCGGCGGGCCGGGCAAGGGCTTCAACGGGTTGACCTCACCCACCTTGCCGGCGGGCTTGAGGCCGGGAGGGGCGGCCTTGGGGAACGGTGGCTTGTAGAGGAAGCCGCCGGGCACGTCGATGGTGCCGAGCAGGATCTGCAGGATGTG
Organism: Anderseniella sp.; assembly: GCA_036350935.1. Taxonomy (GTDB): domain Bacteria; phylum Pseudomonadota; class Alphaproteobacteria; order Rhizobiales; family Aestuariivirgaceae; genus Anderseniella. The sequence continues at coordinate 4,012 of JAZBOA010000222.1, read as the reverse complement.
GATTGAGCGGCAGGTGTGGAAGCCGTTGGAGTGGGCCGAGATGCCGCGCATGGCATGCATCGAGACGGGCCGTCCGGTCATAGACTTGTGCTTCTCGCCGCGGCTGTCCGTCCATGCGATCGGCAGCTCGAACGCCTGCTCGAACGCGGCGTGAGCCAGTTCCCCCGCCAGCCGGACGATGGTTTCCGCCTTGATGCCACAGTTGGCGGCGGCCTTGTCGGCCGTGTACTCGTCCGACAGGTAGCGTTCGGCGATGAGCTGGAAGGCAGGCACCGCAGTGCGCGCCGGCTTGCCAGGCAGCTTCACCTCGCCGTGCAGTGCGGGCTTCGCCGCCTTGTCCATGGCGACCGGCCTGCCGCTGGCGCTATCCAGCACCAGCACCTTGCCGGTCCGGTCGCGGGCGATCAGGCCATCATCGGCCCCGCTCTTGTTGCGGATGACGAGGTGAGCGGCGTTGGTGTAGCGGGCAAGGTAGTCGAGGTCGATCTTGCCGGCTTTCAGCAACTGGTGAATGAGCGCGCCGACGAACAGCCCGTCGGTGCCAGGGCGGATGCCCACCCACTCGTCGGCGATGGCTGAATAGCCCGACTTGACCGGATTGATCGAGACGATCTTGGCGCCATTCTTCTTCAGTTTGCCAAGGCCCATCTTTATCGGATTGGAGGCATGATCCTCTGCCACGCCGAACAGCATGAAGTACTTCGTGTGGTCCCAGTCGGGCTCGCCGAACTCCCAGAACGCGCCGCCGAAGGTGTAGATGCCAGCCGCGGCCATGTTAACCGAACAGAAGCCGCCGTGGGCGGCGAAGTTGGGGGTACCGAACTGCGTCGCCCACCAACCGGTAAGCGCCTGGCTCTGGTCTCTGCCGGTAAACAGCGCCAGCTTCCTCGGGTCGCTCATGCGAACCTGCGACAGCCACGTGGTTGCGGTGCGGAGCGCTTCTTCCCACTCCACCTCGCGAAACTCGCCGCTGCCTCGCGGCCCTACCCGCATCAGCGGCTTGGTCAGCCTTGCGGGCGAATAGTGCTGCATGATGCCGGCCGAGCCCTTGCCGCACAGCACACCCTTGTTGACCGGGTGGTCGCGGTTGCCCTCGATGTATTTGACCGTGCCGTCCTTGAGATACACCTTGATGCCGCAACGGCAGGCGCACATGTAGCAGGTGGTGGTCTTCACCTCGTCCCAGGTCTTCAGGTTGAGGTTGATCTCGGGCTCGTCTGCCATGCGGTTTCCGTCAGTGCTGTCCGGCTTTGCCATGACCGTCAAGCTAGCAGACGAATCTCTGGCGGCAATAGCACCAGCGGCGGCGAAGTGACCGGCCAGCATGAAAAACGAGATTAACAGTCTCAATTTTTACCTGAGTCACTGACCCAATCTCCGTGACTCAAGGCCAGATTGGCGCTAGCGTAGAGCCAATTATCAGCGTTAATGAGACCAGCGAGGAGATGGCCCGGCATGCGGGACTGGCTGTTGCAGATCAAGCGGGGCGAATATGCAAGCCTCCAGACCCAGATCCGGGAGGCCTTCGTATCGGCCATACTCGATGGCCAGCTTGGCCGCGAAGAGCCGGTGCCGTCGACCCGCAAGATGGCCAAGGTGCTGGGGGTTTCGCGCAACACGGTTATGCTGGCCTACCAGGGCTTGCTGGACGACGGTTACCTGGTGGCCCGCGAACGCTCGGGCTATTACGTTTCCGACAAGGCAATACCGCAGCAGGCGGCGCGCCCGGAGCTGTCGCAGCGGCCGTCAGCCAGCGACACCGCCGTGGACTGGGATACGCGGTTTGCCCGCCAGCCCGCGCGGCTGGAGAACATCATCAAGCCGCTCGACTGGTCGTCCTACAAATACCCGTTCATCTATGGCCAGGTGGATCACAACCTGTTCCCCATCGCCGAATGGCGCGAATGCGCCCGCCAGACGCTGGGCAAGCGCTGGTTCAACGCCTGGACCGACGATCACGGCGCCCATGACGACCCGCTGCTGGTCGAGCAGATCCGCCGGCGCATCCTGCCGCGCCGGGGCATCATGGCCTCCGAGCACGAGATTCTCGTCACGCTCGGGGCGCAGCATGCGCTGTACATGATCTCCAGCCTGCTCGCCAAATCCGACACGAGGGTGGTTGTTGAAGAGCCGGGCTTTCCCGATGCCCGCAACATATTTTCGCTGCATACCCGCAACGTGGTGCTGGGCGAGGTTGACAGCCAGGGGCTTGCGCCAGGCTCCATTCCTGCTGGCACCAGCATGGTGTTCATTACCCCGAGCCACCAGGCTCCGACCACCGTCACCATGCCGCTCAGCCGTCGGCTTGAACTGATGGAAAAGGCCCGCAAGGACGACTTCATCATCATTGAGGACGACCACGAGTTCGAGACCAATTACGTCAACGAGCCGTGCCCGTCGCTGAAGTCGCTGGATGACGATGGCCACGTGATCTATGTGGGCTCGCTGTCGAAATCGGTGTTTCACGGGCTCCGGCTGGGTTTCCTGGTAGCGCCGAAGCCGTTCATCGACCAGGCCCGCGCGCTGCGCCGGCTGATGGTCCGGCATCCGCCCAACAACAACCAGCGCACGGCGGCGCTGTTCCTGTCGCTGGGGCATCACGACACGCTGATCCGGCGGCTGCACCGGGCATACCGGGCGCGCTGGGAGGTGATGGCGTCGGCGTTGCAGACCCATCTGCCGGACGCCGCACGGGTGCCGAGTTTCGGCGGCACCAGTTTCTGGGTCGAAGGCCCGGCAGGGCTCGACGCCGAAAGGCTTGCCGTGGCGGGCCGCGAGCACGGACTACTGATCGAGCCTGGGCGCATCTTCTTCGGCCGGCCCAACCCGCCCCGCAACTATTTCCGGCTCGGGTTCTCGTCCATTGACGAAAAGATGATCGAGCCCGGCATCGAGCTGCTGGCGCGGTTGATCAGGCAAGACGTTTCCAGCAACCGGCAGGCAGCGGAGTAATCTCAATGATGGCAGACCTCTCGAAGGGTGCGGCGTGGATGAACGGCGAGATCGTGCCCATCGCCGAAGCGAAGATTCCGGTGACCGACTGGGGGTTCACCCGGTCGGACTGCACCTATGACGTGGCCTCCGTGCGCAACGGCGCTTTCTTCCGCCTGGACGATTATCTCGACCGGTTCCAGGCATCGCTGAAGAAAGTGCGCATCGAGGTGCCGCAGTCGAAGGACGACATGCGCGACATCGCCCACTCCATCGTCGCGGCGTCGGGCCTGCGCGATTCATATGTCGCCATGGTCGCTAGCCGAGGCGTGCCGCTCATTCCCGGCACCCGCGATCCGCGCCAGTGCGGCAACCACTTCTTCGCCTGGTGCATCCCTTACCTGCACGTGATCCGGCCCGAGGTGGCGGCGCGAGGGGCGCACCTCTATGTGCCTGAAGGGGTGCGCCGCATTCCGCACGACAGCGTCGATCCGACCGCCAAGAACTATCACTGGGGCGACCTGACCCGCGGCCTGTTCGAGGCGCTGGATGCAGGGTTCGACACCGCGCTGCTGCTTGACCATCAGGGCAATGTAACCGAAGGGCCTGGCTTCAACGTATTCTGCGTCAAGGGCAACGCGGTGCGCACGCCCGACATGGGGGTGCTGGAAGGCATCACCCGGCGCTCGGTGCTGGAAGTGGCGCGCGAGCTGGGCCTTGAGACGGAAGTGCGTCCGATCAGGCTGGACGAGTTTCTCGAGTCCGACGAGGTGTTCACCGCTACCACGGCAGGCGGCATTGCGCCCGTCGCGCGGGTGAATGACCGGGTGTTCTCGAACGATGCCCCCGGCCCCACCACGAAGCGGCTTGAGGCGGCTTTCCTGGGCCTGTTCGACCGGCCGGAACATCGCCAGCCGGTCAACTATCCGAGCTAGGTCCTGACCCTAGGCCACTTTCGCCTTGTCGTTGCCCTCGGGCTTGAGCGGCGAGACTGCCTTGACGCCGGTGACCTTTTCGATGGCCGCGCCGGTGGCTTCGGCGATCTCGGCGGCCTCAACCTCGGCCTCGCGGACGGTGTCTT
>JAZBOA010000221.1:0-6653 GCA_036350935.1 Anderseniella sp. | reverse complement strand
TTTCCGAACATGGAGTTCAAGGGCTTCGGGCCGGACGATTTTTCGGACAAGGACTCCGTGGCCGACTACTTCGCCGATTATGCGAGGATGATCGGCGCGCCCATTCGTTGCGGTGTCGAGGTCACCAGCGTCGAGGCCCGGCCCGGTGGCGGTTTCGTCGTAACTACCTCTGAAGGCTTCATCGAGGCGGACAACGTGATTGCCGCCACGGGACCGTTCCAGAAACCGCTGATCCCGACCGTGGTGCCGGCGGAGACTGGCATCTTGCAGATGCATTCCAGCGAGTACCGCAGTCCCGGCGTCTTGCCGGACGGCGCTGTGCTTGTGGTAGGCGCTGGCTCGTCCGGCGCGCAGATCGCCGAGGAACTCGCGAGAGCTGGCCGCAAGGTCTACCTGTCCGTCGGCCCGCATGACCGGCCGCCGCGCCGCTACCGGGGCAAGGATTTCGTGTGGTGGCTGGGCGTGCTTGGCAAGTGGGACATGGAAACACCCGATCCGTCGATGGAGCACGTGACGATTGCGGTCAGCGGCGCCTATGGCGGCCACACCATGGATTTCCGCAATCTCGCCGCGCAGGGCGTGACGCTGCTCGGCCGGACCGGCGCGTATGAGAATGGCGCGCTGGAGGTGGCCGGCGACCTCGAGCGCAACATTACTGCCGGCGACGGCTATTACCTGTCGTTGCTGGAGCAGGCCGATGCCTATGCCAAGGCCAAGGGGCTGGGCCTTCCGGAAGAACCCGAAGCTAAGGTGCTCGGACCGCTGCCTGACTGCGTGACCGATCCGGTCAGGTCGCTGGATCTGCAGCGGGCGGGCGTCACCTCGATCATCTGGGCGACCGGCTTCGGTGTCGATTTCGGCTGGCTCAAGGTGGGCGAGTTCGATGAGAAGGGCAGGCCGGCACACCACAAGGGCGTGTCACCGGTGCCGGGCCTCTATTTCCTCGGGCTGCCGTGGCTGTCGCGCCGGGCCTCCTCGTTCATCTGGGGCGTCTGGCACGACGCGAAGCACGTGGCGGACCATGTTGCCAGCAGCCGCAAGGCAAAGTGCGCCTGAGTTGGGCCGGGGTGACGGGTCAGCAACTCACGGCATCGCCAGTGGCTGACCCAGCCGGCCTGCAAGATCCTGGATATACTGCCAGGCCACGCGGCCGGAGCGCGAGCCACGGGTCTGCTGCCATTCGATGGCCTCCGCCCGCCACTGGTCCTCGCTCACCTTCAACTTGAAGAAATCGATGTAACCCCGAATCATTTCAAGGAATTCGTCCTGCGAGCAATTGTGGAATCCGAGCCACAGGCCGAACCGGTCGGACAATGACACCTTTTCCTGCACCGCTTCCGAAGGGTTGATGGCGGTGGAGCGCTCGTTCTCGATCATGTCGCGCGGCAGCAGGTGGCGGCGGTTCGACGTGGCGTAGAGCAGCACGTTGTCGGGCCGGCCCTCGATGCCGCCATCCAGGGCAGCCTTGAGCGACTTGTAGGAGGTGTCCTGGGCGTCGAACGACAGGTCGTCGCAATAGACGATGAAGCGGTATTGCTGCTTGTCGCGCAACAGGCCCATCAACACGGGAAGGCTCTCGATGTCCTCGCGGTGAATCTCGATCAGCTTGAGCGTATGGCCATGCTGTGCGGTGATGGCGGCGTGCGCTGCCTTGACCAGCGAACTCTTGCCCATGCCGCGCGCGCCCCACAGGAGCGCGTTGTTGGCGGGCAGGCCGCGGGCAAAGCGGGTGGTGTTGTCCACCAGGATGTCGCGCACCCGGTCGATGCCGTGCAGCAGCACCATCTCGACCCGGTTGACCCTTGGCACCGGTTGCAGGCGATTTCCGGCTGCGTGCCAGACGAAGGCGTCGGCGGCGGCAAAGTCGGGTTCAGTCTGTGCGGGCGGCGCGGACCTTTCCAGCGCATGAGCGATGCGGTCGAGGCGGGTGAGGATTTCTTCGAGACGCTGGTCTGACATTTCTGTAACTGGAGAGCCTGCTGAATTGGCGATAGAACGGTCCCAAGCGTTTAGGGGCAGTTGCGCGCCGAGGCAAGGGCTGGCGGCATGCAGCCGGTGTGAGCAGTTGCAAACACCCCACGGGCAGCTATATAGAGCGGGCATCAATTGATTTCGGGAGTCTCAGCGAATGTTCATCACACCTGCCTATGCCCAGGGCGCCGGCGCCGGACCGGGCGGCGACCTGTTCGGGATGCTGTTCCTCATCCTGCCCATGATCGCCATCATGTATTTCCTGATCTGGCGGCCCCAGCAGCGGCGCATGAAGGATCACCAGGAGATGGTGAAGAACATCCGGCGTGGCGACAACGTGGTCACCGCCGGCGGCATCATCGGCAAGGTTTCGAAAGTCGTTGATGATACCGAGATCATGATCGAGACCGGCGAGGGCACCAAGCTTCGCCTGATGCGCGCCTCGGTCAGCGAAGTGCGCTCGAAGGGCGAACCCGCCAAGGCGGAGAGCTGATGCTGGCGGGGCCATGACGGCCCCGCATCCTGTTTGGACCAGCTCAAGGTTCCGGCCAGCTGTACCGGGACCGGGCACGTCAACTTCAACTACAGCCTGGCAGTCATGCTTCATTTCTCCAAATTCAAGGCGTTCATGGTGGCAATTGCGGTGGTGTTTGCCGCCCTTGCGGCCATGCCCAACCTGCTGTCCGAACAGACCCGGCAGGCCATTCCGGGCTTCCTGCCGAACCAGGCGCTGACCCTCGGCCTCGACCTGCAGGGCGGTTCTCACGTGCTGCTGGAGGTTGATGCCGCCTCTCTGAAGGAGGGCTTGTCAAAGCAGCTGGTCGGGGATATCCGGCTGAAACTGCGCGACGGCAAGATCCGCTACCAGGGCCTGCGGCGCACCGCCGACGGGGCTGTGGTGACGATCAGCGATGCGGCGGACGTGGAACAGGCGATGACGCTGCTGCGCGAGCTGTCGCAGCCGGTCGACGTGGGGATGTTCGGCCAGGGCGGGCAGGTTCAGGAATTCGACATCGTCCAGTCGGGCCAGACCGTCACCATGTCTGCCTCGCAGGGCGGGCTTGAGTCGCGCATTGGCCGCGCCGTGCAGCAGTCGCTTGAAATCATCGGCCGGCGCATCAACGCGCTCGGCACCACCGAGCCGACGATCCAGCGCCAGGGCGTGGACCGAATCGTGGTTCAGGTGCCAGGCCTGCAGGATCCGTCGCGGCTGAAGGCGCTGCTTGGCCAGACCGCGAAGCTGGCCTTCCGGCTGTTGTGCGATGCGCAGCCGCAAGGCCCTGGCGGCACGGTGCCGCTGGACTGTGAAGAGCTGGCTGACCGGTCCGAACCTGACATCCTGTACTGGGTGCAGACCTCGCGTTCAGCCACCGTGGATGGCGAGGACCTCAACGATGCCCAGACCGGCTTCGACCAGCAGACCAACGAGCCGGTGGTCAACTTCCGCTTCAATTCCACCGGCGCCCAGCGTTTCTGCCGCCTGACCCAGGCGAACGTGGGCCGGCCGTTCGCCATCGTGCTGGATGCCGAGGTTATATCCGCCCCCGTGATCCGCGAGCAGATCTGCGGCGGAACGGGCCAGATTTCCGGCAACTTCACCGTCGAGGAGGCCAACGACCTGTCGATCGTGCTGCGCTCCGGCGCGCTGCCGGCCAAGCTGACCATCGTCGAGGAGCGCACAGTCGGCCCCAGCCTGGGGTCGGACTCGGTAAACGCCGGCATGATCGCTTCGATGATCGGTTTCGCCGGCGTGCTGTTGTTCATGTTCGTCTCGTACGGGCTGTTCGGCCTGTTCTCGATCGTCGCGTTGATGGTCAACCTGCTGATTGTTCTTGGCGCGCTGTCCTTCCTCGGCGCAACGCTGACGCTGCCCGGCATTGCCGGCATCGTGCTGACCATGGGCATGGCGGTGGACTCCAACGTGCTGGTGTTCGAGCGCATCCGCGAGGAGGTGGCCAACGGCCGGTCACCGCTGAACGCCATCGAGACCGGTTTCCGCATGGCGCTTGGCACCATCCTTGACGCCAACATCACCACGCTGATCGCCGCGGTGATCCTGTTTGGCATGGGCTCCGGCCCGGTGCGCGGTTTCGCCGTCACGCTGGGCACCGGCATCCTGTCGACGGTGTTCACGGCCTATACGGTCACCCGGTTGATCATTGCCTTCTGGGTACGCGTGCGCCGGCCCAAGACAGTGCCGTTGTGAGTGCAAGAACGAGGAGAATGATACGATGAAACCGCTTCGCTTCGTTCCGGACAACACCGACATCGGCTTCATGAAAGTGGCCAAGCCGGGGTTCATGGCGTCCATTGCCGCGGTGCTGGCATCGGTCGTGCTGTTCTTCACGATCAGCCTGAACTACGGCATCGACTTTACCGGCGGCACCGAGGTGCTGGTGCGGCCGACGCCTGAAAACGCCCAGACGCTGACCATCGACGAGATGCGCTCAGTGGTCGGCGGGCTTGGCCTCGGCAGCACCGAACTGCAGGAGTTCGGCGGCGACGGCGACGTGGCCATCCGCATCGGCCTGCAGGATGGCGGCGAGGAGGCCCAGCAGGAAGCCGTGGCCAAGGTCAAGCAGGCATTCGGCGACCGGGTGGAGTACCGCGCTGTCAACTCGCTGGGTTCCAAGGTGTCGGGTGAACTGGCCCGCGATGGCTTGCTGGCCATCGTGCTGTCGTTCATCGCCATCATGATCTACATCTGGCTGCGCTTTGAATGGCAATTCGCCATTGGTACGGTGGCCACGCTGATCCATGACGTGGCGCTGACCATCGGGCTGTTGTGCCTGGTCAGGGTGCAGTTCGACCTGACGTCGATTGCCGCAATCCTGACCATCGTCGGCTATTCGCTCAACGACACGGTGGTGGTGTTCGACCGGTTCCGCGAGAACCTGCGCAAGTACAAGAAGATGCCGTTCGACAAGATGGTTGACCTGTCGCTGAACCAGACGCTGCCGCGCACGCTGATGACCTCGATCTCGACGCTGCTGGCGCTGCTGGCGTTGTACACCTTCGGCGGCGAGGTGCTGCGCAGCTTCACCTTCATCATGATTTTCGGCGTCATCATCGGCACCTATTCGTCGATCTTCATCGGTGCGCCGCTGCTGTCGATGATGGGCGCCTATGTGGACCGCACGCCCAAGCCGGGCCCGGGCGACATTCCGGCCGAGGCGGACGGCACCCAGCCCTGATGACGGGCGCCGGGGGAAAGCCCTATCTCAACGAGCGGGTGCCGATCGACGCCTATGGAAACGGCGGCTTCCGGTTCCGCGACATGTCGCACAAGGGTTCATTGCTGTGCCTGCCGGGCGTCGTGTACGGCTGGCCGCCAACCGGCGGGGCGGCGCTGACGCTTGCCGACTTCGAACCTATCCTGTCAGCCCCCGAGGGGGTTGGTTTCGTGTTGCTGGGCACCGGCAATACCCAGGTTTTCCCGCCTGCCAGCGTGCGCAAGGCGTTCGTGGAAGCCGGTATCGGCCTTGAACCGATGACCACCGGCGCGGCGGTGCGCACCTACAACGTGCTGTTGTCGGAAGGCCGGGACGTTGCCTGTGCGCTGATTGCGGTCGATGAACATCGCCCGGGCGGGGCTTGAAGCGATGGCTGGGCCGTTTCCGTCAGACCTGGCCGATCAACTGACTGCGCTGGTGCGCGCGGCCGACCGCGACCGCTACCTGTGCCTGCTGCTGACGCCGGAGCCGAAGCGTGGCGAGGTGGCCGCGCTTTATGCCCTCAACGCCGAGCTGGCGCAGGTGCGTGAGCGCATCAGCGATCCGGCTGCGGGCGAAGTCAGGTTGGGATGGTGGGAGCAGGTTGTCGACGGCATCTTTGCCGGTGAGACGCTGAACGCGCCGGTGCCGCAGGGACTTGCCCGCGCCGTGGAGGCGGGCGACCTGCCGCGCCATACGCTGATGAACATGATCGAGGCGCGCCGGTTTGACCTGTTCGATGACCCGATGCCTGATCTCAACACGCTCGAAGGCTATCTCGGTGAGACAGCGTCGGCGCTCATCCAGATGAGTGCGCTGGTGCTGTCGGGTTATGACGCGCTGGAGTGCGCTGAAGTCTCGGGCCTGGCGGGCGTGGCAAGCGGCATTGCCGGGCTGTTGCGTTCGCTGCCGGTGCACCGGGCCAGGGGGCAGTGTTATGTTCCTGCAGCGATGCTGGACAAGCAGGGGCTTGAGCCGTCCCATGTGATAGCCGGGCGGACGGGGGCTGCCATGGACCTGGTGCTGCTGGAACTGGTGGCCCATGCGGACCGCCGTCTGGTGCAAGCCCGCCGCGAAGCGTCGCGGGTGCCGGAGGCGGCGCTGCCGGCGTTCCTGCACGCCAGCCTCACCGAGGCTTACCTGAGCCGGTTGAAAAAGGCGCGTGGGGCCATGCTGACGGGCGTTGTCTCGCGGCCGCAATGGCTCAACCAGATCACACTGTTCAAGGCCGCGAAGGGCGAGACGTTCTAGAGCATCATCCGATCTGATTGAATCATCTGACCGGATAAAGATGCTCGATTCCAAGGTACTGGAGCAACTTTGGCCGTTCAAGGTGAACGGCTGTTGCTCCAGGCGGAGTTGTGCCCCGGACTGCGTTCCGGGGCCCAGGCTGGATCCCGGCACAAGCCCAGGATATACGCGCAGTGACTACTCAGCGGCCAGCAATCCTCTGGAGCCTTCGAGCCATGC
>JAZBOA010000220.1:0-9652 GCA_036350935.1 Anderseniella sp. | reverse complement strand
TGAACGCCTTGACCAGGCAGATCGACGAGCAGCGCCGCGACCTGTCATTCCAGCACAGCGAGCTGGCGACCTTGCGAGAAGAACTTGACCGCTCGCGCCAGGTGGACCTTGTCCTCGAGAAGAACCCGGCTGCAGAAGCGGCCAACCCCAATGCCCCGTCCATCTCGCTGGTCGAGATCGAGAGCGCCGGCCAGCAGCTCGAGCAGCAAATTCTCGAGGCCGAACGCGAAACCGAGTCATTGACGAGCGAACTTGCCCGGCTTGATGAACTTTGGAAGAGCAATCTGAATCTGGCTGGCAATCATGCGGCAGACAGCACCGGGCCGGATGCACGGCAGGAAAAGCCGGCCGGCAAGACTGCCCGCAAGCAGAAATCTGCAGATAGCGGCAAAGCCGGCACCACCGCGGACAAGCTGGCCACCAACAAGAAGGCTGCTGCAAAGTCATCCGGCACAGCCAGGCCAGACAAGCAGCAGACCACGACCACAAAGCCAGCCAAACAAGCCCGCAAGACCGCAGCCGGCAAGTCGAAATCCGTATCCCAGCGAGAGGCCCGCAAGCCCGCCGGGCGGCCCGAGGACAACGTCATCTCGCTGGCCCAGCGCATCAGGGCGCTGCAGACCGACCTCGGTGGCAAGAAGCCCTGACGCCGGCGCTACTCGGCCTTCACGTCGATCTGCCTAACCGTGTCGCCGCGGCTGATGTCGTGTATCAGGATGACCGTGGAGCCATCGGGCCGCCTGACCTGCAGCGCCAGCAGGTTGCGGTCGAGCGACATTGACAGGATGGTCTCTCCCGGCGCCAGTTTCACCTGCTGCGCGGCTTCCGCTCCGTCCAGTTGCGCCACCGGCGGCTGGCTGACCCGCGTCACCAGCGTGTAGACGAGAAGGGCAAAGCCTGCCACAAGCACGATACCCATCAGGTAGACAACTGCCTTCAGCGCCACCACGCTTGCCGGCAACGGCAACTCGTCGCCGTCATTGTGCTGTCCGGGTGTTGTTTTGTCCGTTAACTTGTCCTGCGCCATGTCGAACCCTGCAATAACCCTGTCGTTGATCCACGAGGCCGAAACCGCACAGCGGCTCGACAAGGTGTTGGCCGCAGGCTTTCCGGACCACTCCCGGGCACGCTTCCAGTCGCTCATCAGCGAGGGCCATGTGTCGGTGGACGGGCGCAAGATAGTGGACGCGTCGTTCAGGGTCAAACCCGGCGCCAGCATCACCGCAAGCTTGCCTGAACCTGAACCGGCAGAACCGCAGGCCCAGGCAATAAGCCTGGACATCGTTCACGAGGATCACAGCCTCATCGTCATCAACAAGCCGGCCGGGATGGTGGTGCACCCGGGCGCCGGCAACCCGGCCGGCACGCTGGTCAACGCGCTGCTCGCCCACTGTGGCGACAGCCTGTCCGGCATTGGCGGCGTCAAGCGGCCCGGCATCGTGCACCGGCTCGACAAGGACACCTCGGGCTTGCTGGTGGTGGCCAAGGACGACCGCGCCCACCAGGCCCTGTCAGCTCAGTTCGCCGCCCATGGCCGGGACGGCCGGCTGCAGCGGCGTTATCTCGCCCTGGTCTGGGGCGTGCCATGGCCAAGACGCGGCAGCATCGATACCCATATCGGCCGCTCCCACACCAACCGGCAGAAAATGGCCGTGCTGAAACCGGGCGGCGGCGGACGCCACGCCATTACACATTACGAAACGCTCCAGGTCTTTGACGCTCCGGACGGCGGCAAGCCATTGGCATCGCTTGTGGCGTGCGAACTGGAGACCGGCCGCACCCACCAGATCCGGGTGCACATGGCCCACATCGGCCACCCGCTGCTGGGCGACCAGGTTTATGGGGCGTCACATGCCGCCTCTGCCAACCGGTTGGCGCCGGCTGCGCGCGCAGCCCTTGCCCGCCTCGGACGTCAGGCCCTGCATGCCGGCCTGCTCGGCTTCGAACACCCGGTCACCGCAGATCAAATGGTCTTCGAGGCGCCCCTGCCAGCCGATATGCAGCTACTGATAGATGCAATGTAAGTTTACGTAAACGTCATTAATCTGGTAACAAAACTGTAACCTGCCAGCCTGGGCGGAACTCTTTAAACTGCCGGACATTGTTCCCATATGAGCCCCAGCTAAAGGGCAAATCCCCTCCTTCGGGAGGTCAGAAAGGTACAAGTATGACGACGAAGACTGGCAATCTGCCGGCCTTGTCCGGCGACAACGGTTTACAGCGCTACATGCAGGAAATCCGCCAGTTTCCAATGCTGCAGCCAGACGAGGAATACCAGCTCGCACGCGACTGGCGCGAACACGAGAACCGCGAGGCGGCCCACAGGCTGATCACCAGCCACCTGCGGCTGGTGGCCAAGATCGCCATGGGTTATCGCGGCTATGGCTTGCCCATTTCCGAGGTCATCTCGGAAGGCAATGTCGGTCTCATGCAGGCCGTCAAGCGCTTTGAACCGGAACGCGGCTTCCGCCTCGCCACCTACGCGATGTGGTGGATCAAGGCGTCGATCCAGGAGTACATCCTGCGGTCGTGGTCGCTGGTGAAGATGGGCACCACCGCCAGCCAGAAGAAGCTGTTCTTCAACCTTCGCAAGGTGAAGGGCCAGATCCAGGCGCTGGAAGAGGGAGACCTGCGTCCCGACCAGGTAACCGAGATCGCCACCCGCCTCGGCGTGCCCGAGGAAGACGTGATCTCGATGAACCGCCGCCTTGGCGGGGACAGCTCGCTCAACGCACCGTTGTCGCGCGATACCGACGGCGGCGGCGAGTGGCAGGACTGGCTGGTCGACGAGGAAGACACACCGGACGTTGCCTACGAGCAATCCGAAGAGCAGGAAATGCGCTCCAAGCTGCTGCATCAGGCAATGAACGGCCTGAATGAGCGCGAACGGCGCATTTTCGAGGCCCGGCGCATGAGCGAAGATCCGATGACCCTGGAAGACCTGTCGCAGGAGTTCAACGTCTCGCGAGAGCGCATCCGCCAGATCGAGGTCAAGGCCTACGAGAAGGTTGAAAAGGCGGTGCGCAAGGCGTCTGCCGAACTGCTCGGCTAAAGCCGGCTGATATCCGGACCCTTAATCCGCCACCACGGCCCTGAACGGCCGTGGTGGCGGTTACGTTTCCATAACCCTGCAATGTTACCTTCAAGTCTGGCAACAAGTACGCCGCAGGCAACAGCGGCAGGGGTTGGAAACAGTCGTGTCACGGTTTTCCAGGATCGGGATGTCCACAAACACCGCCGCCAATGCGCTGCTGATCTGCGTCAGCGCGCTGCTGCTGGTGATCGGGGTCAATTTCGCCCGGCAGGAGATCGGCGCGCTGGTCCATGAACAGGCTACCGAGACAGCCCACAAATGGGCCACCCATCTCGCGTCAAGCCAGCCGGAACTGGTCGTCCAGCTGAGCCAGCCGCACAGCGGCGCCGTCAACCGCATCATCAGCGATGAATCTGCCGGCGGTTCTGTGCTGAGCTACAGCATCTACGACATCGATGGCCGGTTGCGCACCTATGTCGGGCCGGATGACGGCGCGTTCGCCGAAACCGCCGAACATGTATCGCGGATTTCGATCCCGTTCATGACCGGCAACCAGAGGGTCGGCACCCTGGTGGCCAACGTCGATAGTTCGGGCATCTACGCAATGTTTGTCGAGGGCGGCTCGAAGATCGGCATGATCCTGTCTTCGGCAATCGGTTTCATCATCCTTGTCAGCCTGCTGGTCCGCGCCAATGCCAGAAACGAGGCGCAGCGCAATATCCGCCGCCTCATGCAGATGGACAAGGTAACCGGGCTGCCCAACCAGCTCGCCTTCAACGACATACTTCGCACACTCAGCCAGCAGGAGCAGTCAGATCACAGCGCAACCAGCCTGCTGCTGGTCAACCTGGACCGCTTTTCAGGCATCAATGAACGCCTTGGCCGGGCCAATGGCGACCGCCTTCTGCGTGAGCTGGCCGAGCGGCTCCGCACAGCCTGCGGCGAGAATGTCATTTGCGCCCGCATGACCGGCGATGCATTTGGCCTGATTGCAACCAACGATGACAACACCCGGCTGGAGCAGCAGGTCCAGTCGATCTTCGCGCAACCGTTCAAGCTGGACGAACAGCAGATCCGCCTGTCCGCCAGCATCGGCGTCGCCAACTCGGCAAATGGCAGCCTTTCGGCCGATGAACTGCTGCAACAGGCGGAACTTGCCCTGCGCGCTGCAAAGTCGGCAGGCGGCCAGCAACTCGTCACCTATGACAGCCAGACCGTGAATGAGTTCCGTGAAACCGAGCGCATAGCGGCGATCGTCGAAGACGCTTGCGAGCACAACCGCTTTGAACTGCATTACCAGCCGGTGGTTGATGCGCGTTCGCGCAAGCTCGCCAGCTTCGAAGCCCTGATCCGACTCACCTCCCGCGAAGGCGAACGCATCGGCCCCGACCGGTTCATCCCGATCGCCGAGCATATCGGCCGCATCGACCAGATCGGCTTGTGGACCCTGCGCGAAGCCTGCCGCACGGTATCAGGCTTGCCCAAGCACATCTCCATGGCCGTCAACCTGTCACCGCAGCAGTTTGCCTCGCAGACGCTGGTTGACGACATCAAGTCCATCCTCGAGGAAACCCGGGTAAGCCCGGATCGCCTCGAACTCGAAGTCACCGAAAGCATCATGATTGGCGATACCGCGCCGGTGCTGGAACAGCTGCGCAAGCTGCAGCAGCTGGGCATCCGCGTTGCGCTGGACGATTTCGGCACCGGCTACTCCAGCCTCGGCTATCTGTGGCAGTTCAACTTCGACAAGCTGAAGATCGACCAGGCCTTTATCCGCGCGTCCGACGAGGAGCCCAAGGCGCTCGCCCTGCTCGGCAAGATCGTCGAGGTGGGCCGGACCTTCAACATGAAGATTACCGCCGAAGGCATCGAGACCGAAGAGCACGCCAGCCGAGCTGCCTATCTCGGTTGCGACTATTCGCAAGGCTACCTGTTTGGCAAGGCCATCCCGCAAACCGCACTCGCCAGCGTGGTGATCAGCGAGTTTGCCGAGTACATCCGCCGCCAGACCAATGGCACCGCCATGGTCGACATGAGTCAGGAACGGCGCGAGGCCAGCGCCTCGGCCTGAACCGCCGCCGCAGCGCAAGCCCGCTTCAGCGCACCTGGTCCTGGAACGGATCGCGCATCAGGATGGTGTCATCCCGCTCCGGGCTCGTTGACAACAGCGCGATCGGGCACTCGATCAGCTCCTCGATCTGGCGCACGTACTTGACCGCCTGGGCCGGCAGGTCCGCCCATGAACGGGCGCCAGCCGTGGTATCCTTCCAGCCCTCGAAGCTCTGGTAGACGGGCTCGATGCGTGCCTGCGCACCCTGCCCTGCCGGCAGCCGGTCCACCACCTGTCCGTCCAGCTTGTAGCCTGTACACACCTTGATCTCGTCAAAGCCGTCCAGCACGTCCAGCTTGGTCAGCGCGATGCCGCTGATGCCGGAGGTCTTGATCGCCTGGCGCACCATCACCGCATCGAACCAGCCGCAACGCCGCTTGCGCCCCGTGACCGTACCGAACTCACGGCCACGCTCGCCAATGCGTTCGCCAGTAGCATCGAACAGCTCTGTCGGGAACGGTCCGGAGCCGACGCGCGTCGTATAGGCCTTGGCGATGCCGAGCACGTAACCCAGCATGTCTGGCCCCACGCCGGAGCCGGTGGCGGCCTGGGCCGCGATGGTGTTCGACGAGGTCACGAACGGATAGGTGCCGAAATCGATGTCCAGCATGATGCCTTGCGCGCCTTCGAACAGGATGCGCTTGGCGTCGCGGCGGGCATTGTCCAGCAGGTGCCAGACGGTGTCCATGTAGGGCAGGATGCGCGGCGCAATGGCCAGCAGCTGGTCGCGCAGTTCGCGGCCATCCACCTCGGCTTCGCCCAGGCCGCGGCGGAGCGCGTTGTGATGCGCCAGCAGGCGCTCGATCTTGGCGTCCATGCTGTCGGTATTCTGCAGGTCAAAGACGCGTATGGCGCGCCGGCCCACCTTGTCCTCGTAAGCCGGGCCGATGCCGCGGCCAGTCGTGCCGATCTTGCCTGCGCCCGCCGCCGCCTCGCGCATGCCGTCGAGTTCGCGGTGCAGGGGCAGGATCAGCACGGCATTCTCGGCGATGCGCAGGTTGTCCGGCGTCACCTCGACGCCTTGCGACTGCAACCGGTCGATTTCATCGCTCAACGCCCACGGATCAATCACCACGCCGTTGCCGATCACCGACAGCTTGCCCGGCCGCACGATGCCAGACGGCAGCAGGGACAGCTTGTAGGTAACCCCGTCGATGACCAGCGTGTGGCCGGCATTGTGCCCGCCCTGAAACCGCACCACCACGTCGGCACGCTCCGACAGCCAGTCGACGATCTTGCCCTTGCCTTCGTCGCCCCACTGGGCGCCAACCACAACCACGTTTGCCATCACGAATATCCTGTCCGGACCGGTTCCAGAAAAAGCGAACGGCCCTCTCCGCGCTGATGCAGGAGGGGCCGTTGCAAGTCTTTAGCTTGATGAAGCGGCTTTGAAAAGCAAAAGCCACATGCGGGATTGCCGCAGTGGAAAAGCCGGGGCGCGTCATCGGCAGACAGCCGCCGTCCATCCGGACACCGATTGACCTGCCTCAATGACCACTGCCGCCCTCTTCGCCAATCTGGTATTCATACCGCGCACTGGCACAGATTCCGGAAGGGAAACGCCTCCATGTCCTTGACCCGCCTGCTGAGCATGGCAACCGCCTGTCTGATGCTGACGCTGGCGGCGCCTGCGTCACTTGCCCAGACGGCCGCGCAGCCTCCATCGGCAGTCGACGCAGAGCAGCAGGCCCGCGATGACGAGAACGCCGAAAGCATCAAGCGGGGCCTCGAGCTGGCCCAGCTTCTGTGCATGAAGTGCCACGCCATCACCGGCCCCGGACCGGGCCCGGAAGAGAAATCGCCACCCTTTGCAACGTTGGTCGACAAGCTGACCATCGAGGGCGTCGCCGACCAGTTGCTGGAAGGCCTGCCGCTCGGCCACGAGCCGATGCCGCCATGGGAGTTTTCCGAGCAGCAGGCCGAGGACCTGCTGCTCTATATCGAGTACATCGGCCGCAAGAAAACCCTCCAATGACAGCTAGAACCGGAGCGCCTTGGCGTGCCGCACCTGCGGCAGCGCCTCGATCTGCGCCAGCAGTTCCGGCGTGACATTGCCATCGATCTCGGCCAGGCAGATGGCGTCGCCGCCCGGCTTGTCGCGGCCCAGGTTGAAGGTGGCGATGTTGACGTCCGCATCGCCAAGCAACCGTCCGAACGCACCGATGAAGCCCGGCTTGTCCTCGTTGGTGACGTAGATCATCTGCGGCCCAAGTTCGGCTTCCATGTTGATGCCCTTGATCTGGATGATCCGCGGCTTGCCGTCGGAGAACACGGTGCCGGCCACCGAGCGCTCCTGCCGGTCGGTCTTCACGATCAGCCGGATATAGTTGTCGTAGACGCCGCGCTTGGTCTGGCGCACCTCGTCCACCTTGATCGAACGTTCCTTCGCCATCACCGGCGCCGACACCATGTTAACGTCGCCCAGCATCGGCCGCATCAGCCCCGCCAGCAGGGCCGAGGTGAGGGCCTTGACGTTCATCTCGCCCACCTCGCCCGCATACTCGATGGTCACAGCCTTGATGGAGCTCTCCGTCAGCTGGCCGGCGAACGAGCCAAGCAGTTCCGCCAGCGCCACGAACGGCTTCAGCCGCGGTGCTTCCTCGGCGGTGATGGATGGCATGTTGAGCGCGTTGGAGACTGCGCCCTGCAGCAGGTAGTCCGCCATCTGTTCGGCCACCTGCAGGGCCACGTTCTCCTGCGCTTCCGAGGTTGCTGCGCCGAGATGGGGCGTGCACACAACGTTCTCGTAGCCGAACAGCGGGTGATCGGTGGCTGGCTCCACCTCGAACACGTCCAGCGCCGCCCCGGCAACGTGACCTGAATCCAGTGCATCCTTGAGCGCAGCCTCGACGATCAGGCCGCCGCGAGCACAATTGATGATGCGCACGCCCGGCTTCGTTCTGGCCAGCGCACCGGCATCCAGGATGTGCCTGGTCTTCTCGGTCAGCGGCGTGTGCAGCGAGATGAAGTCGGCGCGCTTCAGCAGGTCGTCGAGTTCAACCTTTTCCACGCCAAGCTCGATGGCGCGCTCTGCCGACAGGAACGGATCATAGGCAACGACGCGCATCCTTAGGCCAAGCGCCCGGTCCGCAACGATCGAACCTATATTGCCGCAGCCGATCAATCCAAGCGTCTTGTTGAACAGTTCCACGCCCATGAAACGCGTCTTTTCCCACTTGCCGGCATGGGTGGACGCATTGGCCGCCGGGATCTGCCGGGCCAGCGCCAGCATCATCGAGATGGCGTGCTCGGCAGTGGTTATGGTGTTGCCGAACGGGGTGTTCATGACGATGATGCCGCGCGCCGAGGCGGCCGGAATATCGACATTATCGACGCCAATGCCGGCCCGGCCGATCACCTTGAGGTTGGTAGCGGCCTCGATCACCTTCGCGGTGACCTTGGTGGCCGAGCGGATGGCGAGGCCGTCATAGCCGGCGATCGCCGCCAGCAGTGCATCCTTGTCCTTGCCCAGCTCGGGCATGAAATCCACGTCGATGCCGCGCGCCTTGAAGATATCGACGGCGGCGTCGGAAAGCTTGTCGGAAACGAGTACACGGGGCGCCATGAGGCAATCCTCCAGTCTTGAATTTTTGGAAATGGTTTGAATGCGCTCAGGCGGCACGGGCGGCGGAGACCTGCGACCAGGCCCAGTCAAGCCAGTGGGTCAGGGCTTCCACGTCATGCGCCTCGACCGTGGCGCCGCACCAGATGCGCAGGCCCGCAGGAGCATCGCGATAGGCGCCGATGTCATACGCCACGCCTTCGGCTTCCAGCAGCTTGGCGATCTGCTTCGGCAGCGCCGCTGCCTCGTCCGCGTCGAGCCCCGCCGTGGCCGGCGCCGACAGCTTCAGGCAGACCGAGGTATTCGACCGGGTGGCTGGATCAACCGCCAGGTTCTCGATCCAGGCCGTGCGCTCGACCCAGGTATTGAGCGCCGCCGCGTTGGCGTCGGCCCGGGCCATCAGCGCCGGCAGGCCGCCGATGCCCTCGGCCCATTCCAGCGCCTTGATGTAGTCCTCGACGCACAGCATGGAGGGCGTGTTGATGGTCTCGCCCTTGAAGATGCCGTCGATGATCTTGCCGCCCTTGGTAAGCCGGAATATCTTCGGCATCGGCCATGCCGGCGTGTAGGTCTCCAGCCGTTCAACGGCACGCGGGCTGAGAATGAGGATGCCATGCGCGCCCTCGCCCCCGAGCACCTTCTGCCAGGAGAACGTGACCACGTCGAGCTTGGCGAAATCGAGCCTCTGCGCAAACGCAGCAGACGTCGCATCGCAGATCGTCAGGCCCTGGCGGTCCGCCGGAATGAAGCCGCCGTCAGGCACCCGCACGCCGCTGGTCGTGCCGTTCCAGGTGAACACCACGTCGCGGTCGAAGTCGATTCCATCGAGGGCCGGCAGTTCGCCATAAGGCGCGCGGATGAGGCGCGTATCCGCGATCCTGAGCTGCTTGACCACGTCGCTGATCCAGCCCTCGCCGAAGCTTTCCCACGCCACCATGTCGACGCC
>JAZBOA010000219.1:0-2293 GCA_036350935.1 Anderseniella sp. | reverse complement strand
CCCGCACCTGCTGATCGTGCGGCATCAGTCGTCCGGCGCGGTCGAACTGCTGGCCCAGAAGGTGTCCTGCGCGGTGGTGAACGCCGGCGACGGCCAGCACGAACACCCGACGCAGGCGTTGCTGGATGCGCTGACAATCCTCCGCCGTCTTGGGCGGCTCGAAGGGCTCACTGTGGCCATTTGCGGCGACATTGCGCATTCCCGGGTGGCGCGGTCCAACATCCTGCTGCTTTCCAAGATGAACGTCAGGCTGCGGCTCATTGGCCCGACAACGCTGCTGCCGACCGGCGTTGAGAAACTGGGCGCTGAAGTCTTCACTGACATGCGCGAGGGCCTCAAGGGCGCCGACGTGGTGATGATGCTGCGCCTGCAGACCGAGCGGATGAACGGCAGCTTCATTCCATCGGCGCGGGAATATTACCATTTCTTCGGTCTGGATCAGGCCAAGTTGAAGCTGGCGAAGGAAAATGCGCTGGTCATGCACCCCGGCCCGATGAACCGCGGCGTGGAAATCGACTCGATCGTGGCGGACGGCGTCCAGTCGGTCATCCGCGAACAGGTCGAGATGGGCGTTGCCAGCCGCATGGCTGTGCTCGACGCGCTGTCGCGCAATCTTGACGGCCCCGATGGCAAGGCAGGTGGGGCATGAGTACGACCCTGACGCCGACGCCGCGCCGGGCCATTGTCAATGCCCGGCTGTTCGATCCGGCCAACGGCCTTGATGCAACCGGTGGCGTGCTCATCGAGGATGGCATCATCAAGTGGATCGGCGAGGCTGTCACCGCGCAAAGCGTGCCGCAGGGCACCGAGGTGACTGATGCGAAGGGCGCATTGCTGCTGCCGGGCCTCATCGACATGCGGGTGTTCACCGGCGAGCCTGGCACCGAACACCGCGAGACCCTGCAAACCGCATCCCGTGCTGCGGCGGCAGGCGGCGTGACCAGCATCGTCATCCAGCCCAATACCATGCCGGTCATGGACGATGCCTCGATCATCGACTTCGTGCGCCGTCGCGCCCTCAACACGGCGGATGTCCGGGTTCACCCCATGGCTGCCATCACCAAGGGACTGGCCGGGGAGCAAATGACCGAATTCGGCCTGCTGAAGGAGGCCGGCGCGGTTGCCGTAACCGATTCCACCCGGTCGGTGAGAAACTCGCGGTTGCTCAGCCGCGCCATGAAGTACGCCCGCGATTTCGGCCTGCTGGTCGTACAGCATGTCGAGGACCCTGACCTTGCCGGTGGGGTGATGCACTCCGGCGAGGTGGCAACGCGGCTTGGCCTGCCCGGCATTCCTGCGGCGGCTGAGCTGATTGCACTTGAACGCGACCTGCGCCTCGTCGAGATGACCGGTGCGCCCTACCACGCCGCGCAGATATCTTGCGCCGCCTCGCTGGACGTCATTCGCCGCGCCAAGGCCAGCGGCCTGCCGGTTTCGTGCGGGGTGTCGATCAATCACCTGACGCTGAACGAGAACGATGTTGGCGCCTATCGCACCTTCTTCAAGCTGTCGCCGCCGCTCCGGCGGGAGGAAGACCGGGTTGCATTAGTGGAGGGTCTCGCCGACGGCTCCATCGACATCATCGTTTCCAGCCACGACCCGCAGGACGCCGACACCAAGCGGGTGCCATTCTCGGAAGCCGCCTTCGGGGCCGTCGGCCTGGAAACGCTTCTGTCGGCTGGATTGTCGCTGTTCCACAGCGGCCAGTTGAGCCTGGAACGCCTGGTGACCTCCCTGACCGCCAAGCCTGCCAGCCTGCTCGGCCTGGAATACGGCTCATTGAAGCAGGGCCGCCCGGCGGATCTGGCCCTTGTGAGCCTCGACAAGCCGTGGGTGGTCGACGCCGAATTGCTGCACTCTGCCTCGCGCAACACCGCCTTCGAGGAACGCGCCTTCGAGGGTCGCGTGCTGGAAACCATTGTCGGCGGCGCAAGCGTGTATAAACTCGCCTGACTATTGCAACGCATTGCTTGCGGACATGATCATGGAAACACTGCCCGGCATCGCTACGACCAACTACGGCACGTTGCTGCTTTGGGTGGCCATTGGCTACCTCTCCGGATTGGTGCCCTACGGGTTGTTGATCGCGAGGGCTTTCGGGCTTGGCAACCTGCGCGAGATCGGTTCCGGCAATATCGGCGCCACCAACGTGCTGCGCACCGGTTCCAAGCCGGCCGCGGCCGCGACCCTGCTGCTCGACGCGCTGAAGGGCACCCTGCCCGTCATGGCCGCCTTAACCCTCTCAGGCATGACGGCAGCGATCCTGACCGGCATGGCTGCGTTTCTCGGTCAT
>JAZBOA010000218.1:0-2066 GCA_036350935.1 Anderseniella sp. | reverse complement strand
TTCCCCGGCGACGTGCCCGGCCAGCCCGTGCAGGAGATCCGCCGGTTCTGGATCCGGATCCAGAAGGAGGCAAAGATCGAGGATGTACGGATCCACGACCTGCGCCACACCTTCGCCTCGCTGCTGGTCAGCGGTGGTGCCTCGCTCGAGATGATCGGCAAGCTTCTGGGTCACAGCCAGATGCAGACCACCCAGCGCTACGCACATCTGATGGACTCGCCGCTGCGCGCCGGCGTCGATGCCGTGGCCAGCGCCTTCACGTCGAAGCCAAGGCTGGTCCACGACGCGGATCGGCCCGCCGGTCCGGCCAACCCGCCAGCAGGCTCTGCCGCGGGCGCCCACGCAAAGCCCTTCAGCGTTTCGGGTGCTTGAACTTCAGCGCTCGAAGGGTCGGGGTCAGTCGCCGCCGGATCGAGCGCTCGTCCGGGAATTCCCCGGTTTCCGACTGCATGGCGAACCAGTCCTGCAACTCACGGATCCACTCGCCCTGCGACTCGGGCAGGCCCTGCTCAAAGACCCGCCGCGTGATCTCGACACCCATTGCGGCCCAGTCGTAGTTCCCCTCGTCTCCAAGCCGGAGTCCGTCAGAAACACGGCTGAAGAGATCGTGGGTATCTTCGAACTTGCGCACGTCCGGACCGCAGATCATCACATCGCCGATCGATACCACCACCCCCTCTGCCGGGACCGTGATGAACAGCCAGTCCGCCCCCTCGGGTGGTCGCACCCTGCGCAGATGCGCCTCGTTCGGGCCGGTGCCGGCGCGTCGGAACATCGGCAGGATGTCCATCGGCTCGATTTCGACGAGCCCTCCGACCCGACGCTCGCCACACTCCACAGGCGGGATGCCGGTGACGAGGTTCAGGGACCCCGATGCGGCCCACCCAGCGATGTCTGAGACCGTGCAGCCCCAGCGCGCGGCGATTTCGTGGACCGGGTAGAAAACGCGTTGTGGCAGCCCCATGATCCAATCCTTCCTTCAAGGCCGTCAGCCAGGGCGCGCAGAAGCCGGCAGCGTTCACTTGAGCCGTGAACGACATGGCCGGTCAGCAACACGGCTGAAACAGCGAATTTTTCGAGTCGGTGTTGGTATCGGGCATAACCCATCGATTGACGGGGTCAAACGCTTGCCGCTTCAGGAAAATGAGGACTGTGGTCCACCAGGTCACGCCAAAGGGCACAGGAGCCGGTCCAAGTGGCTTGGATCGCCCATGTCCGCTTCAATCCGGCTGCGCTTTACCGCCTGCTCGTCCGTCTGACATTGCAAGTCCTGGCCTACGTGGAGGGGCTGGTGGCCGTGTTGCGAGAGCGGACGGAGTCCGCCCTTGAGACTTATGCCTTTGCTGACGCGGGCGGTCCTCGGGGCGGTGCTGGACCACAAGAAATGACCACGGTGGGTCTCCTCATGCGGCCCACAACCGGCGGGATGCATCGTCCAGCTCGGGAACCGCAGTCAGGAGCGCCCGATCACAAGCTTTTCGTCTGATGAAGAACACGAACTCGGTTACGCGAGCGTCCGCTTTTTGTTTAGCCCTCGTGCTGACGCCTCATTTTCAGCCGTCCGCTTGCCACCCAACCTGACCACAGTCAGCGAATGCTGATCCGTGACGCAATAGTGACGACCGAACAGTTGCTGCCCACAGCCATTGCATGACGCGCGTGACGGGAACTGCCGGTGAGGCCAGCATGGCCCTGGTCTGAGCACCTTCCGTCGGTCGCAAGACGCCTCTGGCCGATCGTTTCTTCCGTCTTTCCTCCATCCTTCATCGTCGAGGTCCCATGGCAACGCTTGTTCTCGGTGCGGCCGGCGCCGCTATCGGCGGTTCGATCGGCGGCGCGATCCTCGGCGTCAGCGCCGCGACCATCGGCGGCTTCATCGGCTCGACCATCGGCTCGGTCGTCGACAGCTGGATCATCTCGTCGCTGGCGCCCACCCAGCGCATCGAGGGCGCGCGGCTCGACACGCTGCGCATCACCTCGGCCACCGAGGGCGCGGTCATCCCGCGGCTCTACGGCCGCATGCGCATGGGCGGCAACATCATCTGGGCGACCGATTTCCGCGAGGA
>JAZBOA010000217.1:0-15118 GCA_036350935.1 Anderseniella sp. | reverse complement strand
TCAGGGCCGCCACGCTGGAACTTGTGCCCGCACACCGGCCGGGCGACTTTGCGCAAGCCCTTATGGACCTCGGCGCCACGGTGTGCACGCCCAGGTCTCCCAACTGCCTGATTTGCCCGTGGGTGGCTGCTTGTGCGGCGCGAAAAGCCGGCATCGAGGCGGAACTGCCGCGCAAGGCAGCAAAGAAGGACCGACCGGTGCGTCGCGCCCGCATCTACTGGGTCGAGGACCCTGCAGGCCGGGTGCTGATGCGCCGGCGCGAGGAGAAAGGCCTGCTCGGCGGCATGCTGGAGTTTCCCTCAGGCCCGTGGACGGAAGCTGGAAGTGACCGGGACGATCACGCCCCGTACCCGTCCGCCTGGCACAATGGCGCAGGCCGGGTGGAACACACCTTCACCCACTTCCACTTGCTGCTCGATGTTCACCTGACCGATGAGCTGTTCGACGCCATGCCGGGCCGCGACCATGACTGGCGCTGGGTGGCGCGCGAAGACCTCGCCCGCGAGGCGCTACCCACGGTGATGAAGAAGGTGGCGGTGGCGGTGCTGGGCGCCGATGCGCTGAAGAGAACCCGTCAATCCTGATGCAGCAGTTTCTCAACGGTGACCACGTCCCGCCATACGCCGTCGAGCTTGGCGTGGCGCAGATGGGTGCCGACAACGCGGAAGCCCGCTGCCCGGCAAGCCTCAAGGCTCGCCACATTCTCGGGGAAGATGCGTGAGGTGAGCTTCCAGCCGCCACTGTGCACAGTGGCCTCGCTCAGCGCCTCGAGCAGCAGCCTCGACAACCGGCGCCCGCGCGCCTGCCTGTCGATATAGATGGAGAACTCGCGAATGCCGCTATAGCACTCCCGGGTGCTGTAGGCGCTTGACGAGGCAAATCCCAATACCCGGCCGGCTTCTTCGGCCACGACTACCGGCAGCGCGCCCGGCGCAAACCAGCTCTCGATGTCGGCAGGCGAGCGTAGCCGGGTTTCGAAGGTGGCGATGCGGTCTTCTATGCCCTGGTTGTAGATGACGCAGATGGCGGCGGCATCGCCCGCGACGCCGGCACGCACGATGGGCGCCAAGGTCAGATGCCCTTCATCTCTGCGCGCACCTTCTGGCGCAGCACGTCGATCGGCATCAGCTGCTTGCCCTTGCGCACGTGCCAGAACGTCCAGCCGTTGCAGGCCTCCGCCCCCATCACGTGGGCGCCCATCTTGTGGATCGAGCCGGTCGCGTCCTTCACCGACAGCGAGCCGTCGGCCCGCACCCGCGCGGCGGTCCGCTGGGCCGGATCGTACAGCGTGTCGCCCGGGTTGATCAGCCCGCGCTCCACCAGCGAGCCGAACGGAATACGCACTTCCTGCTTCTTACCGGTGGTGACCTTCAGCGTCTCTGCATCGCCCGGTTCGATGGCCGCAATGCGCTGCTGGGCGATGGCGATGTAGCCCTCGTCGCGCTCGATTCCGATAAAGTGACGGCCCAGCCGGCGCGCCACAGCACCCGTCGTGCCGGAACCGAAGAACGGGTCTAGGACCACGTCGCCCGGTTTCGACGAGGCCAGCAGCACCCGGTGCAGCAACGCTTCCGGCTTCTGGGTCGGATGCGCCTTGCGGCCGTCTGAATCTTTCAGCCGCTCACCGCCCGAACAGATCGGCAACACCCAGTCGGAGCGCATCTGCAGGTCGTCGTTGAACGCCTTCAGCGCCTCGTAATTGAAGGTGTAGGTCTTCTGGTCTTCCGAGCGCGACGCCCAGATCAGCGTCTCGTGGGCATTTGCAAAGCGGGTGCCACGGAAGTTCGGCATCGGGTTCACCTTCCGCCAGACGATGTCGTTGAGGATCCAGTAGCCGAGGTCCTGCAGCGTGGCGCCGACGCGGAAGATATTGTGGTACGAGCCGATCACCCAGATGGTGCCGGTGGGCTTCAGCACCCGGCGGCATTCGGCCAGCCATGCCCGGGTGAACGCGTCATAGGCGGCGAACGAGTCGAACTTGTCCCAGGCATCGTCCACGCCGTCGACCTTCGACTGGTCCGGACGGGTCAGCCCGCCGCCCAGCTGCAGGTTGTAGGGCGGATCGGCGAACACCAGGTCCCCCGAGCCCGTGGGCAGCTTGCGCAACTGCTCCAGGCAATCCCCGGCGAGTATGGAGTCGAGAAGCGGCGTGATGTCCGGCCTGGCGGCGATACCCATGAGACGGCAAACCCTGTTTTACGCATGAACTGACTGACAAACGGGCAGCAGCGGCCCGGAGCCTTTCTGACGAGGCGTGAAAGCATGTTGAATCACCGCGGACTCGCCGTGAATCGAATTCTTAATGAATGGTTAACGCGAGCCTGGTTCAGCCAGGGTGCGCAGCGGTGCGAACGAGCGGCGATGGTGCTCGCAGGGGCCCAGCCGGGCAAGCGCGTCGAGATGGTATGGTGAACCATATCCCTTGTGGCGGGCAAAGCCGTAGCCCGGGTGCTGCCGGTCGATGGCCCGCATGATGCGGTCGCGGGTCACCTTGGCGACGATGGACGCCGCCGCGATGGACACGCTCAGGCCATCGCCCTTCACCACGGTGCGGCAGGCGCAGGCAAGCACCGGCGGCCGGTTGCCGTCCACCAGCGCCAGTGCGGGCGCGACGGGCAGGTCGTTCACGGCTTGCGCCATCGCCCACAAGGTGGCGGCGAGAATGTTGTCGCGGTCGATGCGCGCCACATCGGCAACGCCGACGCCCACCTGCGCCGTGGCAAGGATATGGGCGAACAGGTTTTCGCGTGCCGCTTCAGTGAGCTTCTTGGAGTCGTTCAGCCCGGGTGGAATGCTGGCCGGATCGAGGATTACCGCAGCCGCCACTACCGGACCGGCCAGCGGCCCGCGCCCGGCCTCGTCGATCCCGCATACAAGTTTGAAGCCGTCCGCCAGTGCGGTGGATTCGAGGCTGTAATCAGGTGAGGTCTCGGAACGAATCGCCATGGCGCCAGACCATAGCGAAAAAGCTTACAAAAGGGATAGCTGCTCGCCCGGTTGCACGGGCCGGGTAAACAGGTCGGCGCGCAGCTTTTGCTTGTGACTGTTGAGGCCGAGCCGCTTGCAGGCCAGCTCGAAGCGCCGCCCGATCTGCCAGGCATAGGGGCCACGGCCCGACATGCGCGCGCCGAAACTGGGATCGTTGTCACGGCCTCCACGGGTGTCTCGCACCAGGTTCATCACGTGGGCCGCCCGGTCGGGGAACTCCCGCTCCAGCCACTCGCGAAACAGCTCTTTCAGTTCGTGCGGCAACCGCAGCAGCACGTAGCCCGCCTCGCGCGCGCCCGCCGCCTGGGCCGCGCCCAGCAGCTTCTCGATTTCGGCATCGTTGATGGCGGGTATGATCGGCGCGGTCATCACCACGGTGGGAATGCCGGCTGCCGACAGCATTTCCAGCGCCTGCAGCCGCCTGCCCGGTGTGGCCGCGCGTGGTTCCAGCTGGCGCGACAGCTTGTGGTCCAGCGTGGTCAGCGACAGCGCCACCTTGACCAGACCCTTGCCCGCCATTTCCTGCAATATGTCGATGTCGCGCGTTACCAGCGCCGACTTGGTGACGATGCCCACCGGGTGATTGGTCTCGTTCAGCACCTCCAGCACCGCGCGGGTGATGCGGTACTGCCGCTCCACCGGCTGGTACGGATCGGTATTGGCGCCCAGTGCGATGGTGGCCGCCTCATAGCCCTTCGCCCCCAGTTCCTTGCGCAGCAGCTCCGCCGCATTGGTCTTGGCGAACAGCCGGGTCTCGAAGTCCAGCCCGGCGGACAGGCCCATATAGGCGTGGCTGGGCCGCGCATAGCAGTAGGAACAGCCGTGCTCGCAGCCGCGATAGGGGTTGATCGAGCGGTCGAACGAAATATCGGGCGAGGTGTTGCGCGAGATGATGCTCCGCGCGATTTCCGCCGTCACGTGGGTCTTGAGGGCGGGAAGCTCTTCATCGTTGCGCGCCCAACCGTCATCGAAGCCGACGCGCTTCAGCGCCTCGAACCGCGAGGTGGCGTTGCTGCCGGCGCCACGCCCGCGCACCCGGGCAAGCGGTGCCGGCTCGTTGCTCGAAAAGTCCAGGTTGGTGCGATGTTGCATGGCGCTCATGATGGGCAGCAGATTAACGCGAATAGCAGAACATAACAAGAACAAAAATCACGCTTGCTTGTGTTTCCGATGGCGTCGGCTGCCGCTATTGTCGCGCCTCATGAACCTGACCGTGATCATCCCGGCGCTTGATGCCAACCAGTTGCTGCCCGCTGCAGTGGCGCGGCTGCGCGGCGACCCGGTGGATGAAATCATCGTTGCCGATGGCGGCACGGTGCCGCCGCCGTCCGGTCTCGGCGATGAGGTGACGGTGATCAGCGCTTCGCCTGGCCGCGGTCTCCAGCTCAAGGCTGGCGCGGAAGCAGCCTCGGGTGACTGGCTGCTGTTCCTGCATGCCGACACCCGGCTGGGCGAAGGCTGGCGCGAGGCGGTGCGCGATCACGTCCGCGATCAATCGGACAAGGCGGCGGTGTTCCGGTTCGCACTCGATGACGACAGCTCACCGGCCCGGCGGCTGGAGCGCATCGTGGCCTTGCGCTGCCGGGTGCTCGCCTTGCCCTATGGTGACCAGGGCTTGCTGATCCCGCGCGGGCTTTACCAGGCGGTTGGCGGTTTCCGGCCCATTCCGCTGATGGAGGACGTGGACATCATTCGCCGCATCGGCCGGGCGCGGCTTCGCTATCTTGATGTTGCGGCCATTACCAGTGCCGCCCGCTACCGGCGCGAAGGCTACCTGCGCCGCATGGGCCGCAATCTGGTCTGCCTCAGCTTGTTCTTCGCCGGGGTGGACCCGGCGCGCATCCGGAAGCTCTACGCATGAAGCCTGCCCGTCATCTCGTCATCATGGCCAAGCAGCCCCGCCTTGGCCGGGTCAAGACGCGGCTGGGCAACGACATCGGCGCGGTGGAGGCCACCCGCGTCTACCGGCTCATGCTGACGGGCCTGCTGCGGCGGTTGGGCCATGACCCGCGCTGGCAGGCCTGGCTGGCGGTGGACGGAGAACATGAGGTAGCCGCACCGGTCTGGCCTGCGGGCATCAACGTGGTCAACCAGGGCCGTGGCGATCTGGGCGTGCGCATGCAACGCCAGTTCGACGCGCTGCCGCCAGGGCCGGTGGCGCTGATCGGTTCAGATATTCCCGCGATTGCGCCAGCCGACATCGCCGCTGCGTTCAGGCTGTTGGGTCAACGGGAGTTTTGTTTCGGGCCGGCGCCGGATGGCGGCTACTGGCTGGCGGGGCAGGCGGCGCGTTCACGCGGAACGCCCATGTTCGCCAACGTACGCTGGTCCAGCAAACATGCGCTGGCCGACACCATGGCGAACCTGCCGGGCCGTAGCATCGGGATGCTGCGGCAGCTGGCGGACGTCGATGACGCCGCCAGCTACCGCGATTTCATGAGTTAGAAATCAAGCATTTCCAGGAAAAGTGGATACCGGTTTTCCGTCCGGAAATGCGTCGGTAATCAAGCATCCAGCTGGAAGCTCACCGGCACGTAGTGGTACGAACCGTCGGCGCGCTTGTCGATGTAGCCCACTGCCGGGAACGGCATATGGTAGCTGGTGAACGGGATGCGGTCGGCGGCCAGCATGTCCAGCACCTTCTTGCGGGTGGCCACGGCGCCGTCCTTGTCCATGTCGAACCTGACATGCCACTCGGGCTTGGCAATCGACAGGTAGGGCTGGTTGGCGAAGTCGCCGCCGACCAGGATGCGCTGGCCCGCGCTTTCGATATGGTAGGCCGTGTGGCCGGGGGTGTGGCCGTTGGTGGCCATGGCGCGGATGCCGGGTGCAACCTCGTCGCCGTCCTTGATGAAGGTGAACTTGTCCTTCATCGGCGTAATGTTGCTTTCAACCAGCTTGGCCACGCGCTCGGTGCCGCCGGACATGCGCTCCGGCGCCGACCAGAAGTCGTGTTCGTTGGCGGCTGCCACGTAGGTTGCGTTCGGGAAGGTGGCGTTGCCAGCCATCATCAGCCCGCCGATATGGTCAGGGTGGTAGTGGGTGATGATCACCTTGTCGACCTGCTCAGGCGCGTAGCCTGCGGCCTTCAGGGTGTGGTGGATCAGGTGGCCGGCATTGGGCATGCGGGCATCGCCGTTGCCGGTGTCGAACAGCACCAGTTCGGAACCGGTATTGACGATTACCGGGGTGAACGAGATCTGCAGCTTGTCCACGGGCAGGAAACTGGCTTGCGCCTGTGCCTCGAAGTCTTCCTTTGAAGCGTTGGTGCCGAAGATGCTCTGCGGGTCCTCGACAGATATGGCGCCGTCATTGATGGTTGTGAGGGTAAAGTCGCCCAGCTTGAAGCGGCGGTGCGTCGGCCGTTCCACGCCCTTCATCTCGGCCTTGGCGGCGGCAGGGGTGACGGAAGACACCGTGCCGGCCAGCGGAACGGCGGCGGCGGTTACAGCGGCGCCGGCAATCAGCTGGCGGCGTGACAGGGGCAGGCTGAACTGTGACATCGTCTGAACCTCATTGATCAATGAAATGGCTGGCTACGCAACACGGAGAATGCGTAACCCGCTGATACAACGAAGTCATGGCTGTGTGGTTCAAAAACCCGTGAGCCGTTCCGCATGCTGAAAGGGTGGGCAGTCCGGCGCACACCGCCTGTGCGCCGTTGCTCAGCCCTTGGTGCGCTGCATATGCTCGTCCAGCCGCGGCATGATCTCCACGAAATTGCACGGCATGTGGCGATAATCGAGCTGCTTGACCAGGATTTCGGTCCAGCCGTCGCGGCAGGCTCCCGGCGAACCGGGCAGGCAGAACACGTACTTGCCGGAAGCAACTCCGGCCGTGGCGCGCGACTGCACGGTTGAGGTGCCGATCTTGCCCCACGACATCATGTGGAAGGCAATGGCAAAGCCTTCGGCCTCCTTGTCGAGCAGCGGGCGGATGGCCTCGATGGTCACATCGCGGCCGGTCAACCCGGTGCCGCCGGTGGTGATGATGGCGTCGGTGTCATCCCGTTTCAGCCACTTGCGCATGGTCGAGCGGATGGCGCGGATATCGTCCTTGACGATGGAGCGCGCCGACAGGGCGTGACCGGCCTCGGCGATCATCGACGTCAGCGTATTGCCGGACTTGTCGGTCTCCAGGGTACGGGTGTCGGAGATGGTCAGCACCGCAATGCGGACCGGAATGAAGGGTCGGGATTCGTCTATTCTGGACATGAGGGCTCACCAGTTCTGACGTTTAACAAGGGGCGGCACCGGCGGGTTCCATTGACCGCAAATGCCGTTTCGTAAAATCCACTAAACACCGCAATCACAGGCCGTTCAATGTTGACGGCAATTCGGAGTAAATATTTGACAAATCAAGATAAAAATTTACGAAAGCCATGCCTGTTAATAATGAAGGAGTAACCCTAACGCCCAGTTTAAAGTTGGCGGCGATAGCGCGAATACATGCCGGTCATACAACGGCCGGGCCCGGGTCACGGCCGCGGCGAAATCCGCCTACCGATTGCCAAGCCGTTGCTTTACCGCCAGCAGGTCGCGCCAGGCAAGCCGCTTGGCTTCCGGCGAGCGCAACAGGAACGAGGGATGGTAGGCCGGCATCACGTCGATCTCGTGGCTGCCTGTGGTCATCTTCCGCCAGGTTCCGCGCGCCCGGGTAATGCCCTGGCTGATGTCGAGCAGCGACTGGGTCGGAATGTTGCCGGCGGTCATGATCACCCGCGGTGCGGCCAGCTCGATGGCCCGGCGCACGAATGGCAGGCACATCAGCAGTTCCGCTGTGGACGGGTTGCGGTTGCCCGG
Organism: Anderseniella sp.; assembly: GCA_036350935.1. Taxonomy (GTDB): domain Bacteria; phylum Pseudomonadota; class Alphaproteobacteria; order Rhizobiales; family Aestuariivirgaceae; genus Anderseniella. The sequence goes on along the minus strand of JAZBOA010000217.1, from coordinate 7,328 downwards.
CGGGCGCCAGAACACCGCATTGGTGATGAACACGGAAGTCGCCGGATCATCGCTGCGCCGGTCGAAACCGGCAGCCTTGAGCATCCGGTCCAGCAGCTGCCCGGAGCGGCCCACGAACGGCAGGCCCTGCTCGTCCTCGTCGCGGCCCGGCGCCTCGCCAACGATCATCAGGTGCGCGCCCGGCAGGCCATCGGCGAAGCACAGCCGCGTGGCGGTACGCTTCAGCGGGCAGGCGTCGAACCCGTCGAGGAACTGCGCCAGTTCATCGAGGGTCGTGCAGCCCTGGGCCATTGCCTCCAGCTCACCGGCGGCCATCGCAGGTACGGCGGCGGCCACGGGCAGGCGCGGCGGCGCGGCTGGCGGCTGGGCGGCAGCGGGGCGGTTGAGGGCTGGCCTGGCTCCGGCATCGCCGATGTCCTGGCTCGCCGGTGCCGACTTGAGCGCCGCCGACTCGGCGAACCGGTCTATTGCCTCCGGCAGGATCGCCTCGTCGGCGCCCATTTCGGCCAGCCATGCCAGTGCCTGTGCAGCCTCAGCTTTCACCGTTCCTCCGCAATGTGGGTGCCCTGTGTCGTTTTGTACCTGATCATGACGTTTCTGAGGCTGTTTGCCCCGGCAGGCAACTTCAATATAAGAGGTGTCAACACGATCAGCAAAAACCGGCATCAAAACTGGAGAACGAGGGCACATGAGCGACAACGGCGCAATCGAGCGGGAGTCGATGGAGTATGACGTGGTGATCGTCGGCGCGGGTCCCGCCGGCCTGTCCGCCGCCATCCGTCTGAAACAGCTGGCTGCCGAAGCCGGCAGTGACGTCTCTGTCTGCGTGCTGGAAAAGGGCTCCGAGGTGGGCGCCCACATCCTGTCCGGCGCGGTGATCGATCCGGTCGCGCTCAACGAGCTGATCCCGGACTGGAAGGAAAAGGGCGCACCGCTCAACACACCCGTCACCGAGGACCGTTTCTACATGCTCGGGCCGTCGGGCCAGTTGCGCCTGCCCAACTTCATGATGCCGCCGCTGATGAACAACCACGGCAACTATGCGGTGTCGCTGGGCAATGTCTGCCGCTGGCTGGCCACCCAGGCCGAGGAGCTGGGTGTCGAGATCTATCCGGGCTTTGCCTGCTCCGACCTGGTCTACCGCGAGGATGGCTCGGTCAAGGGCGTCGTCGCTGGCGTGTTCGGCATCGGCAAGGATGGCGAACCCGGCCCCGACTACCAGCCCGGCATGGAACTGCATGGCAAGTACGTGATGATCGGCGAAGGGGTGCGCGGCTCGCTCGCCAAGGTGCTGATCGACAAGTTCAACCTGTCGGACGGCAAGAGCCCGCAGAAGTTCGGTCTCGGCATGAAGGAGCTGTGGGAGGTCAAGCCGGAGAAACACAGGCAGGGCCAGGTCACCCACACCATGGGCTGGCCGCTCGACACGAAGACCGGCGGCGGTTCTTTCATGTACCATCTGGAGGACAACCTGGTCTCCATCGGTTTCGTGGTGCACCTCAACTATGCCAACCCGCACCTGTTCCCCTACATGGAGTTCCAGCGCTTCAAGCATCACCCGATGATCGCCGACGTTCTGGAAGGCGGCCGCCGCATCGCCTACGGCGCGCGCGCCATCACCGAGGGCGGCTACCAGTCGGTACCGAAGCTGTCGTTCCCCGGCGGCGTGCTGATCGGCTGTTCCGCCGGCATGGTCAATGTGCCGCGCATCAAGGGCTCTCACAATGCCATGAAGTCGGGGATGCTGGCGGCGGAAGCGGCGTTTGCCGCCATCGGCGCAGGCCGCGAAGGCGATGAACTGGCCGAATACCAGAAGGCCTGGGACAGTTCGCCCATCGCCAGGGACCTGAAGATGGTCCGCAACGTCAAGCCGATGTGGTCAAAGCTCGGCCTCGTCGGCGGGCTGGCGCTGGGCGGGCTGGACATGTGGACCAACCAGTTGTTCGGATTCTCGTTCTTCGGCACCATGAAGCACGGCAAGACCGACGCCGAAGCTACCGGCAAGGCCGCCGACTTCAAGCCGATCGACTACCCCAGACCCGATGGCGTGCTGTCGTTCGACCGGCTGACCAACGTCGCCTATTCCGGCACCAACCACGACGAGAACCAGCCCGCTCACCTGAAGCTCAAGGATGCCTCGATCCCCGTGCAGAAGAACCTGCCGGAATATGCCGGACCGTCGCAACGTTACTGCCCGGCGGGGGTTTACGAGTTTGTTCAGGACGACAGTGGCCAGCCGCGTTTCCAGATCAATTTCCAGAACTGCGTGCACTGCAAGACCTGTGACATCAAGGATCCGGCCCAGAACATCAACTGGACGGTGCCGCAGGGCGGTGAGGGGCCGAACTATCCCAACATGTGACGTACGGGGGTGCCGTGGCCTGTCAGCGAAACCTTTACGTAAGGCATTGACGCGCCAATATCTTTCCTGGCGATAACCACACCGGCGTCATTTTGTTGCCTGCTTTGGCGGCAATCCTGCAAAGGCTGGGAGCCAACAGGGAGGCTTCGTATGTCGCGTGCCATGCTTCGCGCAGTGACCTGCGCCTTATGCGTCGTCGCCATTCCGGTGGCAGCGTGGTCTCAGGCTGCCGAGCGCCAGGGTCAGGACCGCGTCAACGCCGGAAGGTCGAAAAGCCTGATGTCGTTGTTCGGCAGCAATGACGGCAATGACCAGCCGGCCTACAACACGTTGCCTGCCCAGCAGACGCCCAGCATCGTAGGCGACACCTCCATCAATATCGCGCAGCCGCAGGCGCCTGACGCCGTGGAGCAGCCTGGTCCGGCAACGGATCAGCCCGCCCCCGCCATCGCCGCTACCCCTGAGCCGGCGCCGGCAATCGAGGCTGAGCCACAGCCGCGCCGGCAAACCGCGTCCGGCAGCAGTTCCCAGGACCAGAGCGAGGCCGACTGGTGGAACGAAACCGGCAACCCGGCGGTCTTCACTTTCCGCGATTGCCTGTCTGGCTATTCCCGGGCCCAGGCCAGACAACACCCCAAGCTCAATCTCAAGAGCGTGCTGGCCGATGCCATAAAGGGCGAATGCCGCCAGCAGTTCGAGACCGTGTCCGTGGCGCTGGCCGGCCGCTTTGGCGAACGCCGCGGCCGCAAGATGGCCGAGGAACTGAGTGGATCGACATTCGTGCCGGCTGTGCGCGAGGCAGTTCTCGGCGTGCGCCAGGAGCAGAAGGTGGCCGCCGCACCGGCTCAGCCCGCCAAGCCGGCTGTCGCGGCGCAACCGCCTGCGCCGCAGCCGCAACCTGCGTCAACAGGCGCAGCCGATGCCGCTTCCGCCGCCGCTGCAGCCCCCCTGCCGGGCTCGCCGCAGCCGGTCGGACCGCATCTTGAACTGGCCATCGTCAAGGAAGAGATGTTCACCTGTTACCGCGTCAGGACGGACAGGGCCGGTCCGCAGCCGGGCATGCCGGTCGATGCGGTAGTGGATCAGGTGCTGCTGGATTGCAGCGACCATACCCGCGCCTTCTTCAAGCGGCTGTTCGAGGTGTACCCGCATCCGCCCGCACAGCAGGCAGACAAGATGCGCGAGGCAATCGCCCAGAATTACCGGCCCGCCATCGCCTCGCGCGTCGAGCAGATGCGCACTGCCGGCGCTTCCGCCGCGCCTGCCGGCTCCGCCAGCAGCACGGTTCTGAAGTCGGCTACTTCAACCGCGCAATAAACGGCTTGTTCGGCCAGCAGTCCACCGGCAGGCCAAGCTTCTTCTGGTGCATGCCGGTGGCAGTACGGGTGCGGAAGCCGATCAGTCCATCTATGCTGTCGCCCACATTGTAGCCCATGGCCACCAGCTTGCGCTGCACCTGCTGCATTTCGGGCCGGGTAAACGTGTCCACGTCGCGCCAGCGGGTGATGAACGCCCCCGATCCGGCAATCCGGTCGGCCATGTTGCCCACATACAGCACGTAAAGGTCGGACTCGTTGTAGGACTTGATGGCGTAATAGTTCTGCGTGGCAATGAAGGCCGGGCCGAACCGGCCCGCCGGCATGATCAGGTAGCTCGTGGCGCTCATCAGGGATTGCGGCCACTGCCGGCCCGCGACACGTGTGGCGCCGGCGCGCACCCAGTCGGCCACCGGCCGTCCTTCATCCGGGCCTTCCAGCGTGCAGTCGAGCCGGTTTGAGGGTTCCACCTCGTAGGCCCAGCTCAGGCCCGGCACCCAGCCGCTGGCCTTGAGGAACGCGGCCGAGGTGGCCAGCGCATCGGGTATGGAGTTCCAGATGTCGGCCTTGCCGTCGCCATCGCCATCGGTTGCGTGCTTTAGGTAAAGCCCCGGCAGCATCTGCATGTGGCCCATGGCGCCCGCCCACGACGCCTTCAGCTCGCCCACAGGCACCACGCCGCGCTCGGCAATCTCCAGGATCGCCAGCACTTCGGGCCTGAAGAAATCCGGGCGGCGGCCCAGATAGGCCTGGGTGGCCAGCACCGACATGGCGTCATGCGGAATTCTCGCCCGCGAAAATGCCGTCTCGCGGCCCCAGATGGCGGCGAGAATTTCCTTGTCCACGCCGGTGCGTTGCTCGATGCGATCGAACGTGCTGGCGTGTTTCGCCATCTCCTTGCGGGCGATGGCGGCCAGGTCGTTCATCGACCTTTCATTGAAATACCGTCCGGGCGAGCCGAATTCGGCCTGCCGTTTCGGGCTGGGCTTCGGGTCTTCGCCGGCCATCGGCGGCGGGTCCAGGTCCGGAATGTCCCACTCGATGCGCATGCGGCTGACAGCCCGGTCAAAGGTCTGCCGCGACACGCCGCGCTGCTGCGCCTCTGGCCACAGGCTTTCAAGAAAACCTGCAAAGCCACGCTCCGCCGCCTTGCGGTAGGTGGCCGAGACCTCTACCGCACCGGCGCTGGGCGGTGGCGCCATGGCGGTGGAAATCAGTCCTGCCAGGGCAGGCGCTGCCATCAATGTGCGCACAAGGCGCCGAATCAGCTTGCTTGTCATTACCTCAGTGTGGGCGAAGCGGGGGCAAGGTTTCAACCCGGCGTGCATTTGTCCGTGTTGGCCGGGATTCTTTGCCCATGCCGGGCTTGTGACACATGGCTTGCTTGCGGAGCAGCCTAAAAACCATCACATTGCAGGTTGAAAGCACGCGTCGGCCGCTGCCGGACCTCACAGATGTCCGGGTGGTTCACTGCAATTGGCCGGCCCCTGTCTGGAATGGACACGAGACACATGACCTTCAAACTGCGCACGCTCAGTGCAGCCCTTCTGTTCTGCCTGCCGCTGTCGATACCGGCTGCCGCGGCCCAGACAACCGGCGAAGACCCCTACGCAGACCTGCGCATCGAGGAAGCGTCGCCGTCGGGCAGCTACCTTGCCGGGCGCTATGCCAGCCGCCAGCGCGAGACCGATATCGCGGCGCGCTACATCGCCCGCGCGCTGGAGAACGATCCCAACAACCCGCTGCTCATCGAGCGCGCCTTCACGCTGGAAGTCTCGTCGGGCAACGTGGAAGCCGGCTCCCGCTTCGCCAAGCGGGTGCTCGAGTTCAACGACCAGCACCGGCTGTCGCTGCTGGTGCTGGGCCTCGAGGCGATGCGTGACGGCAAGCAGGCGCTGGCGCGCGAACATTTCGCCAAGGCGGGCTACACCCCTATCGGCGAGCTGACCTCGTCGCTGCTGTCGGCCTGGTCCTATGCCGCCGAGAACGATCTCAATGGCGCCCTGACCGAACTTGATGCGCTCAAGCGCAACCAGGCCTTCGAGAATTTCAGGGTGTTTCATGCCGGGCTGATCGCCGACCTGAACAATGATCGCTTCCGCGCCGAGACCAACTACGTGTCTGCCTACGAAAAGGCGGGGACGTCGCTGCGCGTGGTGCAGGCCTACGGCAACTTCCTCGAGCGCACCGGACGTGCGGACAAGGCGCTGGAAGCCTACGACCTGTTCCTGCGTGCCACCCAGCAGAACCCGCTGTTGGAGGCTGCCCGTGACCGGCTCAAGGCGGGTGGCGAGCCTGGCCAGTTTATCTCCAGCCCCGAGGCCGGCGTTGCCGAGGCGCTGTATTCAATCGCCGGCGCGCTGACCGATGAGCGCTCCATCGACATCGCGCTGATCTATGCCCGGCTGGCCCTGTTCATGAACCCGGGCTTTCCGGAAGGCCAGACACTGCTGGGCGAGATCTACAACCAGATGAAGCTCTACCGGCAGGCCATCAACGCCTACGAAGCGGTGCCGGCCGGAAACCCGCTGCGTTCAAGCGCCGAGATCCAGATCGCCACCAATCTCAACCAGCTTGAACAGGCTGACGAAGCGGTGAAGACGCTGAAGGCGCTGATCGCCCGTGAACCGGAGAACTACAACGCGTTGCTGGCGCTGGGCAACCTGTACCGCCTGAACGAGAAGTGGCTCGACGCCGCCGACGCCTATACCCAGGCGCTGGCCCGCGTTGACGAACCGGGCGAGGAGCAGTGGTCGGTCTACTATTTCCGCGGCATCGCCTGGGAGCGCGCCGGCAAGTGGGCCAATGCCGAGCCGGATTTCCGCAAGGCGCTGCGTTTCCAGCCCGAACAGGCCGCCGTGCTGAACTATCTGGGTTACTCTCTCATCGAAAAGCGCCTCAACCTTGATGAAGCCTTCAAGATGGTCGAGAAGGCGGTCTCGCTGCGCCCCAATGACGGCTACATCGTCGACAGTCTCGGCTGGGCGCACTACCAGCTCGGCAACTATGAAGAGGCGGTCGAACTGCTGGAGCGCGCCGCCGGCCTGCGTCCCGAGGACCCGGTGATCAACGACCACCTGGGCGATGCCCTGTGGCGGGTGGGGCGCACGCTGGAAGCGAAGTTCCAGTGGCAGTATGCGCTTGATTCCAACCCTACCGAGGCCGACGCAGAGAAGATCCGCAAGAAGCTGCAGGAGGGCCTGGCGCCGCTTGATCCGGCCAAGGAGCCGCCCACGGCCTCCGGCACCGAAAAGCCCAACCGGTCCTGAGCACTGCCATCCGCTGCGAGGTCTGCCCCCATGTCCAGCGTCTTTGCTGCGGCCAAGATCAACCTTGCCCTGCACGTGACCGGCCGCCGCGCCGATGGCTATCACCTGCTTGATTCCGCCGTGATGTTCGCTGCCGATGCCGGTGACGTGCTGACCATCGGGCCAGCTGGCCACACGGCGCTGACCATTACTGGACCGTTCGGTGAAGGTCTTGAGACCGGCAGCGGCAACCTGGTGCTCAAGGCGGTTGCGGCGCTGGAGGCTGAGTGCCCCGGCATGGTCAGCCCGTGCCATATCACGCTGGAGAAGAACCTGCCGGTTGCTTCCGGCATCGGCGGCGGCTCTGCAGATGCTGCGGCCGCTCTCAAGGCCGTCATCGGC
>JAZBOA010000216.1:0-2076 GCA_036350935.1 Anderseniella sp. | reverse complement strand
GCCACCACGGCGAACACTATCGCCTGCGCATCACCCGCAACGGAAAACTGATTCTTACCAAGTAAACCCCACCCACAGAGCCAGCCCGCGCGAAGACGCCAGCCAGCCACCCAACCCGAGGAGACTGGCATGCCGAACACACATCCCAACGACACCAGCGACATCATCATCGCCGCCACACTGTGGCTGATGCACCGCTATCAGCAGACCCGCTGCGCCAGGCTCGCCCGCATGGTCGAGCTGCATCTCGGCTGGATGCAGCAACGCTCCAGCCACCCCCTGCTTGCCAACGCCTGCCGCCGCCTCGCCGACGAGTGGCGTGCCCAGGCTGACAGCGTCTCGACCCCCACCCTGCACTGAAGGAGCCTGCCATGACCTCGTCTTCCGTTGCCTCCCTGCTGGTCGCCGCCCTGGCGATGCTCAGCCGACCCTGCCCGCGCAATACCGCCGCCGCCCGCCTGCTGCTGCGGCGGGCGACCAGCGACACCGCCTTGAGTCCGGCCGAGCGAGAAACCTGCCGCGAAATCGCCGAAGCACTGGACACCCGGGCGACCTGAACACAGCGTCACGGCGTTCAGTACAGCCCAAGCCATCGAACACCGTTCAGGGCCTGGAACTTCGGTGGTGTCTCAGTCGCCGGCCCCGCCATTCTCAGCTGCTGCGGCCTTCCGCGAACAGCATTGCTTACGCCCAGATTTTCGACTTCGCCAGGGAGCCCGCCATGAAACATTAAACGCTACACATCGCCGTCGTTTCGGCCGCACTGTGCGGCGTCGTTGCCACCAACTACAGCAAGATGATCCTCAATCCACAGGCCGAGGAAGAGGCCCTTGCCCGCCACATGAGCCCGAAAGATCGTCTGGGCCGGATGCTGTTCAACGACCCCCAGCTATCGGAGCCGGCAGGCCAGTCGTGCGCCAGTTGCCATGACGCGAATTTCGCCGCGACCGATCCGGACCAGTCGACCCCGACTTCGCAGGGGGTGAACCCAAGGCTGTTCGGCAGCCGCAACACGCCGACGGCGACGTACGCGGCATTCAGTCCCGCTTTCCATTTCGACCAGGAAGAGGGCCAGCACGAGGGCGGCCAGTTCCTCGACGGCCGCGCCGCCACCCTCGAAGAGCAGGCCAAGGGACCCTTCCTCAATCCCCTGGAAATGGCCAATACCAGCAGGCAGCAGGTGGTGGACAAGGTGCGTGCCGCCGAGTACGCGCCCCTATTCAGGAAGGTCTACGGCTAGGACATCTTCGATGACATCGATGCTGCCTATGACGGCATCGCCGATGCCATCGCCACTTTCGAGCGTACCCGAGCCTTCAGCAAGTTCACTTCCACGTTCGACGCGTATCTCGCCGGCAAGGCGAAGCTGACCGCGCAGGAGGAGCGCGGCCTGGAACTGTTCGAGCGCGAGGACAAGGGCAACTGCGCTGCCTGCCACCCAACCACGCCCGACCAGGATGAGAACGTCGGGGTCCCGCCACTTCTCACCGACTTCACCTACGACAATCTGGGCGTCCCCAAGAACCCCGACAACCGCTTCTACAAGATGAAGAAGGAATTCAATCCCGACGGCAGGCAATTCGTCGACAGGGGGCTGGGCGCAGTCGTCGGTCTCGCGACAGAAGACGGCAAGTTCAAGGTTCCCACCCTGCGCAACATCGCGCTCACCGCTCCCTACATGCACAACGGCTATTTCACAACGCTGAAGGGTGTGGTCGACCTCTAGAACACGCGCGACAGCAAGTCGGTCTGTCCGCAGGAATTCGTCTCGGACGAGCAAGCAATGAGGAAGGGCTGCTGGCCTGCCGCCGAGGTTGCGGCAAACGTCAATGGCGACGAACTGGGCAATCTGGGCTTGACCGACCAGGACGTGGACGACCTCGTCGCCTTCATGCAAACGCTGACCGATGGCTGGATGCCAGTGAAGGCCCACTGAACCAGACGTTCAATCGGAACAGGCCGGCCAAATTCCGAATGGTCGCGCATACAATGGACGCCCCCGCTGTGGGGCTTCCCCATTTATGCCGATGAATTTCGATCCCGACTGCCGTGCCTGCCCCCGCCTGGCGCTTTTTC
>JAZBOA010000215.1:0-4843 GCA_036350935.1 Anderseniella sp. | reverse complement strand
GGGGTCGCGACGTTGCTCCAGTCGAGTTTGATCACGCCGGCATCCCCGTAGGCGACATAGAACAGCAACCGCCCTCCGCGGAAGAGTTGCGGCGTCATGTACAGCGCACCGCCATCCAGGTCTTCGTAGCCAACCAGCTTCTGCAGCTTGAAGTAGCCCACTGCGGTCGGCCGGCATTCGCCCACGCCACCCTGCTTGGCGCTGAGCTTGGTGACGTCGGTGATGGTCGAGCAGACGTCTGGATCCTGTCCGTCCGGAACCACCGTCGGCCGCTCTTCGGTAGCCGGGCGGATCAGGTCGGCCATGCGGTAGGCCACCAGGCCGAAGCTGTCGTAGCTGAAGTAGGCGATGTCGCCCACCACGTGCACGTCCACGCTCTTGCCGTCGGCGGAGCCGAAGGCGTTATCGTCGTCGGACTTCAGCGGCTCGAAGGTCTTGATCAGCTTGTCTTTCTGCAGATCCTCTGCCTTTCCGCTCGCCAGGAAAGCCGTCATGTCGACCACCGAGATGCCGTAGGCACCGGCGGCCACCACCGCGTACGTCTTGTTGGTGGCCGAATCCGTCCACAGCTTGACCGTCGCGGCGCGGCCCAGCATGGGCTTGCCGGTACCCGTGGTGTCCGAGTCACCGATGTTGGCCACCACGCTGGCGTCCGTGCCGGCATCTGCCGTGATGTCGTAGACCGTCAGGCCGTTGTCGCCGTCGGCGACGATGGCGTACTTGCCGGCGAAGGTCACGCCGTAGGCATGGTCCTGGCCGGTGACCTTGGTCAGGCCGACGTTGCCTGCTTCGGTGTTGTGCTCGTAGATGCCGCCGGCCGCGTCAAGAATGGCGGGACTGCCCACTTGCGCGCTACCGCTAGTCACGGCCGACACGCTGATCCGGCGCATGCCCAGGCTCTGGCTCATCACGTACGCATTGTTCGGATCATCACTGCGGAACGCCACCTTGAAGGCATGCGGGGTCGGCATCACCGCACCTGTCGGGTACTCGCTCTGGAGCGTGTTGGCCACCAGGTGCAGGGTGTCGATCGGAGTCCGCCCGTTGGCGATGGTCCACACGCTCACGCCATGCGGTCCGTCGGCCAGATACAGGTGGTTGCCGGACACGGTCACGCCCTCGGCATGGCCAATGGCGATTGGCTGGCCGGGCGAACCGTCTTCGAACGCACCGATCTCGTTGGTGCTCACCAGGTTCACCGGCACCGTGAACTCCGCGTTCGCAAGGTTCGTGAAATCGACGAAGCTCACGCCGCCCGCGCCCGACGACTGCACCACATCCACGCCAGCAGCGGCTGTATTCGCTGAAGGCAGCAGGAACAGCGCGCCGCCGTGGCCATTGATCTCGCCCGTCGACACCAGGACCGGGGCTATGTAGCTGCCCCCCTTCCTCACCAGGAACTGCGGCAGCGACTCGTCACCCACCGGGACCGGGAACATGTCGTAGGACGTGACGAACTCGTAATCGGGCCAGAAGATTCTTGGCTCCGGCTGGCAAGCATTGTTTGCATCAGGAATGCAGTCGTTATTGAATTCGCCTTGCTTCCAATGGGTCGCAGGCGCCTCGGCACCGCTCACCACCACCAGGCCGGCGAAGTGGTCGGTGTAATAGGCCTTGTAGCCACCACCGCTGGTATCCGGCACCACGCGCACGTCCATCACGCCGGCTTCCTTGAGCATGCCGGAGCCGAAGTGCGACATGATGCTGTTGCTGTCCACGTTGATCGGCGGCTCGTCCGGGCCGTGGGCCGGCGCGGCCGGCACGTAGCCCGCATAAGTCGGCTTGATGACCGACATCGGATCGCCCGGATTCGCCAGCTTGCCGGCATCGGTCACGTCCACCGCAACCAGGCCGCCCAGCGAATAGGCGATGTACGCCATGGTCTTGCCACCAGGCAGATCCACCAGCTCCATGGTCCGGGCGTTGTAGTAGTACTTGCCGTATTTTTCGAACTCGGCCCAGGGGTACCAGGTGAGCGAGTTCTTGTTGCCCAGTTCCTCTGCGGCCTGAGCAGGGGTCGGCATGCCGTCAGTGTCAAAATCGACGTCCACCGCGGCAAGCGTCCCGCCGGGACAGGAAATCTTGCGCTCTGGATAGCCGAACCAGTCCTCCTGCTTGTCGCGAGCACCTCTATAGTCGCAATCGGCATAGAGGTTGTAGGCGCCATCGCCCACCAGCGTGGCCGGAACCGTGTCCGTGCCCGCGTCGTAGCTGTAGATGCCGATGCCGAGGAAACCCAGCGCGGCGTAGAGCTTGCCGCCGTGCATCTTCAGGCTCAGCGGTCCGCCCCAAGGGATTTCGCCGGCGTACTTCAGCGTCCAAAGCTCTGCACCGTCGATGACGACGGGGCCGTCGACCGCTGCGTCCAGCAGATTAGTCAGCTTGGTCGTCTGGATGCCGTAGGCGGTGTTGGCGATGAACAGCCGATCATCGGGCGTTGCGCCATCGGCGCCATCGCTGTCGTCAACCAGCACGTCATTCACAGGGCCGTTCGTTAGAGGTGTGGCAGGATCGACTGCTTCCTCGGTGAACAAGGTGCCACCGCCATCAGAGTATGTGTATCCCAGTGGCGCGTAGTTCACCGTCATGGTACGCACATAGACCATGGCCGCCGGGTCGGTGATGTCGACCACGCCGATGCCCTTGCCGCCCATGGAGAGCAAGGCATAGCTCCTCTTCGCGTCAGCGGGACCATAGTCCTCGACCACCGTGATGTTCTGGATGAAGCCGGGCACCGTAATCTCGGTCACCGCGCCCTTGGTCATTCCAACTGGCGTCGCAGCGAAGCGATTGGCCATGTTGTACAGGGTCCAGTCCATCTCACCGTCGTTGTAGTACTCGACCGCCGTCGTGGCGCCACCGATCTGGGTCACCAGTTCATTGATGTTGGCCTCGATGGGGCCGTCTGAAGAAGACGAGCCGCCGCAACCGCTCAACGCCAGTGCGGCTGCGGATAGCGCGGCCACACTGGCATTGCGCAAATGCGCCCAAGCGGGCTGCCGCCAAAATGAACGATTCATGGTGATATCTCCCATCACAAAAACTCCACTCGGAAAAGTTCCGAAATCAAATCCGTCTATGCCTTGAATCCAATTTTCAATATAGCAAACCGAACATATTTATCGATGCCTTTATCTCTTTATCGGTTGCCGCCCTGAGAATTCCCTCGCCCATCAACAAAACGTCAGTGTGGCCTGCATGGCCAGAAGGGGTATCTGGTAGCGCGCTCAGGGTTAGCTGTGCCGCAGTCACAAATCGGCACATAGCGTTCTCAACGCAAATCAAACTTAACGAACACACCGAGGCAACGTCAATTGACAAACATCAATCGCAGCAATTTTTTTGCAAAAAGTTTGCTGGCCGGGGACGATCCGCTGGCATCCGGATCCGGGAATCGACCGTGGCTCAGGGCACGTTCAGCGCCACGCTCGCCACCCGCTCCGGGGTCTTGTCGGCTGCGGCGTACATCGCCTTGAAGGTGTCGATCTGGCTGGTCGCATAGCTCAGCGAGGCCACATCGCGCGGCGGCGCGGTCTGATACAGCAACTCCACCGTGACCTTGAACGGTCCGTTGAATCCCGTCGTGTCGATGCTGTACGTCACCTGGTCGCTGCCGCCGATGAAATTCGTGTCGGCGCCGATGCCCACCACCTGGATATCCGTATCGGTCTCGGTGGGGCTCATGCCGGCCGGCAGGATGCGGTTGTCCTTGAGGTAGTAGGCCGCGTGCATCAGGCGACGGGTGGGGTTCCTGTTCACGTCGCCCATCACCGTCTCGTAGATCTGGACCTGGCTGGACTGGCTGATGGTGTCGAAGTGGGGCATGGCGCCTGGGGCCAGTCCGACGATCTCGCCATCAGCACCGTAATTGCCGGATTCGAACACCACCCTGCCCGCACCATCGACCACCTTGACGTGCAGCCATGCGCGGCGGTTGGGATAGCCGGTGGGGAACTTGTGGCCGGCCAGATTGGTGATGGTCACCGGCACGGTCAGCATGTTGTCGACCCGGCACGGGTTGGCATCGAGGCGCGCGGTGTTCTGCGCCAGGTTGTTGCGGGTGCGCACGATCGCCGCGTCGAATGCGCTGTCGTCGGCCACCACACCCAGGGCTGAGCGGTTCTCCTTGAGCATGGTCAGCATGAAAGCGTTCGCGCCGACGAAGTGGTGCTTGCCGAACGGCGACTGGGTGCGGTCCGGACCCATATTGGACAGACGCCCCCCGCCGACCGTCTGAGGCATGTGGCAGGACTGGCAGGACTTGGGGTTGGTGGAATTGCTGTAACTGCTCGCCAGCCATTCCTTGTAGGGCATCTGTTCCGGAAACTTGATGCCGGTGGCTACGTGCGTCACCGGGTCGATGGCCTCGGTGACCAGTGTGTGGCAGGTACCGCACAATGCGCTGTCGCGCACATGGGCGCCGTACACGGGAGTAAATGCAACCTGGTTGATCATCGGGGCGGTGGCGACCTGGGTGTAGGGCCCGTATATCTTGCGGGCATCGCCGGTTTCGTCGCCGATGATGAAGTTGCCGGCGTAGCTCGCCCCGGACGGACCGAGATTGGTGGCCTCGATGCGGTGGCACAGCACGCACGACACGCCGTCCTTGCCCAGTTCGCTATGCACGCCACTCTCCAGGTCCGCCAGCGTCAACGAGGCGCCGGCCGCCTTGGCCTCGTAGGCCGCCATCGGCGCGTGACAGGTCAGGCACTTGCCCTGGATCGCCGCTTCATGCCCTGGGTTGGCTTCAATCTCGGCCGAGAGCACCGCGCGAAAATAGGGATCACGCGCCGCGTTGGCCATCATGCTGGCCGACCAATCGGCGGTCAGATCGACCTGTTCG
>JAZBOA010000214.1:0-2250 GCA_036350935.1 Anderseniella sp. | reverse complement strand
TCGAGCTTGCCCGCGAACTCTACAAGGGAGGCGGTTCGCTGAAGGGCATCGCCTGGCTGCTGGCGCACCGGCTGGTGTTTCCGCTGTCGCCGGATGTGGTGAAGCAGACCTATCACCGGCTGCGCGGCGAAGACCCGAACACCCCGCTGTGGTACATGCAATCGGCCATCAACCCCGACTTTGCCAAGGATATGCGGGTCGAGGATCGCCTGAACCACTATGGGCACCACTATTTCCGCGAACCGATGCGGGACGGGCAACACATTCGCAAGACCTTGCTGGCCGGGTCGTTCATGAACGAGGCGGCTGATATCCACCAGGGATTCCGGGCCATTCACGGCGTGGAGTCACGCGACCCGCTGGGCGACAGGCGGCTGGTGGAATTCTGCTTCGGGTTGCCGGAAGAGCAGTTCCGCCGCAACGGCGAGGGTCGCTGGCTGGTGAAGCGGCTGATGAAGGACCGGTTGCCGGATGCGGTCGTGAACAACCGGGGCGTTGGCGAGCAGGTCGTTGACTGGCACCTGCGCATGACCCGGGACCTGCCGCGCATTCGCGAGGAACTCGAAGCCATCGCCGATGATCTCGATACGGCCCGCTATATTGACGTCAAGCGGATCAGGTCATTTCTTGATGGCTGGCCCGCTGAAACCCCGCTCAACCCGAAAGCGCATGGCTATGCCTATATCCCGGTCAGCATCGGCTCGGCGCTGGCGGCGGGACGGTTCGTGCGGCGCGTCAAGGGATCGAACCGCTGAAGGCTTCTCGCCCGCCCGACCATATCCTGCCGGGCCGGGAAACATCGCCATGCATTGCACCGCGTCCTTGCTGCGGTGGCCGTCAGACGCAAGCATGTTCTGGCAGCCGCTGTTGCATGGTTTCGTGTTGCGGCCGGGCTACCGTTTAACCTGTTGGCAAGGCGGTCATGATACTGATGACCTGTCCCTGCTCAGGGACAGTCAGTAGGCGTTTGCGTCTCTTCAGTCTTGACCAGGTCCCTGCACCCCAGGCTCTCCCGGCTTTGCCGGGGCCTGGTCAGACACCTCTTCCATGATCTTGCATTCGCGATGGCTTTTCCTCGAGGGGCGGCGGCTCGCCGCGGCTTGCGCCAATGGCCAGTTCCACTGCGCACACCATCATGTCCAGGCTCATGGATGCCAGCTGCTTCTGCTGGTGCAGTTCCAGCGACGGGTCTTGCCGCCGCCGCGCCAGCAAACGGGCGACCTGTTGCGGCAGATAGGGCAAGTGCAGGAAGCCGCACCGGACAGGTTCATGCTGGTGCGCGACTGCCGACAGAAAGCCGTAAAGGCAAGCATTGCACAAGAAGGTGCCGGCCGTGTTCGAGACCTGCGCCGGTATGCCGGCATCGAGCAGGGCCGTCTCGATCTTGCGGACCGGCAGCGTGGACATCAGCGCGGTGCCGCCATTGGCCACCAAAGGCTGGTCCATCAACCGGGCCCCGGCATTGTCGGCTATGTCAAAGTCGGCAAGGTTCAGCGCCACCCGCTCGATGCGGATGACGCTTTCGCCCGGCCACAGGCCAAGGCTCAGCACGATGTCAGGCTTCACGTCCTCAAGCAGTGCGGCGATGCAGCTGTCAAGACCGTCAAGCCTGACCGGCAGTGATCTGCCAACGACGTCACAAGCGTCCACGTGGCGCCCATCCAGCTGTGACATCACCTCGTGGGCCGGGTTCACATCGCGCCCGCCATAGGGCTCAAAACCGGTTATCAGGACGCGGGGGCCTGGCATGTCTTGTCGGTGTTCCAACCCGTAATGGCCGAGGTTCGAATTCACGGCTGCTTCTGCCTGTACACGTCTTCGACCAGTTCGTCGATGGTGGCAGGACCGGGAGGTGCCGGTGCCCGTTCAACATCTTGGTCCGCCAGGCCACGGATCAGGGTCGTGTCCAGCAGGCACAGGCCCAGCACGGCCAGGACGGTCAGAACCGAGATAACTTCGCTAAGCGCATCTGCAAGCCGGTTTGGTCGAGCCATGGCGTCAGGCTAGCGTCTATTCTGCCTGCTGACGATCCTCGTGTTTCCGATTCGCGGATGAGAGTGCTATATCGGCGCCTCGCATTTCCACACGCAGGGGCAGTTACCGGATGAGCAAGCTTTTTACGCCGCTTCAGCTAGGGCCTTTGAGCCTGGACAACCGCATCGTGATTGCGCCGATGTGCCAGTACTCGGCCGATGACGGCAGCGCCACCGACTGGCACCTGATGCACGTGGGCCAGCTGGCCATGTCGGG
>JAZBOA010000213.1:0-7211 GCA_036350935.1 Anderseniella sp. | reverse complement strand
TGGCTGAAGTGCGTGGTGATCGTGCTGCCTTTCCTGACCATCCTCACCGACATCTTCTCCTGGTACCTGACCAAGATGATCCCCGGCTTCGCCTGGTTCATCATCGGCAGCGGCGCGCTGATGGGCATCTCGTTCACGGTGCAGTGGGTCGTGTCGATGTGGCAGATGTGGTTCTACAGGCTGCCGGCCGAAATCGAGGAGTGCGGCGGCGTGCTGCCGGTGCTCGGACGCAGCAACGACTAAGCCGACACACTGTGGTTGCAGAGCTGACTGGCCGGGTTCACCCGGCCAGTTTTCTGTACAGGGTACGCTCGCTGATGCCGAGCTGTTCGGCCAGCGCCTTGCGGTCGCCGTGGTGGTGCGCCAGTGCCCATTGCAGATAGCGCTGCTCGGCGAGTTCCAGCGGCACGATCGCGTCCATCCCCGGCATGCCCTCCGTTCCGTCGTCGGCCAGTTCCGGCGGCAGGTGCTCCGGCAACAAGTTGTCGCCGTCGGCCATCAGGATGGCGCGCTCGATGATGTTACGCAGTTCGCGGATATTTCCCGGGTAGTCATAGGCCTGCAGCCGCGCGCGCACGGCATCGCCGAGCGCGTAAGCGCGTCCCGGCGCCAGTCGGGTCAGCAGGGTTTCGGCCAGCAGGCCGATGTCCTCGCGCCGCTCGCGCAGGGCCGGCAGATGAATCGGGAACACGCTCAGCCGGTAATACAGGTCGCGGCGGAAGCTGCCGCTCTCGACCATATCCTTGAGGCTGCGGTGGGTAGCCGCGATCAGGCGAAAGTCTGCACGCAGCGTTTCCACCCCGCCCACCCGGCGGAAGGTTCCGGTTTCCAGCAGGCGCAGCAACTTGACTTGCAGGCTCAGGGGAATGTCCCCGACCTCGTCGAGAAACAGCGTGCCGCCCGAAGACGACTCGATGAGACCGATCTTGCGCTGGCTGGCACCGGTGAATGCCCCCTTCTCGTAGCCGAACAGTTCGCTTTCGAACAGGGTTTCGGTCAGGCCGGAACACTCAACCACCACGAACGGCCCGTGCGCGCGTCCGCTTTGCTGGTGGATGGCTTGCGCCACCAGTTCCTTGCCGGTGCCCGATTCGCCGAGCAACAAGGCGGTGGTCTCGGAAGGCGCCACCCGGCGAACCAACTCGAGCATGCGGTTGAAGGCCGGCGACTTGCCGACCAGACCGCTGCCGACAGGAAAACTGCTGGCCTCGCGCACCGTCGTCATGCGCTCGACGAAATACTCGACGCGGCCCGACGCACCGTGGATCGGCGTCACCTCGACATCGACGTGCTCCTCGCCGCGCGGCGTGTGGTGCAGGTGCAGCACCCGGTTCGGCTCGCCACTGGACCGGCTGGCGGCCAGCGGGCAGGATTCGCCGCACTCGTCGCAGGGACGGTCGTAGCCGTGCGACACCGCGTAGCAGGTCTGGCCGACCACATCGCGGCCGCCGGCATAGGTGCGGCGATAGGCCGCGTTGGCCGCCAGAATGCGGTAATTGGCATCCATCACGATCTGCGCGTCAGGATGGTTCTCGAGAAAACTGATGAGTTCGTTGGTCGGCGACATCGCCTGCCCCAGCCTGTCCTAATTGGCACCGATTTTACCCACATATGCCATATATGACATGCCGAGTTCAGATACGCGTGGACATGCAATTTCATCTCCTTGTTTTATATAGAGATTAATCTCTCTCGCTGAGCTCTTGTTCTGGCACGGCCATTGCAACGTTTAGACAATCATGTCCCCTGCGAAGGGTCACCGACCCGCATCCAGGGCGCAAACAAAGGAAAGAACCGATGCTCGATGCCTGCTACTACGCCCTGCCCCTGATGCTGTGCCTGAACAGTGCGCAGGCCGCCACGCTGACAGTCACCCTCGATGGCGCAAAACCCGGCGGCGGACCCCTCACCGTCCTGCTGTTCGACCAGGCCGAGGGCTTTCCCAGGGAGTCGCGTGCGAGCAGCCGCCACGTACTGCAAAAAGGCCAGACCACGCTCGCGCTCGACGGGCTCGAGCCCGGGCGATACGCCGTGCTGGCCTATCACGACGAGGACGGCAACGGCGAGCTGAACCGCTTTCTCGGCATGATCCCGAAGGAGGGCTGGGGCCTCTCCAACAATCCTTCTGTCAGCGGCAAGCCCGCCTTCAAGGATGCCGCCGTCGACGTCCCCGAAAATGGCCGCGCAGTGACCCTGCGCCTGAAATATTGAACTGAATCAGCGAACCACGGATTACGTTGCGCTGCGCCTGATCCCCTCTATCGACTTGACCCTGTTGGAGCCAGAATGTTTAAACGATCCCCACTCCTTCCCGCCCTGCTGCTGAGCCTCGGCCTGACCGCCGGCACCCTGCCCGCCCATGCCGACGACAGCGGGGTGTCTCCACGCATGATCGTCAACGAGGATGTCTCGCCGGCCGGTTTCGCCGCCACGCTGACCGCCCTGAAAACACAACTCGGCGCCGACGGCTGGACCCTGCTGGCCGAGATCGACCTGGGCGCCCGGATCGCCAAGAAGGGCACGCAGCTTCCCGGCGGCCTGGTCATCCTGGAACTCGCGAGTGGCGGCAAAACCATTCCCCTGCTGAAGAACGAAGCCACCCGCTATGTTGCCGGCCTGATGCCATGCAGCGTATCGATCTACGGACTGGATGACGGCCGCGTCGTGGTCTCGCGCATGAACACTGCCGCCATGGCCGGTATGATGGAGCCCGCAGTCGCCGAGGCCCTGAAGCAGTCTGCCGCGCGGCTCGACGCCAGCGTCGCGGCCGCGCTTGCCAAGGCCGGCAATTGATCCTTATCCCCTTCGCCAGGAGTCGCCCATGAGCACGTCCCACATCGTCATCCTCGGTTGCGGATTCGCCGCCCTGACCGCGGTGCGCGAACTGCGCCGGCGCGACCGCGATGTGCGGATCACTCTCGTCGCGCCCAAGGCGGAGTTGATGTACTACCCCAGCCTGATCTGGGTGCCCGCCGGCCTGCGTCGCGGGGCCGACCTCAATATCGACGTATCGGGCTTTCTCGCCGAACACAATGTCGCCTTTCACGCCGGCCGCGTCACCGGGCTGGCCGACGGCGGCCGCACCGTGCTGACCGACAATGGCCCCCTCGCCAACGACGCGTTGCTGATCGCCAGCGGCGGACGCTTCCTCAAGGGCCTGCCGGGTATCGAGCATGCCCTGACGATCTGCGAGGGCGCGCCCGCTGCCGAGGCGATACGCGATCGTCTGGCCGGGATGAGCGGCGGCACGATCGCCTTCGGCTTCGGCACCAACCCCAAGGAGCAGGGCGCGATGCGCGGCGGCCCGATGTTCGAACTGCTGTTCGGCATCGACACCCTGCTGCGCAAACAGGGCCGGCGCGAGCGCTTCAAGCTGGTGTTCTTCAATGCCGCCACGCAGCCGGGCAAACGCCTCGGCGACAAGGCGGTCGCCGGCCTGCTGCGCGAGATGCAGAAGCGCGATATCGCCACCCACCTCGGCCACAAGCCGACCGGCTTCGAGGCCGACAGGATCAAGACCGAAGGCGGCGACGTACCCGCCG
Organism: Anderseniella sp.; assembly: GCA_036350935.1. GTDB lineage: Bacteria > Pseudomonadota > Alphaproteobacteria > Rhizobiales > Aestuariivirgaceae > Anderseniella. Next base: position 3,669 of record JAZBOA010000213.1, on the reverse strand, counting down.
ACCTGATCCTGTTCATGCCGGGCATGAGCGGCCCGGCGTGGTCCGGCGAAGCCGGCTTGCCCCTGTCCGACGGCGGTTTTTTCAAGGCCGACGCGCACTGCCAGGTGGCCGGCGCGGACAGGGTCTATGTCGCCGGCGACTCGGGCAGTTACCCGGGGCCCGACTGGCTGCCCAAGCAGGCCCACATCGCCGACCTGCAGGCCAAGGCTGCCGCCGAGAACCTGCTGCTGGCGCTGCAGGGCAAGCCGCCCGTCGCGCGTTTCAAGGTCGAACTGATCTGCATCGTCGACACGCTCGACCGCGGCATCCTGGTCTATCGCGACGAAAAGCGCGCGCTGATGTTGCCGCCGTGCCGCCTGATGCACTGGGCCAAGCGCTTTTTCGAATGGCAATACTTGCGTCCCTTCCGCAAGGCCCGGTGAGCCCGGGCGGCTGACCGGCTTCTTTACCAATGTTCTCCGGAAATCGAATTTTTTCAGGCAATCCCATGCAGCCGAATCCGCAAACCTCCCTCTCCCCCTATACGCGCATCGGCGGCGACGCCGCGATCCGCAAGCTGGTCGAACGCTTCTACGAACTGATGGACGAACTGCCCGAGGCCTACGCTACCCGCAAGATTCATCCTGCAGACCTGACGGAATCCGCCAACAAGCTGTTCGATTTCCTCTCCGGCTGGATGGGCGGGCCGCAGCGCTATATCGAAAAGCACGGTCACCCCATGCTGCGGCGGCGCCACTTTCCCTACGCCATCGGCCCGGAGGAACGCGACCAGTGGCTGCTGTGCATGAAGCTGGCGCTCGAAGAAACAGTGGCCGACGAGCCCCTGCGCGCAGACCTGTTCGAGCAGTTTTCCCAACTGGGCGAGCACATGCGCAACCGCGGCGGCGACACGCATTCCTGCAATCACCTGGATGCAATGGCTCAGCGATAACCCCAGCCAGATGAGCAGCCATCAGTTCAGTTTGGCAGCGCGCAAGTAATTGAGTATCTCAATCAAACCTATATTGACAATCTATTTCACAAATCATCTTCATGGCCGTAAAGTGCCCCTCATTAGCAAATGCTAATTAACCACTCAACACGACGAAAGGAAATGACCATGTCCGAATCTACGCCCTGCCGCTCCCTGCCCCAGATCAACGCACCCGCTCCCGACTTCGAGGCCAAGACCACCCACGGCATGAAGAAGTTGTCCGACTACAAGGGCCGCTGGCTGGTGCTGTTCTCCCACCCGGCCGACTTCACCCCGGTGTGCACCACCGAGTTCATGGCCTTCGCCAAACATCACCCCGAGTTCCAGAAACTCAACTGCGACCTGCTCGGCCTGTCGATCGACAGCTACTATTCGCACGTCGCCTGGGTGCGCAACATCAAGGAGAAGTTCGGGGTGGAGATTCCCTTCCCGATCATCGAAGACCTGTCGATGAAGGTCGCCAACGACTACGGCATGATCCACCCGGGTGCAGCCGACACCTCAGCGGTTCGTGCCACATTCATCATCGATGACAAGGGCATTTTGCGGGCCATGGTCTATTACCCGATGACGAACGGCCGTTCTATTCCCGAGTTCCTGCGCCTGGTAACCGCCTTGCAGACCTCGGACAAGAACAAGGTCGCCACGCCGGCAGGCTGGCAGCCGGGTGACAAGGTCATCGTGCCGACGCCACAGGATGTCGATGCCGCCGAGAAGCGCCTGAACGAAGGCTACGAGTGCACCGACTGGTACTTCTGCCAGAAGACGCTGTAAGCAGTTCCATCAAGGCCCGCCCCGTGAGGGGCGGGCTTTTTTTTGGTCATTCCAGGAGGCTCGATCCGTTCTTTACTGCTGTTTCGCAGTACGGGGGGGACAGGATGGATTTCAATTCGAGGTGGCAGCTGACTGTCATTTCTGGCTGCCATCATTTCTTAGGCGTCATTCATGTCATGTCACCCAGCCAACCCGTTCCACCCCCCACCCCGCACAAGTATTCAACTTATTGTTTTTATTGCATCTTTCACAAGATCATTCAGCAATCAGCAAGTTGGCATTGATCATGCTCTATGTCCTGCGGGTCGGCAGCCTTTCTCCGCTGACTTGCTTAAAAATACTGGAGCATTCAATGAGCATGACCCCCATGGACCTCGTTGCCGAGGCCAAATCGCAGATCATCGAAATCGACCCCGCCGCTGCCTGGGCAGCCATGGCCACGGCGCATGTGCTGGACGTGCGCGAAACCAGCGAATACGAAGCCGGACGCCTGCCCGGCGCGGTGAACATCCCGCGCGGCGTGCTGGAATTCAGGATCGGCGAACACCCCCAGCTTGCGCAACGCGACAGCGACATCCTCATCTGCTGCAAGACCAGCGGGCGCGCCGCGCTGGCAGCCCTGAGCCTGAAGCGCATGGGCTACACCCGGGTGCGTTCGATCCATGGCGGCTTCGAGGCCTGGAGCCAGCAGGGCCTGCCGGTGGAACGCGAAACCACGCAGTTCGGCGACTAAGCCCAATTATTCCTTAAGCGAACGGAGCCAGGATGGAATACATCGGCCTTTATCCCATGTGGTACGAACCGGGCGTCGGTAGCGGCTGGATCGTCGGACTCATCGCCACGATCCATGTGCTTTTCTCGCACACCGCGGTGGGCGCGGCGCTGTTCTTCGCCTACCTGGCGACGGTGTCCTACCGACGCAACCAGCCTGAACTGCTCGAGTTCATCAAGAAGTACGGGCTGTTCCTGCTGATATTCAGCTACGTGCTGGGTTCGATCACCGGGCCGGGCATCTGGTACTCGACCACGGTGGCGAGCCCGCGGGGTATCTCGGCGCTGATCCACAGCTTCGTCTGGAAGTGGGCGACCGAGTGGGTGTTCTTCGTCATCGAGGTAGTCGGCGTCTACATGATCATCTACCTGGTGGGCAAGGTCGACCGCGCCACCCACTTGCGCATCTCCATCATCTTCGGGCTGGCCTCCTACGGGACCATGCTCATCATCATCGGCATCCTGTCGTTCATGATGTGGCCGGGCAAGCCGGAGTGGTTCGTCGAGGGCGGCTACCTCAACGGCTTCTACGGGGCCAACACCTTCGCCCAGCTGGCGATGCGCACCGCCTTCATGTTCACCATGACGGCGGTGGTCGGCGGCGTGGTCGCCGGCGCAATCAAGGATGCCGCGTTCAAGCAGGAAATCACGCGCAAGCTGGCGCTGCTCGGCATGGTGTCCACCGTCGCCGGCGGCCTGATGTTTCAGTGGTACATGAACACGCTTCCGGCGACGGCGCAGGTGATCTTCGAGAACCGCCTGCCGGATTGGTTCGGCATGTCGCTGATCGCCACCCTTGCCGGCATCTTCGCCTGGTTCGCTGCCACCTGGTTGCAGCCGCGCCTGCTGACCCCCTCGATCGCGATGGGCATGACGGTGGCGGTGCTGGTGTTCGGCCTGTGGCCGGAGGAAGTGGCGCGGGAGTCGCTGCGCAAGCCCTACGTGGCCGGCCAGTATGTCTACTCCAACCAGGTGATCGCACGCGACGTGCCGGGGCTCGACATCAAGTCGGAAATCCCGCTGCTCGAAAAGAAGGGCTTCCTGCAGACCCAGGTGTTCGTGCCAGATCGCCTGCGCAGCGTCAATCCGCACAACGCCCTGGAAGCCGGCCGCAGTCTCGCGCTCACCACCTGCTCCAACTGCCACTCGCT
>JAZBOA010000212.1:0-13580 GCA_036350935.1 Anderseniella sp. | reverse complement strand
GCCGATGCCCACCGGCGGCACGTAGGACTTCGCATCGTTCATCCAGCCGCGCATCGCCGGGTCGAGCGAGATGTACTGCGTGGCGACGTGGATCTCGCCGTCCTTCAGGTCAGCCAGCGGCTCCTGCGTGATGGTGAAATCCTCGCGCTGCACGTGGCCCTGCGGCCGCCGCGCCAGCTTCACGACTGTGTTCATGGTCATGGGGTGTTTGCCTCTCTGCAAAGCATTTCCAGGAAAGGTGGGAACCGGCTTTCCGTTCGGAAATCCGCAATCAGGAATCCGGTGAGGCGAACAGTGGACCGGGAGGGGAGGACGGGGCAAGGGGGGTGCGAGCAACAATGTGGATGCAACAGTCGCGATCACTGCCGGCCTAATACTGGCGTTCACGCTGCAATCTCTGAACGGCAAATGCTAGTGCGCAAACTGCCCGAGCTTTGCCTCTTCCGTAATCATCATGACGAAAAGGAACTTGATGGGATCCCGGGATTGGCGTGGCAGCCAACTTTTGAAGCACCACAGTCACAGCAGCCGTTGAATCTCCTCGGCAAGCGGCTCGAGCTCACCATTGAAACTCAGTATCATGCCATTGAGAAATGGTGCTGGCCGTAGCTTTCGCTCGTTGATGCCTAAGCCCGCATTGCGCGCCAGCATTGTAAAAAACACAAGCTGGATACGTCCGTTGCCTTCCCGAAAAGGATGGATGGCGTTGAGTTCCGACAAAAACCACGCTGCTCCTTCGGCAAACTCCTGCTTGCCTTTCAGCTCAGTGAGATAATTGCGCGATGCCAGTTCGCCAAAAAGCCGTTCCGCCTGAACCGGGATGTTCTCTGGATAGCAGAACCAGTTGCTGCCCTTGCCGGTCCGAATTGTGCGGACCTCTCCGGCCCAGCTATAGACGTCCTGAAAGTAATGGTGATGTAGCGCCAGATAGTGAGCGAAATCCAGGGAGCCTTCCGGCAAACGTTCTTCCGCCCGTGACTCGAACATCAATTGTTCGAACTGATCGAGCTCATCCTGGTTGCGGATGCCGGCCATGTTCCGCAAGATCTGCGTACCCGGATAGCACAATGGATCATCGACCAGGTTGTATCGTGACACAACTCAGGCCTTCTTGAACGCCTTCATCACTTCGGCCCGGTAGGCATCGCCCTTCAGGCCCCGCTTGGTCAGGCTGCGGGAAAGCGCCTTGGATGCCACACTCTTGTGCAGACCTTCGACGGCCGTGAATTTCTCCGCCTTGCCTTTGCCAATGGGCCTCGTGACGAATTTCTCTGTCGCCGCCGGCCGCGTGGTCTTGATGCTCTTGGCCATGATCGCTCACACCTCTATGTGACGGCTGAACTTACCATTTTGGAGCTGTTGCGGACAGTCATTCCTTACGATTCTTCCGCAACAGCCTGCGAACGTCACCAATTGCCCGCCGCCTACCCGCCGCGCCTCAGCCTCTGCACCCGGCGCACCCACATGCCTGCGAGGAACACCCCGAAGCACACGGCCAAAGACAGCGGCAGGCCTTGCGGGCCGAACGCCTGCATCGCCGCGCCGCCGATCAGCGAGCCCATCAGCGCGCCGGCCCCCCAGAAGGTGGCGAACGAGGCTGAACCGGCGATCAGTTCGTGGCCGCTGAACCGGTCGCCCAGGATGGCCAGCGCCACCGTGTAGACACCATACCCGGCAGCGCCCGCGACGACCAGCACCGGCCACTGCCAGAAACTGCCCACTGCCACCGGCAGCGCCGCCAGCCCCGCCATGGCCACCGCCCCTAGCATCGCCAGCACCGTGCGCCGGTCATACCGGTCGGCCAGCCAGCCGATGGGCAGTTGCAGCACCACGTTGCCGACAATCAGCGCGGTCAGCATGTTGGCCGCGGTGGTCACGTCGAAGCCAAGCCGCACGCCGTAGACCGGCAGCAGGCTCAGCGTCGCTGCGTCGAACACCGCGAAGAAGAACACCGCCGCCAGCAACACCGGCGCCTTGGGCGCGAAGGCGATGATGTCGCCCCACCCGGCCGTGGGTTCGGCCTCCAGCCGTTCCTCGCGCACCATCGACATCGGCGCCAGCGCCGCGATCAGCACGCCCGCGCCCAGTACGAACGGCAGCCAGCCTTCGATGCCGATGATCGAGATCATCAGCGGCCCGGCCCCGAAGCTGGCCGACAGCGCCGCGCCATAAATCGCCACCACCTTGCCGCGGTTGGCCGGGTCGGCGAACTTGACGATCCAGCTTTCCGACAGCACGAACAGCGTCGACACCACCATGCCCTGCACAAGGCGCAGCGCGAACCACGCCTCGATCGAGGGAAACACCTTGTACGACAACAGCACGCAGGCGGTCAGGAAGGCCGCCGTCATCGCCACGTTGCGGGTGCCCCAGCGCCGGGCGAGCACCGGAATGAACACCGAGAACGCCACGATGCCAATGGGCGCCATGGCGGCGTTGAGGCCGATCATGCTTTCCGACACGCCGCGCGATTCCAGCAGCAGCGACAGCAGCGGATAGGTCAATCCCAGCGCGAAGCCGAACACGACCACCGCCGCACACGCAGCATAAAGATTGCGCCGCCGCACCACGTCGGGGATGGGGATTGCCATTGCCTCTGCCATGAGAGCGACTGGACACCGGCGCGGTGACACGGTCAAGCAGGATCAGCGCATGAGGCCCATGCCCGCCGGGCAGGCCTCAGGCCCGCCAGCGCCGCCGCACCAGGTGCCCGCCCGCCAGGCCGAAGAAGATGGCAAACACGGCAAACGGCGCCGCCAGCAGCCACGGCAGCGTGTGGTGGCCAATGCCCGAGAACGCCCAGCCCGTGGCCGGCGGTCCGGCAATGCCGCCGATGCCCCACATGGCAGCCACCGCTGCCGAGCCTGCCACCAGCATCGGCCCCTTGAACCGGTCGCCCAGCGCGACCAGCGCCAGCGCATAGATCGAGTAGGCCGCCGTGCCGAGGACGATCGCCAGCGGCCACACCACCCACGAGTTCAGCACGTGAGGCATGGCCAGGCTCAGCGCCATGGTGGTGAGAATGCACAGCCAGATCACCCCGGTGCGCGACCAGCGGTCGGCCAGCCAGCCGACCGGGATCTGCAACAGCGCCGCCCCGGTAATGGCAGCCGACAGGATCCACGCGCCGCGCGTCAGGTCGAGGCCCTCGCGCAGCGCATAGATCGGGAAGAACGACAGCATGACCGAATCGAACAGCGTCATGGTCAGGATGCCGGCCAGCAGCAGCGGCGCCGCAACGGCGAAGCTCGCCATGCTGACGCCCGTCTGTTCGCCATGAAACTCCTTGCCGTCCAGCCGGATCAACAGCAGCGGCAGCGCCGACGCGGTGATCATCACCGCAGCAATCACGAACGGCAGGAACCCCTGCGTGCCCGCCACCGGCAGCAGCGCCGCGCCCGCACCGAAGCCCAGCGCCATCACCGTGGTGTAGGCGGCGGTGATCTTGCCGCGGTGTTGATCCGGGCTGAAGTGCATCAGCCAGGCCTCCGACACCGAGAACAGCACGGCGATGCCAACGCCCAGCACGAAGCGAAGCGCACACCACACCCAGAAGTCATCGCTCAGGCCGAACGCCAGCAGCGTCACCACCAGCAATGCCAGACCCGCCCACGCCACCGGACCCGAATGCACCCGCGCCAGCAGCCTCGGCAGGGCAAGCCCCGCCGCAATGATGCCCAGCGGGCCCATCGCCGAGTTCAGCCCGATCAGCCAGGCTTCCACGCCGCGCGCCTCCATGATGACGTTGAGCAGCGGATAGGTCAGCCCCAGCGCAATGTCGCAGACGAACACCATGGCGATGGCCGCCACCAGGTTTCGCCAGACGTTAGGACCGATCGGGGCTGAAGTGGCGGATGATGTCGGGCTCAGGGCCATTTGACGCTTGGCGGCATGGACGACAGGATCGACTCGACGTTGCCGCCGGTCTTCAGGCCGAACAAGGTGCCACGGTCGTACAACAGGTTGAACTCGACATAGCGTCCGCGCCGCACCATCTGCTCCTCGCGGTCGTCATCGGTCCACGGTGTGTGCATGTTTGCCCGCATGATGCCGCAATAGGCCTTCTCGAAGGCCCGGCCCACATCCTTTGTGAAGGCGAGGTCGGCCTCCCAGTCGCCGGAGTTCAGGTAGTCGTAAAAGATGCCGCCGATGCCGCGCGGCTCGTTGCGGTGCTTCAGCCAGAAGTACTCTTCGCACCATTCCTTGTAGCGGTCATAGTCAGCCACTTCGTGCGCGTTGCACGCCTCACGGAAGGCGGCGTGGAAGGCCACCGAGTCAGGGTCTTCCTGGGTGCGCCGGCGCATCATCACCGGGGTCAGGTCGCCGCCGCCGCCGAACCACGACTTGGACGTCACCACAAAGCGGGTATTCATGTGCGCCGTGGGCGCATTGGGGTTCCACGGGTGGGCGATCAGCGAAATGCCGGACGCCCAGAAGCGCGGGTCATGCTCGGCGCCGGGGATCTGCTTGCGGAACTCTTCGGAAAACTCGCCGTGCACGGTGGAGCAATGCACCCCCACCTTTTCGAACACCCGGCCCTTCATGATCGACATGACGCCGCCGCCGCCGTCATTGTCGCGGCTCCACGGCGTGCGCTCGAAACGGCCCGGCGGCTGGTCAGCCAGCGGGGTGCCCGCCAGTTCGTCCTCGATCTTCTCGAAGCTGGCGCAAATCTGGTCGCGAAGCTGCTCGAACCACGCCCTGGCCTTGGCCTTTTGCGGTTCAAGCTGCTGGTGAATGTCGGTGCCGGGTGTCGTGTCCATGCCCCATCTGTAAACCAGTGTTTACAGACGGGAAAGTCAAAATTGCCGGGCCGTTGCGGGCTACTTGGCGTAGGCCGGAATGTCCATCATGCCGGCAGGGCTGGACGGGTCGACGCGGAAATCCACCTTGCGCACGAACCTTTGGCCCTGGCCCAGCTTGAGCTTCTTCCATGCCAGCGCCAGCGCTGCCTTGGGATAGACGTGAAGCCCGGCCGGCGCAGCGTTCATGCCGCTCATGCCGAACCTGCGCCGCAGCACGCCGTTGGCGTAGTTCACCGCGTAGGAATTGCGGATCTCATTGGTCCAGTGCTCGGTGGTCACCGAGATGTTGAGGCAATCGTGATTCTCGATGCGATGCGGCCCGTTGAGCGGCCAGGTCAGCGCCTGTCCCGGCTCCAGGTCGATCACCTTCGCATGCTCGTCGAACGACTTGCGGTAGGGGATTTCCTCTTCGGTCAGCCCCATGATGATGCCTTCGAGGCTTTCCTTTGACAGGAACGGTTCGCGCGGCTCGTAGATGTAGACCCGCTTCACGCCTTCGACCTGCCACAGCGACTGGCCAGGCACGTCGGCATGGTAGAACACCTGCACCCTGGGCGACGACACCAGGATGCCGAGATTGCGCCTGAACGTCTTGAGGCCCGGAATGACGCCCTCGAACTCGTCGAAAATGCGGTCAAGCAGCTGCTGGTAGCGCGGATCGACATCGCCCACCCGGCGCAGGTTGAGCCACATGCGCCCGCGCTTGATCGCCTCGATTGTGTCAGTGCCGGAGGTATCTCCCACCTCGCCCTCGCGCCACACCGGGTTGGCCGGATCGAAGCCATTGGTGTTGATGTTGTAGTGCTCGGCCGGATAGCGCTCGATCAGTTCGGCCAGCGCCTCGTGGGTGAACAGCCCGCTCTCGCGAAGCCGGTGATTGAACAGGATCGTATCCTTGCCGAAACGGTCGGACATGGTGGCGTTCCAGCCGGTCAAAACGCTATTCATCTGCAAACTCCTGACACTCTCAACAACCGCGATTGCCGCCGCATCGCCGGAACATGTTCCGGCCCGGCACAGCCGACGGTCATAACGCAACTTCAATGCCAGTCGTGTTAACGGGAATGGTTACCGCCATACTGTCTGGCGCAGCGCCTCGCCGGTGATCATGGCGGTCGCCACCGCCACGTTGAGCGAGCGCGTGCCAGGCATCATCGGAATGCCGGCATGATCGGGCACCGCCTGCTTTATGGCGTCCGGCACGCCCGATGATTCCCTGCCCATGAGGATGATGTCATCGCCGCGGAACCGGAAATCCGTGTACCTGGTGGCCGAGGACGTGGTGGCAAGCACCAGCCGCCGGCCGCTTACGGCTGCCAGGAAGGCCGTCCAGTCGGGTTGGCGAACCACGTCCGCCTTGTCCACGTAATCCATGCCGGCGCGCCTGAAATCACGCGAATCCCAGACGAACCCGGCCGGCTCTATGATATGGACCCGCAAACCCAGACAGGCAGCGAGCCGCACCGTGGTCGCCGCGTTCTGGGCGATGTCCGGCTGATACAATGCAATATCGATCACCTGTGGCCTCCTGACGCGGTGGGAACCAGCGCCGAGCAAAGCTCGTTTCCCCGCCGTGACAACCGTGAAAAACGGTGGGGACTGCGACACTTGTTGACTGGACTTTCCGTCATGCCGGTGCCACAAACCCGCCAAACCTGAGATCATCCGCACTATGGCAGCAGACCCGCCGCGGCTATCCAGGTCAATTGGATAACAGTCTAGCCGAGCGAGGGACAGACCCGTGTCAACTGCAGACGCACACGACGCCAACCGCCGTGATTTCCTGTACATCGCCACCGGGGCCGTTGGCGCCGTTGGTGCGGCCAGCGTGGCCATTCCGCTGATCGACCAGATGAACCCGTCCGCCGACGTGCTGGCGCTGGCGTCTATCGAGGTCAATCTGGAGCCGGTAGAGGAAGGCCAGTCGATCACCGTCACCTGGCGTGGCAACCCGGTGATCATCCGTCATCGCACGGCGAAGGAAATCGAGGAAGCCAAGGCGACCCCGGTCGGCGACCTGCCGGACCGGCTGGCGCGCAATGCCAACCTCGCTGAAGACGCCCCTGCCACTGACGAGAACCGCGTTATCGAGGGCAAGGAGCAGTATCTCGTGCAGATGGGCGTGTGCACCCACCTCGGCTGCGTGCCGATCGGCAATGAGGGCGACTACGAAGGCTGGTTCTGCCCCTGCCATGGCTCGCACTACGACACGTCCGGCCGCATCCGCCGGGGCCCCGCACCCGAGAACCTGCACGTGCCGCCGTACGCCTATGTCAGCGACACCCTGATCAAGATCGGCTGAGGGAAACAATCATGAGCGGACATTCGACCTACAATCCGACCAACCCGGTCATGAAGTGGCTGGACGCGCGCCTGCCGCTGCCGCGGCTGATGTATGACAGCTTCGTGTCCTACCCGGTGCCTCGCAACCTGAACTACTGGTACACGTTCGGCGGCATCCTGATGATCATGATGGTATCTCAGATCATCACCGGCGTAGTGCTGGTCATGCACTACACCCCCGATGTGAACATGGCGTTCGACTCAGTCGAGCACATCCGCCGCAACGTGAACTACGGCAACATCCTGCAGAAGTGGCACGCCGTCGGCGCGTCGTTCTTCTTCATTGCCGTCTACATCCACATTGCCCGCGGCATGTACTACGGCTCGTACAAGGCGCCGCGCGAAATCCTCTGGATGCTTGGCGTGGTGATTTTCCTTGTGATGATGGCGACCGGTTTCATGGGCTACGTGCTGCCGTGGGGCCAGATGAGCTTCTGGGGCGCCAAGGTCATCACCAACCTGTTCTCCGCCGTGCCGTTCTTCGGCGAGCCGATCGTGACCTGGCTGTGGGGCGGCTTCTCCGTCGACAACGCCACGCTGCAGCGCTTCTTCTCGCTGCACTACCTGCTGCCGTTCGTGCTGGTGGGCGTGGTCATCCTGCACGTCTGGGCGCTGCACGTGACCGGCCAGACCAACCCGACCGGCGTGGAAGTGAAGTCGGGCCAGGACACCCTGCCCTTCACGCCCTATGCCACGGTCAAGGACGCCTTCGCGCTGTGCGTGTTCTTCATCTTCTTCACCGCCTTCGTGTTCTATGCGCCCGACTATCTGGGCCACTCGATCAACTACGAGAAGGCCAACCCGCTGTCCACGCCGGCGCATATCGTGCCTGAATGGTACTACCTGCCATTCTACGCGATCCTGCGCGCCATCCCGGACAAGCTGCTGGGCGTGGTCGCCATGTTCGGCTCGATCGCCATCTGGTTCCTGCTGCCGTGGCTGGATACGTCGAAGGTGCGCTCTGCCGCCTACCGGCCGATCTACAAGCAGCTGTTCTGGATCCTGCTCGTGGTGTTCTTCGCCCTCGGCGTCGTTGGCGCCAACCCGGCGGAAGGCTGGTGGATTACTGCAGGCCAGATCCTGACCTTCTACTACTTCCTCCACTTCCTCGTGCTGCTGCCCCTTGTCGGCCTGCTGGAAACGCCAAAACCGTTGCCGTCGTCCATCTCGGACTCGGTGCTGGCCAATGGCAGTGCCAAGGCACCCGCAGCCCAGCCGGCTGAATGACTGCAGCAATCAGGAGTAACGAACCAATGAAAACCATCAAGACCCTCCTTGCTGCAGGTGTGCTGGGCGCAAGCCTGGCGCTCGGCAGCGCCACCGGCGCCCTCGCAGCCGGCAAGGCCGCCGTCGCCGAAAACGTCGACTTCTCCTTCGAAGGCGTATTCGGCACGTTCGACCGGGCCCAGCTGCAACGTGGCTTCCTTGTGTACAAGCAGGTGTGCTCGGCGTGCCACGGCATGGAGCAGCTGTACTACCGCAACCTCGGCGAGCCCGGCGGCCCGGAACTGACCGAAGAGCAGGTGAAGGCCATTGCTGCCGAATACGAGATCACCGATGGCCCCAACAGCGATGGCGAGATGTTCGAACGCCCGGCAACGCCTGCCGACAAGTTCCGCTCGCCGTTCCCGAACGAGCAGGCGGCTCGCGTGGCCAATGGAGGCGCCTATCCGGCTGACCTGTCGCTGATCACCAAGAAGCGCGAAGGCTTCCACTATCCTTGGTACGTCTCACCGTTCATCAAGCTGGTGACCGGCAATGGCGGACCTGAATACGTTCGCGCCGTGCTGCTCGGTTACCAGGACCCGCCGGCCGAGCTGGCCGCCGAGGCTGGCGACAAGTACTACAACCCCTACTTCGCAGCAGGCCCGTGGATTTCCATGGCCCCGCCGCTGAGCGAGGATGCGGTTGAATATGCCGACGGTACCAAGGCAACCGTCGAACAGATGGCCACTGACGTCTCCGCCTTCCTGGCGTGGGCAGGCGAGCCGAAGATGGAACAGCGCAAGTCCATGGGCTTCATGGTGCTGTTGTATCTCGGGTTGCTGTCGGTGCTGCTGTATCTGACCAAGAAGCGGCTGTTCTCCCGCATCAAGCACTGACGCGGAAAGTCGACCAGGGTGAGTTGAGCGGGCACGGCGGGCAATCGCCGTGCCCGTTCTGCTTGTAGCATTGCTTGATGCCCGGCTCACCTCCGCCTAAAACAGCACAGGCACAAACAAGAACGCCAACCACAAGGTAACCCCATGAACCGGCGTACCCTCACGATTGCCCTGGCCGCTCTTTGCCTGTCAGTGCCCGCATCTGCGCTCATGGCGATTCAAAGCCGGGCCGGACAACCGATCCTGACAGTGACCGGCAACGTTTCCCAGGCCAACCGGCCTGCCTTCGACGAGTTCAGTGACGCCTACCTGAACTTCCGCGAAAAGCGCTTCGCCAAGGCTTACGAATTTACCCTCGAGAGCCTCCAGTCCCTGCCACAGAAGACCATCACCGCACAGGCGGAGAAGTGGCCGGACCCGGTCGAGCTGACCGGCGCTGCGCTGACTGACGTGCTTGCACAGGCCGGCGCCTCGGGCAAGCCGGTGACGGTGACCGCACTGGACGGCTATGCCGTCTCCTACTCACCCCAAGAGATTGCCTCGCAAGACTGGATCCTCGCCTGGCAGGCAAATGGCAAACCGCTGTCCATTGGTGGCCGGGGTCCGCTGTGGCTCGTCCACTCCAGCGGTCCCACGCCATCACCGGATGACATCGAGGCCCGCTGGATATGGTCGGTCTTCGTCATCGAAGCTGGCTCATGATCCGGTCTGTTATTTCTCCTCCTCACACAGGAAGCACTGAATGATCAAATCTGTCCTCGGCATTGTCGGCGGGTCCGGCGTCTATGACATCGAGATGGACAACGCCCGCTGGGAGCGCATTGAAAGCCCGTGGGGCGAACCGTCTGACGAAGTGCGCCGCGGCGAGATCGGCGGGCTGCCGGTGGTGTTCCTGCCCCGCCACGGCCGCGGCCATCGGTTGTCGCCCTCGCACATCAACTACCGCGCCAACATCGACGTGCTGAAACGCTGCGGCGTAACCGACCTGGTCTCGGTGTCGGCGTGCGGGTCGTTCCGCGAAGAGCTGCCGCCCGGCACCTTCGTCATCATCGACCAGTTCATCGACCGCACCTTCGCCCGCGAGAAGAGCTTCTTCGGCGAGGGCCTGGTGGCGCATGTCTCGGTCGCCGATCCGGTCTCGCCGCTGCTGGCGGACGCGGTCGAGGCGGCAGCGAAGGCCGAGGGCATTCCGCACGCGCGCGGCGGCACCTACCTGTGCATGGAAGGCCCGCAGTTCTCCACTGTGGCTGAAAGCAAGCTCTACCGCGCCTGGGGTTGTGACGTCATCGGCATGACCAACATGCCCGAGGCCAAGCTCGCCCGCGAGGCCGAGATCTGCTACGCCACCGCCGCCATGGTGACCGACTTCGACTCATGGCACCCGCACCACGGCGCCGTCGACATCACCTCCATCCTCGCGGTGATGAAGGCCAACGTGTCCAACGCCATCCGGCTGGTCACCCGGCTGGCGAAAGACTTCCCACGCCAGCACCAGCCGTGCCCGCTGCATTCGGACACCGCGCTCGAATATGCCATCATGACCGCTCCGGACAAACGCGACCCGGCGCTGGTGGCAAAGCTCGATGCCGTTGCAGGCAGGGTGCTGAACCGCTAATCAGGGTTTAACCAGACAACAAGGGGGCTGACCGGCATGGACCTTCGAAACGGCTTCGACCTTCGCCGCTATATCCGCACCATCCCGGACTATCCCAAGCCCGGCATCCAGTTCCGCGACATCACCACGCTGCTGGCCAACAAGCACGCCTTCCGCGCCGCCGTCGACGAGCTGATGTGGCCGTTCCTTTCGTCCGGCGTGGACTATGTCGCCGGCATCGAGGCGCGCGGTTTTATCCTCGGCGGCGCCATTGCCCACGAACTGGGACTGGGCTTCGTGCCGATCCGCAAGAAGGGCAAGCTGCCCGGCAAGACCATCGGCCGCGACTACCAGCTTGAGTACGGGGTGGACCGCATCGAGGTTCATGCCGACGCCATTTCGAAGGGTGACAAGATCCTGCTGGTCGACGACCTGATCGCCACCGGTGGTACTGCGGAAGCCGCCATCGACCTGATCCACGATTCCGGCGGCGAGGTCGTGGCGGCAGCCTTCGTCATCAACCTTCCCGACCTCGGCGGCGCTGCAAAACTGCGCGCCAAGGGCGTCAAGGTGCACCGGCTGGTGGACTACGAGGGCGACTGACAACCGCCCTCGTTCGCCTCCCTCGGGCTTGACCCGAGGGTCTACCCTGCCGACATATGGATGCCCGGATCATGCCCGGGCAAGGCATCATCGAAAAGGCGATCCAGGTGAAAGTCAAAGGCACACACTACCGCTCCATATGGCTCAACGATGACGGCTGGCGCGTCGATATCATCGACCAGACCCGGTTGCCGCACGAGTTCGAGACGCTAACGCTGGAAACGCTGGAAGACGCCGCCCGCGCCATCGAGGTGATGCAGGTGCGCGGCGCCCCGCTGATCGGCGCGACGGCGGCTTATGGCATCTGCCTGGCGCTGCGCGAGGACGCGTCGGACGAGGCGCTGGAGGCGGCGGACGCCCGCCTGCGCCGGACGCGGCCCACTGCCATCAACCTGATGTGGGCGCTGGACGAGATGCTCGCCGCCGTTCGCAACATCGCGCGTGAGGACCGGCTCAAGGCCGCCTATGCCCGCGCCGCCAGCATCTGCGACGAGGACGTGGCCACCAACGAGGCCATCGGGCGCAACGGGCTGAAGATCATTGAGGAGATCGCAGCGGCCAAGCCCGGCGAGACCGTCAACATCCTCACCCACTGCAATGCCGGCTGGATCGCCACGGTAGATTGGGGCACCGCGCTTGCTCCCATCTACATGGCGCACAACAAGGGAATTCCGGTGCACGTCTGGGCCGACGAGACGCGACCGCGCAACCAGGGCGCTGCCCTCACCGCCTGGGAGTTGGGCAGCCACGGCGTGCCGCACACCATCGTGGTGGACAATGCCGGCGGCCACCTGATGCAGCATGGCAAGGTCGATATGTGCATCGTCGGCACCGATCGCACTGCCCGCAATGGCGATGTCTGCAACAAGATCGGCACCTACCTGAAGGCGCTCGCCGCGAAGGACAACAACGTGCCGTTCTACGTGGCGCTGCCGCACTCGACAATCGACTGGACCGTGGAAGACGGCGTGCGCGACATTCCCATCGAGGAGCGGAGCGCTGAGGAAGTCACCCACCTGACGGGCCGCGCCGCCGATGGCGCAATCGTCAAGGTGCAGGTGTCCGCCCCCGGCTCCGGCGCCGGCAACCCGGCCTTCGACGTGACGCCTGCCCGCCTCGTCACCGGACTGATCACCGAGCGTGGCGTGTGCGAGGTATCCGCAGCAGGTCTCCTGTCGCTCTATCCGGAGAAGGCCAATGGCTGACAAGAAGGCAGACAAGGCCGCCCGCGAAGCGGTGATGAGGACCGCCCAGGCGATGAGCGCCAAGGGCCTGTCGCCGCAGCGTTCAGGCAACGTGTCGGTCCGGCTGGAGGATGGGTCGGGCATCATCGTCACACCCACCGGCATCGCCTATGACGAGTACACGCCCGGCGACATGGTCAAGCTGTCGATGGAAGGCACGCCTGCACCGGCTGAGAAGAAGCCTTCCTCGGAGGCGCCCTTTCACCTGGCCATCTATCACGCCTTTCCGGAGGCGAAAGCCATCGTGCACTGCCATTCCATGGCGGCCACGGCGCTGGCCTGCGCGCGCATGGAAATTCCGGCGTTCCATTACATGGTGGCGGTGGCTGGCGGGGCGAGGATACCGCTGGCCAAATACGCCACCTTCGGCACCGATGAGCTGGCGGCGAGCGCCGTCAAGGCCATGAAGGGCGGTTACAAGGCCTGCCTGCTGGCCAACCACGGCCAGATCGCCTGGGCCGGTTCGCTGCCCAAGGCATTGGAACTGGCGGCGGAGGTGGAGACGCTGGCGCGCCAGTACATCGACGTGCTCAGCCTCGGCAAGCCGCACATACTGGGCAAGCAGGAGATGACCCGCGTCATCGGCAAGTTCAAGGGATACGGCAAGCAGGCCTGACGTCGCCCACGCCCGCTCACCCGCGCCCGATGAACGGCATGTTGGTGGCCATGATGGTCATGAACTGCACATTGGCGTCGAGCGGCAGCAAGGCCATGTAGGTAACGGCGGATGCGACGTTCGACACATCCATCACCGGCTCGGGCTTCACCGAGCCATCGGCCTGCGGCACGCCCTTTTGCATGGCGTCGGTCATGGCGGACGCGGCATTGCCGATGTCGATCTGCGAACAGGCGATTTTGAAGGGCCGCCCATCCAGCGAGATCGACTTGG
>JAZBOA010000211.1:0-2631 GCA_036350935.1 Anderseniella sp. | reverse complement strand
TCCTGATCAACGTGTCGCGCGGCGCGCTGGTGGACGAGGCAGCACTGCTGGCAGCGCTCAAGGCCGGGCGGATTGCCGGGGCGGGGCTGGACGTGTTTTCGCAGGAGCCGCTGGATCGCACCAGTCATCCATTGCGTGAACTCTACGGCATGGAAAATGTCATCCTGTCGCCGCACCTCACCTTCTTTACCGACGAGGCCATGCTGCGGCTTGAACAGGACACGCTTGATCGCTGCTTCGAGGCTCTGGAGGGCAAGCCCGTGCTAGTGAAGTCCGCTGACCCGCGGCTCACGTCGCAAGTCACCGGCGTGCGGTTTCCGGACGGCATTGAATGAGCGCTCCATCGCTGTACGTCATCGCGCTGGTGCTGGCGGCGGCGATGCTGCACGCCACCTGGAACGCCATCGTCAAGGGCTCCGCAGACCGGCTTCTGGCGCTGGCCATGGTGAACCTGGGGCACATCCTGGTTGGCGTGGTGCTGGTCGCGCTCTATGCGCCGCCGGCCCGTGAGGCCTGGGGCTTCATTGCGGCGTCCACCGTCATCCACTTCTTCTATTATGCGTTCCTGCTGATGGCCTACCGGCTGGGAGACTTCAGCCAGGTCTACCCGATCGCCCGCGGCGTGGCGCCGGTGCTGGTGGCGCTGGGCGCCTGGGTTATTGCCGGCGAGGTGCTGCCGCCGCTGGCGTGGGTGGCAATTCTGATAATCTCGGCAGCCATTGCCGCCCAGGCATTCGGGCGAAGGCGCGTTGACCTGCAATCAGGCGCGGTTGTGGCGGCCCTGCTCACCGGGCTTACCATCGCCGCCTATTCGGTGGCGGACGGACTGGGCGTACGCGCCTCCGGCAGCCCGCTGGGCTATATCGGCTGGCTCTTCCTGCTGGAGGGTTTTTCCATCATCGCGTTGTTCTGGCTGGGCCGGTCCAGGTTGCGTGCACTACCGGCGAAGAGCTGGGCCATCGGTGTCACTGGCGGGCTGCTGTCATCGCTAGCCTATGGGCTGGCGATCTACGCCAAGAGCCTGACGACGCTAGGCAGCGTTTCGGCGATCCGCGAGACGAGTGTGGTCATGGCCGCGCTCATCGGTATCGTGTGGTTCGGCGAGCGGCCCTGGAAACTGCGGCTTGCCTCCGCTGCTGTAGTGGCGGCCGGCATCATCCTGCTGGCAATGGCGTAGGGGTTGCCTCGCCTCCATACGGCAGCACTATGTCAACTGCTTTCGGGTTCGATTGCCGTTGGTACCATCTGAAGTAGCCCCAAAAGCGGACCACCCGAGCGGAATTGTAGACAGTCCGCTCAGTGCCACTTGCAGTAATTTTGAACTTTAGAAAATTGGGTTGCGGGTTCGCAATGACGGACTAGCATCTAAGTTCGTGCAGGCAACAACCATATACCGCTTGGAGTTTCCGTCATCGTAGCGACAGATCTTGATATGGCCTTGGCAGCGAACAAGGCCATCGGCGACATACTGAGTATTATTGGACGTTCTCCGATTGTCCTGGAGGAGGTCTTCGATGCAGTTCTGGCAAACGCTCTTCAACTCTGTGATGGGGAACTCGCCGTATTGCATCTCTATGACAAGGAACTGGGATTTCGTTTTGTCCGCGCAAAGAATGTTCCGGCCGAGTTTGAGAATTGGTTGACTGCTGCTGGAAACTACAAGGCCAACCCAGAAACAGGTTTGGGCCGTATCGAACTTTTGAAGCAACCGGTGAACATTGTCGATATTCGATCAGAGGACATTTATGAAAAAGGAGACCCCCTCAGGGTGGCTACGGCTGATTTGGGTGGCGCCCGTTCCTTTGTCGCCTGTCCTATGCTGGCAGGTGACGAACTGAGGGGTGTGTTCTCGATCTACCGAAAGGCAGTCCGCCCATTCAACCAAGCGCAAGTTACGCTCGTCGGCCAGTTCGCTGGCCAAGCAGTCATCGCCTTGGAGAATGCGAGATTGTTGCAGGAGACGCGTGAACTGTCGGAATCCCTGGCAAAGATCAATGAGGAACTCGAATCCAAGGTGCAGGCTCAAGTCATCGAACTTGAGAAACACTCACGTCTTACGAGGTTTCTGCCAGGCAAGATTGCTGAAGTTGTAATGGCGTCCGGCGACGACACCATTCTCAAGAGCCATCGCAGGATGATCGCGACCATCTTCTGTGATCTTCGCCGCTTCACGCGTTTTTCTGAAAGTGCCGATCCAGAGGAAGTCATGCAGATTCTGGAGGCATTCCACGCAGAGACGAGCAAACTGACTGCGGAGTGCGGTGGAACTATCATTCAACGTGCTGGTGATGGCGTGATGATCGTCCTCAATGATCCGATAACAATTGACCAACCAGCGACACAAGCTGTCGAACTGGCCGCAAAACTGAGAGCGGTGTTGGCAGCACTTTGTGAGAACTGGCAAAAGTACGAGTACGATCTGAGCTTTGGTATTGGTTTGTCGTACGGGTACGCCACCTTGGGGGTCGTGGGATCAGAAAAGCACCAGAACTACACGGCTATAGGGCCAGCAATAAACATTGCCTCGCGACTCTGCGATGCCGCATCGGATGGCCAAGTCCTTGTCACCCAGAGGATCTGCACTGAGGTCGGCGACGCATTCTCGTTTGAACCCGTCGGGGAACTGGAACT
>JAZBOA010000210.1:0-3196 GCA_036350935.1 Anderseniella sp. | reverse complement strand
GTAGCCATCTTTTCCCGCGGCAGCGCTGAGCCCGCGCCGCTGGCGGTTACCGAGAAGCAAGGCAGGCGCTCGCGGGTCGTGGCCTGCAATGCGGCAGCCGCCGCCCGCGGGGTGCGGTCCGGTATGGCGGTTCCCGCCGCCCAGGCGCTGGTGAGCGGGCTTGTCGTGCATGCGCGTGACCCGGCGGCGGAACGCGATGCTTTAGCCGGCCTGGCTGCCTGGGCCGGCCGCTTCACCCCGGCCGTGAGCCTCCAGCCGCCAACCGGGCTGCTGCTGGAGATTGGGAGCTGCCTTCAACTGCACCGCGGTCTCGACCGCCTGCTTGGCCAGGTGCTGTCCGATCTGAAGGAGCTGGGCTACGCGTCCACCCACGCCTGTGCGCCGACGGCGCTCGGCGCCTGGCTGCTGGCACGTGCGGGTACCCGGGCCGTCGTGCGCGAGCTGGTGGTACTCGAACAGACCATTGTTGCGCTGCCGCTGACGCTGCTCGACCAGCCAGTCGACATCCTTGAAGGACTGGGGAAAATCGGGGCGCATACCCTGGGGGATTGCCTGCGCCTGCCGCGCGCCGGCCTGGCACGCCGTTTCGGCTGCAGGCTAGTGGACGAGCTGGACCGCGTGCTGGGCAGGCTGCCCGAGGCGCGTGCGTTTTTCGTGCACCCACCCACTTTCGCGCGCCGTCTGGCGCTGCCGGCACCGGTGTATGAAGCAGAAGCCCTGCTGTTCGCCGCGCGCCGCCTGCTGCCGGAGCTGGAGGGCTGGCTCGGACTGCGTCAGGCCGGCGTGCAGGAGCTCGAGCTCGCCTGTTGCCACGAAGAGGCGCCGGATACCGTGCTGCGGCTGGGATTCGTGCAGCCCACGGGGGACGCGGCGCGGATGCTGCTCCTGCTCCGCGAAACCCTGGTCCGCGCCTGCCTGCCTGCCCCGGTGACTGCCATCGTGTTGCATGCCACCCGCATCCTGCCGCTTGCGGCCGTGACTGCTGACCTGTTCCAGGCACATGAGCGGGAGGTGGATGGCAATCTGCTCTTGGAGCGCTTGCGCATCCGCCTCGGCAAGGAGGCGGTACATGGCATCGCGCCGACCGCCGACCATCGGCCGGAACGGGCCTGGCAGCTCTGCGCGGCGGGGCATGAAGCGGCAGTGCCGGGCAAGGTTGCGCGGCCCTTGTGGCTGCTGACCCGGCCTGCGCCTTGCCGCGACGGCCAACTGGTGCTCAAGGCGGGACCGGAACGCATCGAGAGCGGCTGGTGGGATGGCATGGAGGTGACGCGCGACTATTACGTGGCGCAGGATCGAAATGGCGCTCAGCTGTGGGTGTATCGCGAGCGTGTCAGCGGCGAGTGGTTCGTGCATGGGTTGTTCGCGTGAGGACGGGCATGACCGCCTACGCCGAGCTGCACTGTTTGTCCAATTTCACCTTTCTGCGCGGCGCCTCGCATCCGGAGGAGCTGGTGGCGCGCGCGCACGAGCTGGGTTATGCGGCCCTGGCGCTGACCGACGAATGTTCCTTGGCCGGCATCGTGCGCGCCCACACGGCGGCCAAGGCGTGCGGGCTGAAGCTTCTCGTGGGCAGCGAGATCTGCTGCACCGAGGGACTACGCGTGGTGCTGCTGGCGACCGACCGGTCGGGATACGGCCGTTTATCCTCACTGATTACCCAAGGCCGGCGTCATGCCGTCAAGGGTCATTACCGGCTTGCGTTTGCGGATATCTGCACAGGGTTGCCCGGCTGCCTCGCGCTGCTGCTGCCCGATCCCCCGCCTTCCCTGGAGCAGGCGCGGGCGCTCGCGGCGGGTTTTCCGGGGGGGTCATGGCTGGCGGTGGAATTGTTCCGCGGTCCCGACGATGCCGACCGGCTTGCGGCCCTGAGCGTGCTGGGCGAGGCCGCCGGACTGACGCTGGTGGCGGCGGGCGACGTGCACATGCACACCGCGGAGCGGCGCCCGCTGCAGGACGCCCTCACCGCCATCCGTCTCGGTGTGCCGGTGTTTGGCGCCGGCGCCGCGCTGTATCCCAACGGCGAGCGACATTTGCGCGCGCAGGCCGATCTGGCGCGCATCTATCCCGCGCAACTGCTGGAACAGTCTCTGGCCATCGCGGCGTGCTGCCACTTCTCCCTCGACGAGCTGCGCTACGAATATCCCGAGGAGCTGGCGCCGGCAGGGGAGACGCCCATCTCCTACCTGCGCCGCCTGACCGAAGATGGGTTGGCGCAGCGCTTCACCGATGGCGTGCCGGGCAAGGTGCGTGCCTTGGTGGAGCACGAGCTGGCGCTGATCGGGGAGCTCGGGTACGAGCAATATTTCCTCACTGTACACGACATCGTGCGCTTCGCCCGTGGCCGCGGCATTCTGTGCCAGGGGCGCGGCTCGGCGGCCAATTCAGCGGTGTGCTACGCGCTCTTCATCACCGAGGTGAACCCGGCGTGCATGGCCATGCTGTTCGAGCGCTTCATCTCGCGCGAGCGCAACGAGCCGCCGGACATCGACGTGGATTTCGAGCATGAGCGCCGCGAGGAGGTGATCCAGTACCTCTATGCGAAATACGGTCGCGAGCGCGCGGCGCTGGCCGCTACCGTCATCAGCTACCGGCCCAGGAGCGCAGTGCGCGACGTCGGCAAGGCCCTGGGCTTCGACCTGGAACAGGTCGACCGCCTGGCGAAATCCATGGCCTGGTGGGATGGCCACCGGGTGCTGCCGCAACGGCTGGCGGAAGCCGGCTTCGATCCCGCCAATGGCAAGGTGGCCCTGCTGATACGGCTGGTCGGGGATCTGGTGGGCTTTCCGCGCCATCTGTCCCAGCATGTGGGCGGCTTCGTGATCGCGCGCGGCCGGCTTTCGCAGATGGTGCCGATCGAGAACGCGGCAATGGCCGAGCGTACCCTGATCCAGTGGGACAAGGACGATCTCGATGCCGTGGGCTTGCTGAAAGTGGATGTGCTGGCCCTGGGGATGCTCTCCGCCATTCGCCGCGCCCTGGAAGGGGTGGTCGCGGTGCGCGGCCGGCCGATGACGATCGCGGACATTCCGTCCGAGGACCCGGCGGTGTACGACATGATCGGCCGTGCCGACACGGTGGGCGTGTTCCAGATCGAGTCGCGCGCGCAGATGGCCATGCTGCCGCGCATGCGGCCACGCTGTTTCTACGACCTGGTGATCGAGGTCGCCATCGTGCGCCCCGGCCCGATCCAGGG
>JAZBOA010000209.1:0-2476 GCA_036350935.1 Anderseniella sp. | reverse complement strand
GGTACGTTCGATAGTTTGGAATGTTTCACTGTCCGGCGGAAATGCTGCATTCAGCTTGCCCTCCAGATCGTTCGTTACGCCAGTTTCTGCAATCGCATCCATGACGGGCTTCATGAGAGACTTGAATGCCTCAATCTGTTGCTGCGACATTGCTGAAAAGCCCTCCTGTTCCAGAATCTGCAATCCAACCATAACATCATCCTATCCAGGAAAGACGGGATTGATCCAGACAGCTTCCTCCATTTTGCATGACGTATTCGGCTACGGCGAGTTTCGAGCCGACCAGGAGGCCGTGATCGAACTTCTGTCTCGCGGAGAAAATGCGCTGGTGGTCATGCCTACTGGCGCAGGCAAATCACTCTGCTATCAGGTTCCTGCATTACTGTTGGATCGTCCCACAATCGTTGTTTCACCGCTGATTGCGCTGATGGACAACCAGGTCGAGGCACTGCGACTGAATGGTGTTCCGGCAGGTGCAATCCACTCCGGATTGTCACGTGAAGAGCAGGTTGCAAACTGGCGTGACTTTGCATCGGGCAGAAGTCGCCTCCTGTATCTTTCGCCCGAGCGTCTGATGACCGAACGCATGCTGGTCGCGATGGAAAAAGTTGATCCGGCTCTCATTGTTGTCGACGAGGCTCATTGCATCTCGAAGTGGGGTGTAAGTTTCCGGCCAGAATACGAGCAGCTCTCCGGGCTCTGCGAGAGATTTCCGGATGCTGCAATAGGCGCATTCACGGCAACTGCTGACGAAGCAACACGAAAGGATATTGCGCAGAAGCTGTTTCGGGGACGAGGCCGCATTCTTGTCCAGGGGTTTGATCGCCCGAACCTCACACTCGCCGTTGCCCCGAAACGGAACTGGAGAAACCAGCTGCTGAGCTTTCTCGAAGACAAGGATGGCCTGTCAGGCATCGTGTACTGCCTGTCACGCAAGTTCACCGAGGAGGTTGCTGAATTCCTCGAAACTGAGGGGTTCAATGCCATTGCCTATCACGCTGGCCAGGACGCCGAGGTTCGCCGCGCCAATCAGGACCACTTCATGAGCGAAGATGCGGTGATCATGGTGGCAACCATTGCCTTCGGCATGGGGATCGACAAGCCGGATGTCCGCTATGTCTGCCATCTCAACCTGCCGGGTAACATGGAATCCTACTATCAGGAAATCGGCCGTGCTGGGCGCGATGGCCAACCATCACAGACCCTGATGCTGTATGACCTTACTGACATTCGCATGCGTCGCCAGTTCATCGAACAGGACGGCGAGGACAAGGCCCACAAGCTGCGGGAACACAAGAGGCTTGATGCGCTTCTGGCATATTGCGAGGCGTCCGGATGCAGACGGGTCGCGATGCTGGCCTATTTCGACGAAGACGCCACAGCGTGCGGCAACTGCGATAACTGCCTCACCCCGCCCGAGCTGATTGATGGGACGGCTGATGCCCGGCT
Source organism: Anderseniella sp. (assembly GCA_036350935.1). Taxonomy (GTDB): domain Bacteria; phylum Pseudomonadota; class Alphaproteobacteria; order Rhizobiales; family Aestuariivirgaceae; genus Anderseniella. Next base: position 1,027 of record JAZBOA010000209.1, on the reverse strand, counting down.
GTTGTTTGACGCCATCATCCAGACCGGCCAGATGTTCGGAGGCGCACACGTTATCGATGTGCTCAGGGGAACGGGTACACAGAAGATAGCCGAAAGAGGACACGATCGACTCCATTGCTTTGGTCGGGGCAAAGCCCAGCCCAAGGAGTATTGGCAGGCCTTTATCCGTCAAGCCGTTGCGGGAAACTACCTGACCATAAACATTCAAAAGTACGGAGCACTGCAACTCTCCCACAACGCGCAACAGGTGCTAGCAGCTGATGCCCGGTTCGAACTTCGAAAGATCGACATCCTGCAACCCGCGCGAGGGGTCAAGAAAGCAGCAAAAGGCGAAATGACTGAGATTGCGAATACAGACAAGGAGCTGCTTGCCGCTTTGAAGGCTCTCAGACTCGAACTGGCACGGGAACGCAAGGTGCCGGCCTTTGTCATACTCGCAGACACAACCTTGTACGGGATGGCGCGCGAGCGGCCTGCTACCCTGGATCAGATGATGGCGATAAGTGGCATTGGACCGCGCAAGCTGGAACAGTTTGGAGATGCCTTTCTGGAGGTGGTGCTGGCACACTAAGCCGATTTCGTTGCGCTGAATGTCCTTGTCCATGACGGCATGTGACGAGGGCGCTGCAGCTCTGCCAAGAGAAGCTCGCCCGAAGACCAACTTTTCGAGCGAGAATGCGCATCACGGGGGGCTGAAAGGCGGATTCGAACGGCTTCACGCCCAGGGAAGCACCCGGCTGCCCAAATACCCGAAAGGTTTCGAAGAAGTGGCCATGCAGTTGATGCGACTTACTGTCAGAGAATCTGCTGACCTATGATACGGGTTTGCCACTCGTATCTCCTAGCGCACAGGGTCGTTCATCGATGATGTGCAGATCGAACCCCAGCCTACGAGGCCAGGAGGTATTCGGCCTTTGTGCTTTTCAGCAACTGCAAGTTTCTCCGTTGCCGCGATTACCGGATTAGTCGGTGTGGCGGCCTTGACGTGCACTCGGCATCGAAAGGAATTGATGGTAGCGGCGATCCC
>JAZBOA010000208.1:0-2319 GCA_036350935.1 Anderseniella sp. | reverse complement strand
GCCCTGATCGGCGCAGAGCTTGACGTTGTCCTCGCTCCAGTAGCCCGCATCCATCGCCTCAGGCGTTTCGATCACGGCCATCCGTCGGCTCACCGCGCCTTCCTCCCACAGCCGCAGGCCTGGTGGTCCCGGACCGGACACCTCGCTCTGCAGTACTCCCAGCACGCTGCTTAGGGCCTCCTGAGAAAGTCGGAGCCGCTGCCCCGAATACAGATTCGGGCAGCCGAGCGCCTTGCTGAGTGATCATCAAGCTGCAGCTGCCTGAACGCATGATGGCAACTTGTTGCTCTTCAGAGCCCCAACCAGGCTGCTCAGGATCTGCAGACAGAAGGCAAACAAGACAAAAAGAAGCTGGAGCAGCTTCTCGAGGTTCATCGCCAGGATTGTCATGGCAATGGCAGAGCCCTGTGTCACCGCAAGCTTCTCGCGGATTAGCCCCAAGCCGAACCTGCGTTTCCCCTGGCCAATCTTGCCTTCTACCGCATTGCGTTGACGTTGGTCATCAGCAAATTGTCTCTTCGCTTCTGCCACAAGCTCTGGGTCATTCTTGGGTCGGCCAAGGCGAGGGCCGCTCAGGCGAATTCCATGGCGCTGGCAGAAGGCCCGATTGGCACGGGTCCGATAAATCTGATCAGCACAGATAACTCCTGGATAATGGCCATGACGGCGACGATAGGCTCGTGCCTGGGCTTTTAGATCGTCTCCTTCGTTGTAGGGGTCATGGCTCAGCCGATCCAGGAATGTAAAGCCATCGCCTGTCACCGACAGGGAGATCTTGGGCCCAAACTCAACGTTGCAACGCGCCTTGCCGCGCACGATCGGCCTGATATGAGCCTGATACACACTAACGATCCTGTGAGGGATGCTTCTGCTATCAGAGTGGTAGAGAATTCGCTGTTGTCGAACCAGTTCGCTGACTACCAGAAGCTTTTGGTACCAGTGCCGTCCGGCCGCCAGAAGGCTTGCGCCGCAGGCTATCAGGGCATCGATGCTGGCCAGATTGCGATCCAGATGACCGAGTTGCTGCTTGATGGCTTTACGGATCTTGCTAATGCGAGGCCGCTTCTTCTTGGCCACAGCAAGAAACTGCTGTCTGGCCTTCTTGCGGTGCGTGCGAGGCTTGAGACCAAAGGTCTCCCTGACCTGTGGGTGCATCGCGTCAATCAATTTCTCGGTGACTTCACGTGCTTCATTGAGAAGGGATAGATCAGTCGGATGCCGGATATCAGCTGGGGCGCATGTGGCATCAATCAACAGGGAACCCTGGTTGCTCACCGCTTTGGTCACTGGCCCCTGATGAGTGCCACTGCTGGGTGAGCCGCCATCCTGGTCACCATCATCATCTTCCTCGGCTGTCTCTGATTGAATGACAGACAAGCCATGACGAACAATCCGCTCGTTACAGTCATTGATCACAGCTTCCGGCAAACGCTTGCGGAAATACACCATCATCGATGGATCAAACGGGGCCGAATCCTGAAAAGCTTTCAAGCCAATGAAGAACTGGAGGTAGGGATTCTCCTTGATCTGCTCAACCAGCTCTTCATCCGTGAGCCCCAATCGCGCCTTGATGATCAGTGCGCCAAGCGCCATTTGGAATGGCTTGGCGGGGGCGCCGAATCCCCTGCAGAACTGTGATGCATAGTCATCCTCCAGCTCATCCCATGGGATCAGCGCGTGCAGCTTGATCCAGCGATTGTTGCCCGAGAGTTTGCCGCCAAACGGCAGGAAGAAGTCTTCAAACGAGAGCTGATGACGAGGCTCGCGTCGGTACATGTGGAAAACTCTGGTCGGCTATTCGGCAATAACAGGCCGATTCGCACACATTTTACCGGCAGAAACCGCCCAGATCCACTGCAGTGCAAACGATCTGGTGTTTCTCAGGAGGCCCCACGTAGAGGTGATAGCGACCGGCTTCTGCCGCAAAGCCGCGCACACCGCTCGGCCCGGGCGAGCCGTCCGCCGTGATCCAGTTCCGAAAAGCGGCGCGTGAGCGCTCGAAACGCCCGCCGGTGCTGCTGGTGTCGTACCACTGGTCGGTCCAGACCCCGTCCACCAGAAGGCCCATCGGTGTCTTCACAGCGCGAGGGGACGCTAACGGGCCGGCGGCATGGAAACGGCTGTGGGAAGGTAAGGGGCCTGTGGGGGCCTGGGGGTGGATCAGAGTGCGTCGGTGGCGGGCCTGGCCCGCGCCATCCAGCTGTCGGTGGCACCGGTGTTCCTGCTCACCGGCATCGCCGGCCTGCTCAACATCTTCACGGGTCGACTCTCGCGAATCATCGATCGCGTCCGGGTTCTTCAGCAGGCTCAGGATCGGGT
>JAZBOA010000207.1:0-3125 GCA_036350935.1 Anderseniella sp. | reverse complement strand
GGTACAACAAGGAATGGGGCGAAAAGAACAAGGCCAACATGATCGTGTTCAAGGGCGTGCCGGAAATTGAAGCCGCACTGCTCGACGGCCGCTGCGTCGGTTGGCTGTATGACGACTCGGCCTTCATTCCGCGCAAGGTAAATGAGCCAGAGAAGTGGAAGGATTACTCCATTTCCACCCCGGTGGTAGCGGATGCACCCTGGGGTGCTGCCGTCCGCAAGGATGAAGTCGATGAGCCGATCGGCAAGGCGCTGTCGGAGGCCATTATCGACTGGCACAAGTCCGGCATGATCGTCGAGTGGGAAAAGAAGTGGGGCATCCCGTCCACCAAGTGGGTTGCGATGATGCATGAAAAGTGCAACGCCGGCGACAAGGTCTGTGACGACGTTCTGGATGAAGGCGAAGTCAAGTAATACGACTGACCGTGGCGAAGGGCTGGCACCGGCCAGCCCTTTGTCCTTTACATCTGACGATCGCATCCAGGACTGGAGGGGCGTTTGGACACGATTGCCGAGTTTTTCCTGTGGCTGAAGGAAGTCCACGGGATCAAGCTCACCATCTTCTACGATGAACTTGACCGTACCCGCTTTCTGAGCGGTGTCTGGACTACAATTCACCTTTCCTTTGTGTGCGTGGTGGCCAGTATCGTCATCGGCATTGCTGGCGCGTGGCTGCAAACGTCGCCACTGGTCTGGATACGCCGGATCATCAACGCTTACATTGCATTCTTCCGAAACACCCCGCCTCTAGTACAGCTGTATTTCTTCTACTTTGCCGTCGACTCCGCCTTGTCAGGACTGTTCGGCATACGCGGGGGCCTTCTCGGCAGCTATGGCTGGGCGGTGATCGCACTATCCTTCTTCGCTGGCGCCTTCAATACCGAAATCTTCCGGGCCGGCATTGAAGCCGTACCGAAATCGACCATCGAAGGCGCGCAGTCGCTTGGGTATTCGCGGTTCCAGATCTACCGCCACATCACGTTTCCGCTGGCCTACCGCGTCTGCCTGCCGGCGCTCAACAACAACCTCATAAATCTCGTCAAGACAACGACTGTCGCCTACGCCATCGCCGTGCCTGAGACGCTCTACATCTCCAACCAGATCTGGTCAGACGAGTACAACGTGCCCGAGATGATGAACGTTGTCTGGATCGTATACCTCGTGCTGGTCGGCGTTCTGGTGTGGATGATGCACCGCTGGGAGAAGGCCATTCGCGTACCGGGGTTCGGCCAATGAAACCTGTCCTGCACAACACCTCGACCGACCTACCAGTCCTGCTGCCGTTCCGCCCGGGTGCAACTACCTGGGATGCCCGCGACTGGGCGGGTCTTGCCACCAGCAAGCGGTTTGGCCTGGCGCTGGCGCTGGTGCTGATCAGTTGGCTGCTCATCGATACTGCCTACGCCCAAATGGTCGGCGCCCAGGGCCAGACCGTCTGGGAGACCATCGTCAAGTGGACGCCGCTGATGTTTCTCGGCCCAGAAGGCGAATTCGGGGGCTTCGTGCTGAACATTGTCGTCAGCTTCATCGCCATGGCACTCGGGACCTTCCTCGGATTGTGGCTGGGTCTGGGCCAGGTCTCACCGAACCGCTTCATCCGCCGCACTTCGTGGGCCATCACCCAGTTGTTCCGCAACTCGCCGTGGCTGGTGCTGCTGTTCTACTTCATGCTGCTGATCCCGTTCTTCATCCGCGTGGGCGATACCCGCATCGAGATTTCCGGGTGGGCCAAGGCAACTTTCGCCCTGTCGCTGCCGATAATGGCGAACGTCTCCGAGATCGTGCGCGGATCGATTGCGTCCATCCCTACGGGCCAGTGGGACTCGGCCGAGAGCCTTGCCTTTTCCCGCAGCCAGACCCTGTGGCGCATCATCCTGCCGCAATGCATCAAGCGCATGATCCCACCATGGATGAACTGGTACTGCATCCTGACCATGTCCACGCCGCTGGTTTCGATTCTCGGCGTCAATGACGGCATGACCCTGACCCAGGATGCGCTCGCTGCCGAGGGCCGCAGCGAATACCTGATACCCATGTACCTGTGGCTGATGTCGTGGTTCTTCATCTACAGCTACCCCATCGCGCTGCTAACCCGCAAACTCGAGAACCGCTTTGCGGTCAACCAGTAGGAACACCCATGACCGACACATGGACCCCGGACCAGCCCATCATCTCGATCAAGGATGTCCATAAGTCGTTTGGCAACCTCGAGGTACTGAAAGGCATTACTTTCGATGTCATGAAGGGCGAAGTGGTCTGCGTTATTGGCCCTTCAGGCTCGGGCAAGTCCACGCTGATCCGCTGCATCAACGCGCTCAACGACATCCAGTCGGGCTCCATCAAGGTCGAAGGACTGGAGGTCAACTCGCCCAACCTGGACAAGCTGGAACTGCGCAAGAAGGTTGGCATGGTGTTCCAGCAGTACAACCTGTTTCCGCACAAGACGGCGCTGGAGAATGTCATGATGGCGCCGGTGCTGGTGCTCAAGCAGGATCCGGCGCAAGTCGAGAAACGTGCCCGGGCCCTCATCAGCAAGGTGCGCCTCGAAGGCAAGGAGAATGCTTACCCGGGCGAATTGTCAGGCGGTCAGCAGCAACGCGTGGCCATTGCCCGGTCGCTGGCCATGAACCCGGACGTGATGCTGTTCGACGAGGTGACTGCCGCGCTGGACCCGGAGACAGTCAAGGAAGTGCTAGTCACCATCAAGGACCTAGCGGCGGAAGGCATGACCTGCATCCTGGTCACCCACGAAATGGGCTTCGCCCGCGAGATCGCCGACCACATCTACTTCACCGATCGCGGCGTCATCGTGGAGCACGGGCCACCCGCCACGTTCTTCAAGAAGGCCAAGGACCCGCGCACACGGGAATTCCTTAGTCAAATTCTCTAATGAGGAACTTTGGATGGTAAGCGTGGTGATCGAAGAGCGGATCAACCGTAAAACGCATCTCTTAACCAAAGTTGGCTAGCGGCAGTTAATGGCACATTTCGGACTCTATCGCCTGCTGCGAAAGATGTCCGTTGTTGGGGGTACTTCAGACATTTTGAGCGGTGACCGAAACCGTCCGCAGTTGACCCCAAGCGGACATCTCGTTGCACTGCAGCTAATGGCAGCAGGGAGCCCTT
>JAZBOA010000206.1:0-6136 GCA_036350935.1 Anderseniella sp. | reverse complement strand
CTGGAAGGCGCGTGGACCGAGCACGAACTCCACGATGTTGTACTCACCGTCCACGCCCAGCCAGTTGCCCACCGTCTCCACGGATTTCTCGTAGTCGAGCCCCTCGGCGAACCGGCCGCCGTGGGTGTCCAGCCGCACCCCCAGGGTCTTGCCCTTCTCGTGCAGCTTCGCGGTGTTGAAGAACCAGTCAGCCGTGCGCAACGCATCGGTCACTTCGAGCCCCTGGTAGTCCACCAGGGCCACCAGCTGGTCGATCTCCGGCAACCGCTCGGCAAACATCTGCGTGGCCTTGAGCACGTCGCCGTCGGCGTATCCAACCAGCGCATGCGGCATGGTGCCGATGCCGGCCATGGCGCCGAAGAACGGCGCCGTCACGTCCTGCGAGGAGCCGATGAAGCCGCGCACCTGCGGGTTGGCCTTGCGCGCCGCCTGAGAGCCGACGGACGCACCGTAGGCCGCCAGCATGTTCATTTCCACGCCCGAACCATGGCGCGCATGCATGTCGATGAACGCCGCCCCCGGCAGCGCCATGCACATCTCGTAGGCATTCTCGGCGGAGACCGACGGAAAACCGGTCTTCTGCAGCAGCAGCGTCTCGACTTCCGACAGCTTGGACATCGGGCCGGTGACTTCCATCAGCTTGCGCTCGGCCGGCACGATCTCGCCCTCGGCATAGAAGCGCTTCACCTGCGCCTCCGGCACCAGCCGCCTGATCAGCCGTTCCGCCGGCTCCAGCGCAGCAATGCATCGCCGGCGCAGGAAGACCGCATAGGTCACCTGCCTCTCGCCGTTGGCCTCCACAACCAGCCGCGTGTTGGTGAAGTACTTGTCGGTCACCGCGCCCAGCGGACCAGCCGCCAGTGACACCTCCACAAGCTTGTCGATTGCCTCGTCACGCGAGACGGATGCAGGCGGCTTCGATGTCATGAGGAAGAACTGCCCTGGCAGTTGAAGGAACGTTGACAGCGGCAATCATTGCCTGCGGCCCAGTCAGCCGTCAATGGCGCACCGCGTCAGATGGCGTCCAGAACAGCCCTTGCCCCGGCAGCCACCAGCCCGGCGTCGCCTACGGCTGAAACGAGGTTGAAGCCCATGGCGGAAAACCGCTTCGCCTCGTCGGCGCCCGTTGCATAGATGCCGGCGATCTTGCCGGCCTTGCGTGCGGCCTCGACGATCTTCGGCAGCGCCGCCTGCACGTCAGGATCATTGGCGCCGCCCACCTTGCCCCCGGAAAGGTTGATCGACAGGTCGAACGGGCCGACGAACACGCCGTCGATGCCATCCACGGCGAGAATGTCATCCAGGTTCCCCAGCGCCCGGCGCGTCTCCACCATCGGCAACAGCGTGGTCAGGTCGTTGGACTGCGACAGATATGCCTGCGGCTGCATCTGCCACAGTTCCAGCGCTCCCTTCGGTCCCATCGATCGCGAGGCCAGCGGCGGAAACCTCGCCACGTCCACCAGCCGCCGGGCGTCTTCGGCACTGTTGATCATCGGCATGATGATGACGGAAGCCCCGGCATCCAGCGCGCGCGCCACCATGCCGAAGTCATCCAGCGGCGGGCGCACCATCGGGATGCCCCCTGCCCGGCCAACCGCCTGCACGTGGGCGAGCATCTGGCCATAATCGAACATGCCGTGCTGCATGTCGGCCAGCACCCCTGCAAACCCGGCCCGCACCATGGCCAGCGCCTGCCAGTCGCCCGGCCACTGGCACCACGCCGTGAACACCGGCGCGCCGCCTTGTGCTTCGAGGCGGGTCCTCAGCGACAGCGGATGGGATGGGGCCAAGACCGGCTCAACCTTCTTTTTCGATCTGCGTGATGGCCAGTGCCATCAACTCGTCCATCTGGCGGCGGATCTGGTGGTCCGACTGGTCGACGCCCTTGGCGTCGAAGTCGCGACGGATCTTGCGGAACACGTCATCGTCTCCCGCTTCCTCGAAATCAGCCTTGATGACTTCCCTGGCATAGGTCAGTGCAGCATCGTCGCCTTCGATGCCCATCAGTTCTGCCGCCCACAGGCCAAGCAGCTTGTTGCGCCGCGCCGATGCCTTGAACCGCAGTTCCTCGTCATGGGCGAACTTGCGTTCAAAACCTTCCTGGCGCTTGTCGAACGTGCTCATCTGGCCTCTGGCTCCTTCGTGGCTCGCAGAACGCTTGCGGCCGGTTCGTGGCCCTCGTGATCTGCATCTGATTCCTGTAGTCGTCAGTCACATAATCAATCACGGCGACCGCATCAATACACGCATATACCGCAACTGCGGCATTGCGCCCGATCAAATCCTGTTTGAAACACCCGGCGGAATCGCTCTGCAACATTGTAGATTGGGTTCAAAGGGTCTATTTGAGAGCCTTGATCGTCTAGCCCCGCCGGGGGCCTTTCACGTGCGCGGCATCAATAAGCAAGCCGCCCGAGGTATCCATAACATGAACCAGCGCCGCACCCGCATCTATGAAGGCAAGGCCAAGATCCTTTACGAAGGCCCTGAGCCGGGCACTATCATCGTTCACTTCAAGGACGATGCAACCGCCTTCAATGCCCAGAAAAAGGCGGTGATCGAGGGCAAGGGCGTGCTGAACAACCGCATCAGCGAGTTCATCTTCACCCAGCTCAATGACATCGGCCTGCCCACCCATTTCATCCGCCGCCTCAACATGCGCGAGCAGCTGGTGCGCGAGGTGGAGATCATCCCGCTTGAAGTGATCGTGCGCAACATCGCCGCCGGCTCCATGGCAAAGCGCCTCGGCATCGAGGAAGGCACGCCCCTGCCGCGCTCCATCATCGAGTTCTGCTACAAGAACGACGAGCTCGGGGACCCGCTGGTGGCGGAAGAGCATGTCACCGCCTTTGGCTGGGCAACGCCCCAGGAAATCGATGACATCATGGCGATGACCATCCGCATCAACGACTTCATGTCCGGCATGTTTGCCGCCATCGGCATCAAGCTGGTCGATTTCAAGATCGAGTTCGGCCGCCAGTACGAGGGTGACATGGTGCGCACCGTGCTGGCTGACGAGATCAGCCCCGATTCCTGCCGGCTCTGGGACTTCAAGACCCAGGAAAAGCTCGACAAGGACCGCTTCCGCCGTGACCTCGGCGGCCTGGTGGAGGCCTACCAGGAGGTCGCCCGCCGCCTCGGCATCCTCAACGAGAACGAGCCGCTGCCCCCGATGAAGCCCAAGCTGGTCAAGTCCTGACCCGGACTTGCCGCCAGAGCCCACTGATTGAAACGACGAACAGCGAGACGAGACATGAAAGCCAAGGTCATCATCACCCTCAAGAACGGCGTGCTGGACCCGCAGGGCAAGGCCATTGAAGGCGCTCTTGCCGGGCTCGGATTCGCCGGGGTGGACAATGTGCGCCAGGGCAAGTTCATCGAACTCGACGTTGCCGCCACCAGCGAAAGCGAGGCGCGCAAACAGCTCGAGGCGATGTGCGAGAAGCTGCTCGCCAACACGGTGATCGAGAACTACCGGGTCGAAATCGTCTGATGCATCTGCCCCGCCCCATCGCCGCCCTGCGTTGCGTGGCCATCGCCGCGGCCATCGCCGCTGCACCGGCGTCAGCCTCAGCCCTTGAGGTAAAGACGCTCGAGGTGGACATGCAGATCGGCGGCAGGGCCTACGCGGTGACGGCGCAACCGATGGCGACATGGAAGCTGAGCTCGGAAGGCCAGGTATCGCTCGATCACAAGTTCGACTTCCGCCCCGATGGCAGTCACGGGCTGATCCGGGTCAGGCTGACGCCGGCGCCGGCCGTTACCGGAACCGAACAGCCCAACCCGTGCCTGCTGCTGCAGGGGCTCGCCCAGTCTCTGCAGAACAGCGGCGTGCGCGTGTCGCCCGGCCGCGTGCCCCAGTCCAACCTTGCTGCCGTGTGCTCAATGATCGCCGAGGGCGCCGTCGGTACCCAGTTCTACTATGCCTCGCTGTTCAAGTCAGGTGACGTCATCGTCTCGGGAATCGCCCGCAACGGCTCCGACCTCGACGATGCCCAGATCAACGAGTTCCAGCGCTTCCTCGCCTCCGTGCAGGCCACCCCCAAGGAGACAACCCAATGAAGGCCGCAGTCGTGGTGTTTCCCGGCATCAACCGCGAGAACGACATGGTCCGCGCGCTTGAGCGTGGCGCCGGCGCGTCGGTAGTCAAGCTGTGGCACACCGAAACATCGTTGCCCTCAGGCACCGATCTGGTCGTCGTGCCCGGCGGCTTCTCCTATGGCGACTACCTGCGCTGCGGCGCCATTGCCGGGCGCTCGCCGGTGATGAAGGCCATCGTCTCACATGCCAGCAAGGGCGGGCTGGTGCTCGGCGTGTGCAACGGCTTCCAGATCCTCACCGAGGCAGGCCTGCTGCCCGGCGCACTGATGCGTAATGCGGGCCTCAAGTTCGTCTGCCGCTCCGTGCGTCTCAAGGTAGAGAACAACTCGACCTTCTTTACCCGCAACATGGCCAGGGGCGATGTGGTCACCTGCCCCGTAGCCCACCATGACGGCAACTACTTCGCCGACGCGGACACGCTCAAGGCGCTGGAGGACAACAGGCAGGTGGTGTTCCGCTACGCCGGCGGCACCAACCCGAACGGCGCCATCAACGACATTGCCGGCATCATGAACAAGGCAGGCAACGTCATCGGCATGATGCCTCACCCGGAAAACATGATCGAACCGCTGCACGGCTCGCAAGACTGCCTGCCGCTGTTCGAAAGCCTGGCTGCCTGACGCGTCAGAAAAATGACACGCTCGAAGGTGTAGAACACGGGATGTCTCAAACCTCCCGCATGTCTGCCGGCCGGCTGCTTGCCATGGCTGGCCTGGTCAATGGCATCCTCGGCATCGCCCTGCAATACGTCCTGTTCCAGCCGCTGTTCGCCCGCATGGGCCTTGGCTGGATCTCGTCAGCAGGGTTCATGCTGGTCTTCTTCACCATCCTGACCAACCTGATGGTGGTAGCGCTGTACTGGTCATCGCTGGTCGTTGCCAGAAATCCGGCTGCCAGATTCTTCACCCAACCCGGCGTGCGCACGGCTGTGACCGCATACATCCTGCTGGTCGGCATCATCTATGCCACCATGCTGCACGGCGAACTGCCGCTCACGCCCGCCCAGCAACTGCCAGACGCGATGCTGCACTTCATCGCTCCGCCCCTGTGCCTTGCCTGGTGGTGGACAACCCGCCCGGCGCACCCGCTGTCCTTCAGCCAAATCCCCCGCTGGATAATCTGGCCCATATGCTACCTCGCCGCCAATGTCGGATTTGGCGCCATGACCGGCACCTTCATCTATCCGATCCTCGACCCCGGCAAGCTTGGATGGTCCGGGGTGATGGAGGTGGCAATGGGAATGATCGCGCTGCTGGCCGCACTGATGGCGGCGCTTGTGACCCTGACCAGAAGGCCGCTTGCAGCACTTTGACCAGTCCGCCTCACTGCCCGCCGCTGCCTCAAATTGGAGCATCGCCAGGCAGCAGGCCGGCGACCAGCACTCACGTCCCCGGCAGTATACCTGCACCAGCGTGACAGGTTCATCGCAGATCAATCAGCAGCTGCTGCCAATCCGGCGCACCCGCCAGACAGCAACGCCGATTTGCTGAACCAGCCTTGACCAGTCAAGTCACATCACATCCGGTAACCACCGAATGCCTCATCACGGCATCGGAAGCCTCTCATCTGGACAGCGAGTTGAAACAGGCGCCACTCATCAAGACCATCTCCGCCCCAAAACAAACTGTATTCAACATATACTTACAATGTATTCACACATGAAAACAGCCGGTAGACACAATTCTACGAAACGTTTACCCGTTTTTTCCTATCTCTCCAGAGTTTTCACCCACGAATATTTGGCCGGCGTATAGTTCCGGAAATTGCGAGCATGCCGGCCGGTCACCTGCAACGTGTGACCAGAGTCGGCGTGGCAGCGCAACAGGGATCGTCTGAGCGGAGAGACAAGGCGATGAGCAAATCGAGTGTAAAGGACGGTCTTAGCAGGTCCATGAAGCGCCTGCTGCGCGACCAGTCAGGCAACATGGCGGCTGCCGTGGCGGTAGTCGCAGTGCCGCTGGTGATGGCAGGTGGAGCTGCCGTCGATTATGGCAACTGGGTGTCGGTGCAGGCCCGCCTGCAGGCCGCCACCGAT
>JAZBOA010000205.1:0-26227 GCA_036350935.1 Anderseniella sp. | reverse complement strand
GAGAATGACCGGGGCGCTCGCCCCGCGCGGACCTGATGGAACCGGGATCATCGCCCGTGGGCCAACCGCCTTCGGACACCGCCGCCTGAAGATCATTGATCTGTCCGAGAACGCAGCCCAGCCGATGACCGACCCCGAGCTGGGGCTTACCATCGTCTTCAATGGCTGCATCTACAATTACCCGCAACTGCGCACGGAGCTTGAGCAGGCCGGCTACCGCTTTTTCTCCCATGGCGACACCGAAGTGATCCTGAAGGCCTGGCACAAGTGGGGCGAGGCGTGCGTCAGCCGGTTTCACGGGATGTTCGCCTTCGTGATCTCCGAGCGCGATACCGGCCGCACGGCCCTGGTGCGCGATCGCTTCGGAATCAAGCCGCTTTACCTGGCCGAGGACAGCGGCCGCATCCGGTTCGCCTCCACGCTGCCTGCGCTGCTGAAAGCCGGAGACATCGATACCGGCATCGACACTGAAGCCCTGCACAACTACATGAGCTTACATGCCGTCGTGCCTGCCCCGCGCACCATTGTGAAGGGTGTGCGCAAGCTGCCGGCGGCCACCATGCGAATTGTCGAGCGTGATGGCGCCAGCCGTGAACACGTCTACTGGCAGCCCCCATACGAACGCCGTGCCGGAGACAGCGGTCTCTCCCGCGAGGATTGGCGCGACAGGGTGCTGGAGGCCCTGCGCACCGCAGTGCGCCGGCGCATGGTTGCCGACGTGCCGGTGGGCGTGCTGCTGTCCGGCGGGGTTGACTCGAGCCTGATCACCGGACTGCTGGCTGAAAACGGGCAGGCCGGGCTGATGACCTTCTCGATCGGCTTCGAAGAGGCGAATGGCGAACTTGGTGACGAATTCACCTATTCGGACCTCGTTGCAGATCGTTTTGGCACCGATCACCACAAGATCTTCGTACCCGGCCATGAACTGATGCATCACCTGCCCGATGCCATTGCCGCGATGTCCGAGCCGATGGTGTCCTACGACAATATCGGCTTCTACCTTCTTTCGCGCGAAGTGTCCCGGCACATCAAGGTCGTACAGTCCGGTCAGGGCGCCGACGAGGTGTTCGCGGGCTACCACTGGTATCCCCCGCTGGCCAGTTCGAACGATGTGGTGGCCGATTACTCCAGGGCCTTTTTCGACCGCGACCACGCCAGGCTTGCCGCCCAGCTTGCTCCCGCATGGATGCCCGCAAGGGACGCCAGCCTGGACCTTGTCCGCACCCACCTGGAAATGCCCGGAGCGGCGACCGCCGTAGACCGCGCGCTGAGGCTCGATTCGCACATCATGCTGGTCGATGACCCGGTGAAACGGGTCGACAACATGACCATGGCCTGGGGGCTTGAAGCCCGCGTACCGTTCCTTGATCATGAGCTGGTGGAACTTGCCGCCTCCATTCCGCCCGAGTTCAAGCTCAACAATGGGGGCAAGGGCGTCCTGAAGGACGCTGCACGGCTGGTGTTGCCGGCGGAAGTGATCGACCGCAAGAAGGGTTACTTTCCGGTACCGCAGCTCAAGTACATCGAGGGCGAGTTCCTCGACATGGTGCGCGATGCGCTAGGCTCGCAGAAGGCGCGCGAACGCGGCCTGTTCCGGCAGGACTATCTTGATGACCTGCTCGCCCGCCCGGGAGATCACATTACCCCGTTGCGCGGATCGGAACTGTGGCAGGCCGCACTGCTGGAAATGTGGCTGCAGGTTCACGGCCTGTGAGCCGTGAAGCCAGCCCGAAGCCAGACGGAAGACCCATGGCAGACAGGAAAGAACGCCCGCCGGCAAAAAGCCGTGATTATTCGTACCGCCTGAAGCGGATGCGCGAACACGGGCTGAAACCGCCAATCGGGGCGGGCTGCGACGCGAACCACCAGCCACTGGAAGATTTCGCCCTCGACTGTGGCTGGGGCCGGCTGGTTTTCGGCCAGACGTTTGGCGATGCCGGCGGACTGGTCGAGGCACTGCGTCACGAACAGCCAGACCAGCGCGACATTGCCATCTACATCCGAAACCCGCACGTGTTGCTGTCGGCCGCCCCGCAGGAACTGTTCCTTGATCCCTCTCACACCTACCGGCTGGATCTCTCGTCCTACCGGCCCTCGAAGCACCAGCCCAGCGGCTTTTTCATCAGGCGGCTGACCTCGCGGGCCGACGCCGAGGAAATCAACCGCATCTATGCCTCGCGCGGCATGGTCGAGGTGTCGCCGGATTTCTTCTGGGAGCAGCGCGATGCCCGCGCCATCACCTATTTCGTCGCCGAGGATGAACAGACCGGCGAGATCATCGGAACCGTCACCGGGATCGATCATCGCCGTGCCTTCAACGATGCAGAGGGCGGCGCGTCATTGTGGTGCCTCGCCGTTGACCAGCAAGCCCTTCACCCCGGCATCGGTGAAGCGCTTGCCCGCCGCCTGGCCGAGCTGTTCTCCGCACGCGGGTGTTCGTTCATGGACCTCTCCGTATTGCACGACAACGAGCAGGCCATCGCGCTCTACGAGAAGCTTGGCTTCCGCCGCATTCCCTATTTCAGCGTCAAGCGCAAGAACCCGATCAACGAACAGCTGTTCACCGGCAACGACATGGACGACGCGGTGAACCCCTATGCGCGCATCATCATCCGCGAGGCGCGCCGGCGCGGCATTCACGTTGAAATCACCGATGCCGAAGCTGGATACTTCCGCCTGTCGCATGGCGGCCGCTCGATCCATTGCCGCGAGTCGCTGACCGAACTGACATCCTCCATCGCCATGTCGATCTGCGACGACAAGGCCGTCACCCGCCGTTTCGTCGAACGCGCCGGTGTGCGGGTGCCCGAACAGATCAGCGCCGCCAGCGACCAAAGCGAGATAAAGGCATTCCTGGACCGCCATGGCGAAGTGGTGGTGAAACCGGCGCGTGGCGAGCAGGGGCGCGGCATCTCTGTCGGGCTTTCCACCATGGACGGGATCGCTCAAGCCGTGAAGGAGGCCGGCGAGCACGCTGGCCATGTTCTGCTGGAGCAGTGTGTTGCAGGTCAAGACCTTCGCATCATCGTGATCGACTACCAGGTCGTCGCGGCGGCCACTAGAAAACCAGCCCAGGTGATCGGCGACGGCTCGTCTACCATCGAAGAACTGATCAAGGCGCAAAGCCGCCGCAGGTCGGCTGCCACCGGCGGCGAGTCCAGCATTCCCCTGGATGACGAGACGCGCCGGACCATCAAGCGCCACGGCCATGACCTCGACACTGTTCTGCAGTCCGGCGAGCAGCTTCAGGTGCGCAAGACGGCCAATCTTCATACCGGCGGGACCATTCACGATGTGACAGCCAGGTTGCACCCCGAACTCGCCAGGGCTGCCATTGCGGCCGCCCGCGCCATCTCGATACCCGTCGCAGGCATAGACTTCATGGTGAAGTCCGTGACCGGCGCCGATTACCACTTCATCGAATGCAACGAACGCCCGGGGCTGGCCAATCACGAGCCCCAACCAACGGCTGAACGTTTTGTGGACCTGCTGTTCCCGCTCTCGCGCCGTCCGCCGGACAACCAGTCGTGAACCGGAAAAACAACCAGGAAAGGCAACCCATGCAACGGCTGGCCATCGACAGCGACTACCTGACGGATACCCTGAAATCCCTGCTGCAGATATCAAGCCCGACCGGCTTCACCGACAACATCGTCCGGCATGTCTCCAAAGAGCTGTCGCGGCTGGGCCTTGATGCCGAACTTACAAGGCGAGGCGCCATTCGCGCCATCCGCAAGGGCGCACGTAGCGACGGCGCACGCGCCATCGTCAGCCATCTGGATACCCTGGGCGCGCAAGTGAAGTACATCAGGGACAATGGCCGGCTTTCGCTGGTGCCGATCGGCACCTGGTCCGCCCGCTTTGCCGAAGGAGCGCGGGTGCTCATCTTTTCCCACAAGGGCACCTACCGCGGCACCATCCTGCCCGAGAAAGCCTCAGGCCATGTCTTCAGCCACGAGGTTGATACCCACCCTGTCGGCTGGGATTGTGTCGAGCTGCGCATAGACGCCCTGTCCCGCAGCGCAGCCGACGTCGAGCGGCTGGGCATCGAGATCGGCGACATCGTCGCCATCGATCCGCAGCCCGAGTTCCTGCCTAATGGCTTCATTGTCTCGCGCCACCTCGACAACAAGGCCGGTGTGGCGGTGGCGCTGGCTGCCCTGTCTGCCATGCAGGAGCAGAAGGTCGAGACGCCGGTGGACATCCACTTTCTGTTCACCATCGCCGAGGAGGTGGGCGTCGGCGCCTCTTCCATCCTGCAACCCGACGTTGCCTCGATGGTTACCGTAGACAATGGCACCACCGCGCCAGGCCAGAACTCGGATGAGTTCGGCGTTACAATTGCCATGGCTGACCAGACCGGGCCGTTCGACTATCACCTGACCAAGAAGCTTGTAGATCTCTGCCAGCGCAATGACATCCGCTACCAGAAAGATGTATTCCGCTATTATCGCTCGGACTCTGCCAGCGCCATCGAGGCGGGTGCAGATGTGCGAACCGCGCTGGTGACGTTCGGGGTGGACGCCTCTCATGGCTATGAGCGCATCCACCTGCATGCGTTGCGCTCGCTCAGCGAACTGATCACCGCCTACGCGACCAGCAGCGTTCACATCACCCGCGACTTCAATGAAACCGCGCAACTGGACGGCTTCACGCGGCAGGACACGTCCGATGCCAGGCAGGCCATCTCGCCTCAGGATGAGCCGGAAGGCCAGGCGGCAGATGTATAAGGCTTTGGCCTGCGGAGCGGTTTCACGCCTCGACAGGTCTCAGCCCTCCGGTACGCCGAGTTCGGCCAGCAGCCTGCCAATCCGGTCAAGCACGGCCGGCGAGAACACCATGGCATCCTTGAACCGCTTGACCGTCATCTCCGGATAGGCCCTCAACAGCGCATCGCGCGACCTGTTTGCCTCTTCGAGCCGCCCGGCGCCGAGCAACGCCGGCGCAAGGTTGCGGTGAATCCACAAGGCGTTCGGACGCTCGTCAAGCGCTCGCAGAAACATGTCCGCCGCGCCATTGTCATCGCCTGCCACCTGGAAGGCCGAGGCAAGACCGACATAATTGTTGAAGTTCATCGGATCGAGCGGGCTCAGCCTGAGCGCCTTCTCGAAGTTCTCCTGCGCTTCCTGCGGCCGGTCGGCATAGGCCGCCAGCCAGCCGAGCCTGCTCCACGCCCAAGCGGAGTTGGGGTCAAGCGCCACCGCGCGCTGCAGCAGCACCCTCGCCGCGCCATAGTTGCGCACGAAGGTATGAACCGTGCCGAGCACGGTGAGAATGAGCGGATCATCGGACGACAGGTCGGCAGCCCGCTCGGCAAGCCTCAACGCCTCGGTCTTGCTGGCATCGATGTCTCTCACCCAGTTGTATACTGAACCCTGTGCATGGCACCAGGCGGCAAGGGCCAGCGCCAGCGGGTAATCCGGCTCCACATCCAGCGCCTTGTTGAGCAGCTCCAACCCCCTTGCCGCTTCGTCCTTTTCCAGCGCCCAGACATGCTTGAAAGCCCGCATTGCGTAGTCATAGGCGCCAAAGTCCTGCGGCCGCTTGCGCCCGACCCGTTCGATCTCCGCCAGCCTGATCGACGGTTGCAGGGCGCCCGCCACCTGTTGGGTAATGCTGTCCTGCAGGTCGAAGATGTCATCCAGCAAGCCGTCATATTTCTCCGCCCAGATGTGCGCACCTGTTTCGGTCTCGATCAGCTGCACGGTGATCCGCACCCGTCCGCCGGCGCGCTGCACGCTGCCTTCGAGCACGTACCCCACGCCCAGTTCACGGCCAATGTCGCGGACGTTGGTCGGTTTGCCCTTGTAGGCAAACGCCGAGTTGCGCGCGATCACGAAGAACGACTTGATGCGGCTCAGCGCAGCAGTCAGCGCCTCCACCACGCCATCGGCGAAGTACTCCTGTTCCGGGTCGCCCGACATGTTGTCGAACGGCAGCACCGCAACCGACGGCTTGTCCGGCAGGCTCAATGCCTCGCGCTGGGCAGATCCCGGACGGTCTTGATGGCCGGAGGCCTTCCTGGCGCGCCAGCGCCACACCCGCACCGGCTTGTCTATGTTCTTGAAGCGCTGCTCGCCCAGGTCCTCGAACTCTCCGCCAGCCTTCTCCGACGCATGGCGGCGGATATCGTCCGACACCAGGATACCGTCCGGCTCCGCCATCTGCTCCAGCCGCGCAGCGATGTTGACGCCGTCACCGTACAGGTCATCGCCTTCAATGATCACGTCACCAAGATTGATGCCGATCCTCAGCCGGATCGGACCTCCAGCATCCATCAGGGTTGTCTGGATGGCGATTGCCGCCTGCACCGCATTGACCGCAGATGGAAACTCGACCAGCGCGCCGTCACCCATCAACTTGACAACGCGGCCGCCATGACCGGTCACCGCCGGGTCGAACACATCAGCGCGGTGGGCCTTGAGCGCCGACATTGTGGTGGCCTCGTCCTGCTCCATCAGGCTCGAGTACCCAACGACATCGGCGGCGAGTATTGCTGCGAGCTTGCGTTTCAAGTTGATCCTCCGCCAGAGCAACAGCCGTTCGGAAGGAACGGCTAAAGTTGCTCAAGCGCTTTCAAATCCAGCATCTTGATCCGATCAGATGATTCAATCTGGTCGGATGATGCTAATGCGGAACAATATCTGTGTTTGACCCGTGAATCCAAGGATAGCTTGACGGGTCAGCAGATTGCGCATTCAAGCCAGCGGAACCGCAGGCCGGCACTCGCGTTTTCCCCGCCAGGCACAGGTACCCCATGACCACAAGAAAAGGCTTCCCATGTCGTTTCGTCCCGTGAAGACCACCTCGCTCGCCAAGCCCGCTATGGAAGGCGCAGGCGTTCACCTCCACCGTGCATTCGGTTTCACCGACCCCACCATGTGCGATCCGTTCCTGATGCTGGACGACTTCCGCAACGACGTGCCGGCGCACTACCAGAAGGGCTTCCCCTGGCACCCGCACCGCGGCATCGAGACAATCACCTACGTGCTCGATGGCGAGGTGGAGCATGCCGACAGTCTCGGCAACCACGGCGTCCTCGGCCCGGGTTCGGTGCAGTGGATGACGGCAGGTTCCGGCATCCTCCACCAGGAAATGCCGCGCGGCAACGCCAACGGCCAGATGCACGGCTTCCAGCTGTGGGCCAATCTGCCCTCCAGCCTCAAGATGACGGCGCCGCGCTACCAGGACATCGCCGGGCAGGACATTCCCGAGATCATTGATGACGACGGCACAAGGGTGCGCGTAATCGTGGGTGAGTTCTGGGGCAAGCGCGGTCCGGTGGACGGCATTGCCGCCAACCCGGTCTATCTCGACGTGACCGTGCCGCCGCTCAAGTCGAAGCGCCTGCCGGTGGACACTCACGCCTCCGCCTTCGCCTATGTCTTCCAGGGAGCTGGCAGGTTCGAGTATGCGTCGGCGCCTGAGGGCGTGCGCGTAGAGAAGGAGTACCACGGCGAGGAACTCAACATCCGCGACCTGTCCGGCAACCGTACGCTCATCCGTTTCGACACCGGCGACGAGGTGTTCGTGCAGGCCGGACCAGAAGGCGTCCGCTTCCTGCTGGTCCCCGGCAAGCCGATCCGCGAACCGGTCGCCTGGCACGGCCCCATCGTCATGAACACCCGTGAAGAGCTGATCCAGGCCATCAACGAGCTCAACAACGGCACCTTCATCAGGCCGGTCCACTGATTGATTCCAATCGGGCGGCGGATCGGTTATCAAGCCTGCACGGCGGGCCGTTTGCTGCTGCGCCGGGTTCTCGCGCCGGATATCGGATCATGCGGATTGTCATTGCCCTTCTCGCGCTGCTGCTGATGAACCTGACCGCGCTTGCGGCAGACGTGAGCAAGCAGCAGGCGCAGCTTGAAGGCCTCGCCGGGCGCATTGCATCGATCGAGAGCTCCATCACCGACAAGGCCGCCGACGATACCGGCCTGCTCAAGCTGCGCATCGAGCTGGACTCATTCTCGAAGTCGCTGATCGATTTCGGCGTGTCCCTGCGCCCCAGACTGAACGAGATCAACGCCCGTCTTGCCGAAATCGGCGATCCTCCCAAGGAAGGAGAACCGGCCGAACCGGCCGCTCTGACGGCTGAACGCACTGCGCTGCAGGAAGAAAAGGCCAAGAACAACACCCTACTTGGCGAGGCCGAGTCCCTGTCGATCCGCGCCAGCCAGGCCGTCGACCGCATCGGCGAGCTGCGCCGCGACCTGTTTACCAATACGCTGCTGAAGCGCACCGACGTGGAAGGTGCGATCAGCTACGACGTATTCGCCACCTTCGGGCATGAGCTGAACCGCGCCAGGCAGCAACTGTCGTCGCGGTTGCAGTTCATGTATTCATTCCGCACCACCGAACTGCTCTCCGCACTGGCGCTGTCCCTTCTGGTCGGACTGGCCTGCTGGTTCGGGGTGCGGCGCATGTTCGGCGCCATCGGGCGTGGCGCCCCCGACGCCCCGGAACAGTCCTACATCAACCGTCTGTCACTGGCGTTCTGGTCCACCACGGTGCCTTCGCTGGCAATGGCGGCAGCGCTGGCGTTGGCCTACGCACTGTTCGATTATTTCGGCATCTTCACGCCACAAACCGCCGAATTGACCGAAGCCCTGCTGGTCTCCATTGCGGCGATCTTCTTTATCCAGCGCCTCGTCAACGCCCTGCTCAGCCCGCAGCATCCGGAGCGCCGGCTGATCATGGTGTCGGACCGTGCGGCGCGAATACTCGTGACCTTTCTAATCGCGCTGGCGGTGATCCACGTCGTCGACTATTTCATCGGCCGCAGCAACGACGTCTTCTCCGCCCCTCTCAACGTAACGGTCGCCAAGAGCCTGATCTCGTCGCTGCTGATCTCGGTAGTGCTGGTGATGATCGCCCTGGTGAAACCGTTCGATGATCCTGCCAGCAGCCGCGCCTTTGGCTGGCCGGCATGGATACGGATACCCTTGCTGCTGATCGCCATCTTCATCATCGCCTCGGCAGTGTCGGGCTATATTGGCCTCGCCCGGTTTGCCGCCGCGCAGGTGGTGGTCACCGGCGCCATCCTGGCAACCATGTTCATCGGCGTGCAGTCGGGCCAGGTGCTGGCTGCGGAAGGCGCCTTCCCCCACTCGGCCATCGGTTCGCGGATCAAGCAGAAGTTCTCGCTGTCAGACACCGCGCTGGACCAGCTGGGACTGGTGCTCAGCTTCCTCGTCTATGCGCTGGTGTTCATCATCGGCCTGCCGCTGATCCTGCTGCAATGGGGCTTCAACCAGCTCGATATCCAGAACTGGCTATATCGCATCCTGACCGACATCCGCATCGGCAACATTTCCATTTCGCTGATCGGCATCCTGTTCGGCATGGTCGTGTTCGTGGTCGGTTTCCTCTCCACCCGCCGCTTCCAGCGCTGGCTCGATGGCACCGTCATGGCGCGCAGCCGGGTAGACCCCGGCGTACGCAACTCCATCCGCACCATCGTCGGCTATACCGGCATCGCGCTGGCGGCAATCATCGGCCTGTCGGCGGCGGGCTTCGACCTGTCCAGCCTCGCCATCATCGCAGGCGCCTTGTCCCTCGGTATCGGTTTCGGACTACAGAACATCGTGTCGAACTTCGTCTCGGGCCTGATCCTGCTGGCCGAGCGGCCGTTCAAGGTGGGAGACTGGATCGTTGCCGGCAACACGGCGGGCTTCGTGCGCAAGATCTCGGTGCGTGCCACCGAGATTGAAACCTTCCAGAGCCAGACCATCATCCTGCCGAACTCGGAACTGATCAACTCCGCCGTCGGCAACTGGCATCACCGCAATCATCGCGGCCGCATCGAGATACCGGTCGGCGTCGCCTATGGCGTCAAACCGCGCCGCGTGCACGAACTGCTGCTGGAGGTCGCCAGCAATGAGCCACGGGTGCTGAAGTCGCCGCCGCCGACGGTAGTCTTCCGCGGCTTCGGCGACAGTGCGCTTGACTTCGAGCTGCGCTGCCACGTGCCGGAGGTGCTCGACGGGCTGGAGGTCGCGACCAACCTGCGCTACGAGATCGTCGAGGCGTTCGAGCGCGAGAACATCCCGATCCCGTTCCCGCAGCGCGACGTCAACCTGAAGATCGAGGATATCGAAAAGCTGGCCGGCGCCATCGAGGCAGCCAGAACCCGCAAGGGTCGCGCCGGGCCTGCTGCAAAATCCTGAACCGGGTCCGTTCATGTGCCATTCAGCTTGAATCTGCGAAAACCTGTCATCAGATACAACGCATCGGGCGGCCGGTCGCCGCCCAGCAGGGAAACAAAACAGATGAAGTCCGTTGTTTATGCAATCGCCGCCCTCGCCCTGAGCACGGGTCTTGCCCACGCCGCCACCATCACCAACAACGATGGTGCGGCCATCATGGTCACCATCACCGAAGGCGGCCAGCAGTCCGAAGTTGGCATCGGCCCTGGCCAGAGCGTCAATGTGTGCGCCGGCGGCTGCTTCGTTACCATGCCCAATGGCGACCGCGAGGCCCTGTCGGGCGGTGAAACCGTCGAGATTTCCGGCGGCAAGGCATCCATCAAGTAAACCGGCGGCAAGCCGCTAGCTGACCGCTGCCGGCAGCTGTTCGAGGCTGTCGAGCAGCTTGTCCGGCCGGCCCGGAATGTTGTCGTCGGGCAGGCCGAACCGGTTGATTCGCGCCACCTGGAAGCCGAAGGACTTGGCGGCTTGCGCGTCCCAGGTATTGGCCGACACGAAACAGATTTCCGACGCATCGCCGGCGCCTGTCCGGTCCACCGCAAGCTGGTAGACCTTCGGGTCCGGCTTGAAGATGCCCACGTCCTCGATCGACAGGACATGGTCCAGATGCGATTCGAGCCCCGCCGACTTGACCGCCGCCGACAGCATGTCCGGCGAACCGTTGGACAGGATGCCGGTGGTAAAGCCTGCAGCCTTCAGCGCCTTGAGGCAGGCAACCGCATCCGGATAGGCTTCAAGATGCAGATAGAGCTGCATCAGGTCATCCCGCAGGCTGCTGTCCTCGATCCCGTGCGCGGCAAGCGCATAGTCGAGCGCGTCTCCCGTCACCTGCCAGAACGGCGCGTGCGCCTGCATGAGCGAACGCAGCCAGGTGTACTCCAGCTGCTTTGTCCGCCACAGCTTGGACACCTGATCCGCCTGTCGCCCGATCCGCCCGGCCATGGCGGCAACCGGCGCATGTACGTTGAACAGCGTGCCGTAGGCATCGAACACGCAGGCGCGCACCCCGTTCATTTTCCCGCTCATGTTGTAAATCCTCGTGAGATTGTGAATTGTTTGCGCAACGGCGTGACGGCAATATGCCCGCAACACAGCACAGGAGAAACCCCGCTTCATGGGCCACGACCATCACGATCACGGCACCGGCCACCATCACCATGATCATGACCATGACCATGACCACGAGCACTCCGAACTTTCGGAAACGGCGCTCAGGGTGCGTGCGCTCGAAAGCCTGCTGGTGGAAAAAGGCTACGTGGACCCAGCCGCGCTGGACGAACTGATCGAGACCTATGAAACCCGCGTCGGCCCAAGGAACGGCGCGAGGGTGGTGGCCAAGGCATGGGCTGACCCCTCCTACCTGGACTGGCTGAGACAGGACGCAACCGCAGCCATTGCAGACCTCGGCTTCATCGGCCGTCAGGGCGAGCACATGGTCGCGCTGGAGAACACGCCGGACACCCACAACATGGTGGTGTGTACCTTGTGCTCCTGTTACCCGTGGCCGGTGTTGGGCCTGCCGCCCGTCTGGTACAAGTCGCCGCCCTACCGCTCGCGCGCCGTGGCCAACCCGCGCGGCGTGCTGGAGGAGTTCGGCGTCTACCTGCCTGAAACCGTTTCGGTCAGGGTGTGGGATTCGACCGCCGAAGTGCGCTACCTGGTGATTCCGCAACGCCCGGCCGGCACCGATGGCTGGTCCGAAGAACAGCTTTCAACCCTGGTCACCCGCAATTCGATGATCGGCACCGGCCTGGCGCTGGACCCGGCACGGGTGAAGTCATGAACGGCCCACAGGACCTCGGCGGCCAGCACGGCTTCGGCCCCATCGAGCATGACGGAGAGCCCGAGCCGGTGTTCCACCACGGCTGGGAGAAGCGCGCCTTCGCCATGACGCTGGCGATGGGCTTCCTGGGCCAATGGAACATCGACAAGTCACGCCATGCCCGCGAGAGCCTGCCACCGGCAAAGTACCTCGCGTCCAGCTATTACCAGGTCTGGACCGAAGGACTGATCCGGCTGATGCTCGATGCGGGCCTGGTGGTGCCGGGCGAGGTGCACATCGGCCACAAGGAAGTCACCCCCCGCGACCTCCACCGCGAGCCCGTCCGCGCCCACGAGGTGGCCGCCATTCTGTCGAAGGGTGGCCCGGCCTGCCGCGAGATCGCCGACGCTCCGAAGTTTGCCATTGGCGAGCGCGTTACCGCCATCCGCATGAATCCCGTCCATCACACCCGCTTGCCCCGTTATCTGCGCGGCTGCCCCGGCGAGATCGTGCTGCATCATGGCGGTCACGTGTTTCCGGACACCAACGCGCACGGCAAGGGCGAAAATCCGCAACACCTTTACACCGTGCGCTTCGCTGCCCGCGACGTCTGGGGCGAGCTCGCCAATCCCCGCGACTTCGTGCACGCCGATCTGTGGGAGAGCTACCTTGCCGCTGCCTGATGACCTGAAACGGCTGCCCGGGCTGACGCCCGGCGACGGCGATGAACCGGTGTTTGCCGAACCCTGGCAGGCCCAGGCCTTCGCCATGACCGTGAAGCTGAACGAACAGGGGCTGTTCACCTGGTCCGAATGGGCCGAAGTGTTCGGCGCCGAGATTGCCGCCGCCGGGCCGGACGATGCGGCGGAGAACTACTACTCGCACTGGCTGGCCGCGCTTGAGAAGATCGTCGAGGCCAAGGGCGCCATGAGCCACGCCGAACGGCTTGCCCGCAAGCAGGCGTGGGACCGGGCCGCCCGGGCAACGCCGCATGGAGCCCCCATTGAACTGGGTGCGGAACTCAAGGGGCATTCGCATTGAACACCTTGCATCTCGGTACGATTGACGCGCCCCTGCTCGTCTGCGGCGGCGCCTATGGCAACCTGCAGGCGCTTGAGGCACTGGCGGCGTTCCAGTCGGAAACCGGCATTCCGGACAGCCACGTCATCCACACCGGCGATGCGGTCGCCTATTGCGCCGATACGGAAGCCGCCTCGCAGTTCATCGCCTCGCGCCGCTGGCACGCCATCAAGGGCAACGTGGAAGAACAGATCGCAGCCGGCGCGCAGGACTGTGGTTGCGGGTTCGAGGAAGGCTCCGCCTGCGACGTCGCCTCGGCGCGCTGGTACGCCCACGCCGTCGCCACTCTGTCACCGGCCAGCAAGGCCTGGATGACCGGCTTGCCGTCTCACCTGACCTTCGAAATGTCTGGCCGCCGGGTGCGGGTGGTGCACGGCTCGGTCAACCAGACCAACCGCTTCATGTGGGCATCATTGCCGGAGGCGGACTTCGCTGGCGAACTGGATGCATCGGATGCTGAGCTGGTCATAGCCGGCCACACCGGCATTCCCTTCACCCGCATCATCGGCGCGCGCTGCTGGCACAATTCCGGCGCACTCGGCATGCCAGCCAATGATGGCACACGGCGGGTGTGGGTGTCGGTCCTGTCACCGGCGTCATCCGGCATCAAGATCAGCCACCATGCACTGAGTTTTGATGGGGCAACCGCCGCCGCAGCGATCCGCCGCGACGGAATGCCAACCGGCTATGCGGACGGTCTGGAAACCGGCTTGTGGCCATCGCTGGACATTTTGCCTGAAGTCGAACGGGCCGCGACCGGCCGTGCGCTTGACCTTGATAATGCAAGTTTCAGACTTGCGCCGCAGGCGATTGCGGCGGAGTAGGCCCGCTCAATCGTCCTTGCTGCCGGTGCCGCCACCGCTGCCAGTAGCGGCATTCCACATCGCCTTCTGGAACTGGCTGAAGCCTTCCATGCCGGGCGTCAGCCACATCTTCATCAGTTCGGCCGGCTCGAACTGCTCCATCTGCTTTTCCATCTGCGCCTGCATGCGCTCCATCATGGCGCGCTGCATCGGTTGAACGTCCGGCAGGCCGAAAAAGGTACGGGCCTCTTCAGGGGTGCACTCGATGTTGATCTTGATTTTCATGGGGGCTGATCCTCTCCGTTGCCGGACAGTCTAGCCCAAGGTCGCAAGACCCGGAAAGGTTTCCAGCATCCAGTAGGACAAGGTGGTAAACGTGCCCGACAGGAACATCACGCCGGTCACCACCAGCAGCCCGCCCATAACCTTTTCCACCGTGCCAAGGTGCCTGCGGAAGCCGGACATGAACTTCAGGAACTGCGGCATGGCCACCGCTGCCAGCAGGAACGGTACGCCGAGACCCGCCGAGTAGACCGCCAGCAGGCCTGCTCCCTTCTGCACGCTGTCTTCCAGCGACGCCACCGACAGGATCGCCGCCAGCACCGGCCCGATGCACGGCGTCCACCCCAGCGCGAAGGCAAGCCCGATGGCATAGGCGCCGAACAGCCCGACAGGGCGGCTTTCCTGGTGGTAGCGCACCTCCCTAGACAGCAGGCCGATGCGGAATGCGCCCAGGAAGTGCAGTCCCATGATGATGATGATGATGCCCGCGATGGAGGTGAGCACCGGGAAGCTGGCCCCGCCGATCGACACTTCCCACGCAATCGCCTCGCGCATCCATTGCCCGATCAGGCTCGCAGACGCGCCCAGTGCAATGAACACGGTCGAAAACCCCGCCACGAACAGCAGCGACGAAATGACCGCCTTGCGCTGGATGGCCGGGTTCACGCCCGCCTTGCCCGTCAGTTCCTCAAGCGAGGTGCCGGCGATGAAGCACAGGTAAGGCGGCACCAGCGGCAGCACGCACGGGCTCAGGAAACTGAGCAATCCGGCCGTGAAAGCCGCCCATATGGAAACGTCAAGACCCATGTGTTCAGTCTGTCCGGACAATGCTGGCGTTGTTGCTTGTGGAAAGTGGCGCTTCACGGCCGCAATGACAAGCCGCTGCCGGTTCACATGGTGTCACATGCTTGTCAGCAGACGCCAGTTTGACCCTGACCAATTCTTAAGCCCGATTCAGTACGATTCCATGATATTGCTCAATTTCACTTCTAGTGATTCAATTGCTCTTCAACCCGGATTCAACAACCAGCCATATGACGAGACACTTGAACAGGCTTATCGCCATGCCGCTGGCAATTGTTGCCGCAAGCCAGTTCGCAGCTGCGCCTGCGGCGGCCCATCCTCACGTCTGGTCCGACATGCGCTCCGACCTTGTGCTGGACGACCAGGGGCGCGCGGTTGCCATCAACGTAGAGTGGATTTTCGACGCCGGTTATACCGAGGCCGCCACCGAAGGCATGGACGCCGATGGCGATGGCATCTACACGCCCGCCGAACTGCATCCGGTGGCCACCGAGAACATCAATGCGCTGAAGGAATTCCGCTACTTCGTGCAGGCCAGGGCGGGCGGCAAGGACATCGCCTATGCCGACGTCACCGAGTATGGCCACCGCATCAACGACGAAGGCCGGCTGCACATGATCTTCGTGGTGCCGTTTGCCGAGCCGGTCGACCTCACCACCGGGGAGTTCACCTACAGCATCTATGACCCGGATTTCTTCATCGCCTATGAGTTCGTGAAGGAGAATGCGGTCGCCGCCATCGGGCCTCTGCCTGCGAACTGCACCATCTCGATCGGCACCGTGGCGTTTGACGAACAAGTCCAGCAGACCAAGGAGATGCTCGCCGAAAAGCCGCCGGACTGGCAGCCTGAGCAGCCGACCGATTTCGGCTCCCTGTTCGCCCAGCCGGTAAACGTGGCCTGCAAGCCGCAGGCAAGCTGAGCCCGGTCCCGTGCTGCTGCTGCGAACCCTCATCATCTGTGCCTGCCTCGGCGTGCTGATGCTGACCGGTCTTTCACCGGCCGGTACGCCCGCCCATGCCCAGCAGCAACAGGCGGAGCAGGCTGAAACCGGCCAGGTCAAGCCCGGTCAGCTGCTGCTGCAACGGCGCAACACCGCCAACAACGGCGCTGCCGATGCGGGGCCTGCGTTCACAGACGATCCGAAGGGCTGGATCCAGGCCCGCCAGCGCGATTTTTACGGCAAGATGTCGGCAGCGCTGACAGCCATGAAGCGGGGTTCTGCATGGACTGCCGCGTGGACGCTGATGCTGCTCAGCTTCATCTACGGCGTGTTGCACGCCGCCGGCCCCGGCCATGGCAAGGCGGTCGTTTCCGCCTGGCTGCTGGCCAATGAACGCCAGCTCAGGCGCGGCGTGCTGATCTCGTTCATGGCGGCAGGCGTTCAGGCCCTGACGGCGATCGTGCTGGTCTCGGCACTGTTGCTGACGGTAAGCGCCGCCGCCAAGACGGCAAAGTCCATGGCGCTGGGACTTGAGGCAGCAAGTTTCGCCCTGATCGGGCTGACCGGCCTGTGGCTGGTGTGGCAGGCAGTCCGGCCCCGGCTTGCCCCCGTACCGGCGCTGGCAGGGCATGGCGCGCATGACCACCATCATCACGGCCATGATCACGGTCATGGCCATGGTCCCAGTCATGATCACGGGCATAGCCATGGTCACAGCCATCACCATCACCACCACGATCATGATCACATCCACGACGATGATTGCGGCTGCGGCCATGCCCACATGCCGTCTGCAGCCGAACTGAACGAACCGGTGTCATTGTGGAAGGCGACCAGCATCGCCTTCGCCGTTGGCATCCGCCCGTGCACCGGCGGCATCCTGGTCCTGCTGTTTTCTTCCGCGCTGGGGCTTTACTGGGCCGGGGTGGCGGCGACGCTGGTCATGGCGCTCGGCACCGCGATCACCGTGTCAGCAATCGCCGTGCTGGCGGTGACATCACGCGATCTGGCGCTGAAATTCGCCGGGCGCGATTCTGTCTGGCTCGACCGCACCGCCTTCGGCCTGAAGCTGGCGGGCGGGCTTTTCATTGCCTGCGTTGGCGGTCTACTGTTCTGGGCTACGGTGACCAACACCCAGCCGCTGATCTGAGACGGAGTCCCTGCCGATGTTGTCCGTGCTGAAATCCGCCCTTGGCGGCCTCGCCCTGCTTGTGCTTGCAGCAAGCCTGCCCGCACCAGCCCAGGTGACTGAAGGCGATGATGCGCCGTTGCGCTTCGGCCGTTTCGAGCATGATGGCGAGGTGGTCTACGGTTTCCTGTCGGCCGGCGGCATCCATGAATTGTCCGGCAGTTTCTTCGACGAAACCACCGTGCGCACCGGCCGGGTCATCCCGCTGGAGGACGTGAAGATCCTCGCCCCCGTGCTGCCCGGCAAGGTTATCGGCATCGCGCTCAACTACAAGAGCCATGGCGGCGAGAAGACGGAAGAACCGCAGTTCTTCGCCAAGCTGCCCTCGTCGATCATCGCCCACGAAGGCACCATCGTGCCGCCGGAAGGTTCGAAGAACCTGCACTATGAAGGCGAGGTGGTCATCGTCATGGGCGCGCGCGCCAGCAAGGTGCCGGAGGCGCAGGCGCTTGAGTACGTGTTCGGCGTTACCGCCGGAAACGACATCACCGAACGCAGCTTCGGCTCCGGCGGCTTCGATGTGCTCAGGGCCAAGGGCTCGGACACCTTCGCGCCGCTGGGCCCGTGGATCGTGCCGGGCCTTACCATTGACAACCTGAAACTGGAGACGCATGTCAACGGCAAGACGGTTCAGCAGGGCTCGACGAAGCAGATGATCCATTCGGCGGCAAAGATCATTGCCACCGTGTCGAAATACATCACCCTGGAGCCCGGCGACGTGATCTATACCGGCACGCCTGGCGTTACCCAGCCGCTCAACGAAGGTGATGTGGTCGATGTGCTGGTGGAGGGCGTGGGCCGGTTGCGCAACACGGTTGGCGCAATTGCTCCTGACTAGAGCAACTGCCGTTCGAGCATCTTGATCTGATCGGATTTTCTATTGCGCCGCCGCGGCAGCCTTGCCCATGGCAGTGACTGCACCGGTCATCTTCGCAATCACTTCGTCCACGCCGTCCAGCTCAAACCGCTTCTGCAACGCAGCCGGATCCGTGACCGCAAGCCATGTCTTGCCGTCCGCATCCGTCCACGCCAGTGCCTTCATCGGCAGGGCAATGCCGGCTTCCTGATTGGCCTGCATCAATGGCGTGCCGAGCTTGGGGTTGCCGAACAGCATCAGCTGGGTGGGCCGCAGGTCCTCGCCAGCTTTCGTGGCTCCTTCGGCATGGTCGATACGGGCAAACACCGTGATGCCCTTTTCGGCAAATATCTTTTCCAGCCGGTCGAGCGTGGTGGCAGCATCATGAGCGCTCTGCATCCTGATTGTGCCGGCATCCTGCGCGGCAGATGGCATGGCGAGCGTGACAATAATGGCCATGGTGGCCGCGGCCTGTTTCAGCATGATGGGTTCCTCTCCGGTTGATGGCGCATTTCGGCTGGCAAGCCTGGGACGCGTTCTTGTCATGCTGACGGCACAGACCGTACAGGCAAATCACAATGACGTGGGATATTCGTGAGGCCAGTTCGCAGATGAAAATGGCAGCAGCCTTCACCGGTGGCCGGCAATGGCTCGCTCACATTGCATTCGTTGCGCTGTGCATGACGGTCGGCAGCCTCGCTGCATGGGCCACTGCCGGCGCCGTCGATGACTGGTACCGCACCATCGCCAAGCCGGACTGGACCCCGCCCGACTGGGCATTCGGCCCAGCCTGGACCGTGCTTTACATCGCCATGGGCGTGGCGGCTGGCCGGGTGTGGCAGGCCGGCGGCGGCTGGCGCGGGCCGGCGCGCACGCCGCTCATCTGGTTTTTCATCCAGCTTGCCTTCAATGCCGGCTGGTCGTTCGCTTTCTTCGCCGCCCGCTCACCCCTGCTCGGGCTGATCGAAGTGGTGCCGTTCTGGCTGTCCATTGCCGTGACAGGCTGGCTGTTCTGGAAGACCGACCGCATCGCCGGGCTGTTGTTCATCCCCTACATCGCCTGGGTCGGCTTTGCTGCCGCATTGAATCTTGCAATCTGGCTTATGAATTAACTCCTTGGTTGCTTGACTCCATCCCGTACTCCGATTTAGAACAAAACAGGAACAATATCGAAGCCCGGGCACCTGCAAATGAACCGTCATGGTCAGGCATATCAGCTGCGCACCAGCGCCGCCGGACAGCCGCGCAACCGGTTGGACGCAGATGCCCGCGCCCGGCTGATCGGCAGGTTGAAAGGCCGTATCGACCGCATTGCCGGGGACGGTCCGTCGCTCGACGCGCCCGCTGGCGCAGCACCCGGCGGCACCGCCGCAGGCTGGATCACAGGTCTTGCCGGAATCGACGCACACCTGCCGGCAGGCGGGTTGGAACTGCATGGAGCCCACGAGGTGGTTGGGCGCTCTTACGGCGATGCACCGGCCGCCCTCGGCTTTGCCGCCGCCCTTGCCGCGCGCCGCCTCATTGGCCTGCAACCGGAAGACCGCCGCCCGGTACTGTGGGTGCGCGCGCTCGGCGAGGTGTCGGAGTATGGCCGGCTGTACGGGCACGGGCTGGCCCGCTTCGGGCTGACCCATGACCGGCTGCTCACCGTATCGCTCAGGAAGCCCGCCGCCGTGTTGTGGACCATCGAGGAGGCCTTGCGCTCGCGCGCGGTGTCGATGGTGGTGTGCGACGGCGACCATGACCGCTTCGACCTGACCGCCACCCGGCGCGCCATGCTGGCCGCGCAGGAAGGTGAAACGCCCTGCCTGATGGTGTTCACCGGCCCTCGCGACGGCGCCACCGCGGCGCGCACCCGATGGCTGGTTGCGCCTGCGCCCTCGATCCCGCCGCCTTACGACGCAACCGCGCCCGGCAACCCCGCCTGGCGCCTTGAGCTCACCCGCAGCCGGGGCAGCAGGCCCGGCGCCTGGACCGTGGACTGGCATCATGCAACGCATCGTTTCTCTCTGGTTTCCCCACCTGCCGGTCGAACGGCTGAAACGGGCATTGACCGCGAAGGGCCTGTCGAGCCCGCTGCTGTCGGCGCACGTGCCGTTCGTGCTGGTCACGCCGGGCCCGAGGGGGCTTAGGCTTGCCGCCTGCAACGATGAGGCGCGCGCCCGCGGCCTCCAGCCCGGCGAGCGGCTGGCCGATGCGCGGGCGAAGGTGCCGGACCTCGCTTCAGCCGTGCACGAACCGGCCGAGGACGCCGCCAGCCTGCTGCGCATGGCCCGCTGGGCCGAACGCTGGAGCCCCTGGGTGGCGATGGACCCGCCCGACGGGCTGTTGCTCGACGTGACCGGCGTGGCGCACCTGTTCGGCGACGAGGCGATGCTGGTAGCCGACATGACCGGACGCTTCGGCAAGCTCAACATGACGGCGCGTGCAGGCCTTGCCGGCACCGCTCCGGCGGCGCGCGCCATTGCCCGCTTCGGCCAGATGGGCAGCCCGCTGGTGGCCGAAGGGGCAGAACGCACCGCACTGGCCACCCTGCCGGTGGAGGCGCTTGACCTCGATACCGGCACGGTGACCACGCTGCGCCGCGCCGGTCTCAAGCGCATCGGCCAGCTTTATGACGTACCGCGCGCCAGCCTCGCCCGCCGGTTCAGGGCGAAGGACCGCCACGCCCGGTTGATGGAGCGGCTGGATGCTGCCCTCGGCCTCATCCGCACGCCGCTGTCGCCCCTGTCGCCGCCGGTTGAGTTTGCCGTGCGCCATGCCGTGATGGATCCGCTGATGAGCCATGACGGCGTGCTCGCCATGCTGGAGCACCTGGGCGCGGCTCTTTGCCTGAAGCTCACCCGGGCCGGTGAAGGAGCTTTGTATCTTGAACTGGCGCTTTATCGCGCTGACGGCTCGCGCGCCGTGGTGCAGGCAGGCCTGTCGCGCCCGTCCGCCCGGGCAGAACACCTGGTCCGGCTGCTGGCGCCGCGGCTGGAAAAGGTCGACCTCGGCTTCGGCGTGGACGCCGCCAGCCTGAAAGCCCGCGAAACGCAAGGTCTTGCTGCCATGCAGGAAGCGTTGACTCGCGAGGCCGGTGTGGGGACGCAGCTGGCGGAACTGGCCGACCGCATCGCCACGCGCCAGGACGGCGCACCGGTGAGCGTCACCGTACCGGTTGCAAGCCACCAGCCGGAGCGGGCCGAGGAGGTGAAGGGCTTTGGCGAGTCAGGAGCAGAATTCTTGCCCCCACCCTGTCCCTCCCCCGCAAGCGGGAGAGGGAACGATGACGGCCAGCCCGAGACAAGCGGTGAGAGCGAAGCTCGAACCCGCGTGAGCGGCATGAACCGCCCAGTCACCCTGCTCGACCGGCCGGAGGAGATACAGGTGATCGCCTCGGTGCCGGACGGCCCGCCAGTGCGCTTCACCTGGCGCCACGTGGCGAGGAAGGTGCTGAAGGCTTCCGGGCCAGAACGCATCGCGCCGGACTGGTGGCGGACACCGGCCAGGCCGGGCCGGCCCCCGCGCACCCGCGACTACTACACCGTCGAGGACGAGGCGGGCCGGCGCTACTGGATCTATCGCGAAGGCCTTTACGAGGAGCAGGACCAGCCGTCGCCGGACTGGTTCGTGCACGGGTTGTTTGAGTGAGTAAATGTCGAAATACACCGAACTGCAGGTCACCACGCCGTTCTCGTTCCTGCGCGGGGCATCGCACGCCGAGGAACTGGTAGCCCAGGCGAAGCACCTGGGGCTTTCCGGGCTGGCGGTCACCGACCGCAACTCGCTGGCGGGCGCGGTGCGCATGCACGCCGCGGCGAAAGAAGCAGGCCTGAAGTGCATCATCGGCGCCCGGCTGGATGTGATGGCAGCAGCGCAGGGCGAAACGCGCGAAGGCCTGCACCTCGTATCCACGCCAGTCCCCGCCTGCTCCCTCCTCGCCTGGGCCACGAACCGGGCAGCTTACGGCCGTCTGACCCGCCTCATCAGCCTTGGCCAGCGCCGGGCGGGCAAGGGCGAGTGCCTGATCACGCTCGATGACGTAGCAGCGTTCCAGCACGGGCTGATGTTCTGCGTGATACCGCCGCCGGGCTGGCCGGACGAGGGGTTTGAAACCACGCTCAGGGCCGTCCTCGACCGCCTCGACGTGAAGCCCCATCTCGCCGCCACCATCCGCCATGACGGGCGCGACAAGGCCCGCCTCAACCGGCTGGCCGGACTCGAGCGCGCGCATGGCACGCCGATGCTCGCCACCAATGACGTGCACTTCCACCACCCGGCAAGAAAGCGGCTGGCCGACGTGATGGCCTGCATCCGCGAGGGCGTGACCATTGCCGAAGCCGGCTACCTGCTGGCGCCCCACGCAGAAGCCCACCTGAAAAGCCCGGCAGAGATGGCGCGGCTGTTCCGCGACCACCCGCAGGCCATCACCCGCACGCAAGCCGTGGCGGACGCTTGTACCTTCTCGCTCGACGAGCTGAAATACGAATACCCGGACGAGCCGGTGCCGAAGGGAACGTCACCGCAGAAACACCTGGAGGCGCTGACCTGGGCCGGGGCGCAGGAGCGCTATCCGCAAGGCCTGCCGGACAAGGTGCGCGCCAACCTGGTCAGGGAACTGGCCCTGATCGGCAAGCTCGGCTACGCGCCCTACTTCCTCACCGTGCACGATATCGTCAACTTCGCCCGCACCCGCCCCGAACCGATCCTGTGCCAGGGCCGCGGCTCGGCGGCCAATTCGGCGGTGTGCTACTGCATCGGCATCACCGCGGTTGACCCGGCGGCCATCGACCTGCTGTTCGAGCGCTTCATCTCGGAAGAGCGCAAGGAACCGCCCGACATCGACATCGACTTCGAGCATGAGCGGCGCGAAGAGGTGATCCAGTACATCTATGCCCGCTATGGCCGCGAGCGGGCGGGGCTGGCGGCCACCGTCATCACCTACCGGGGCCGATCAGCGGTGCGCGAGGTCGGCAAGGTGATGGGCCTGTCGCAGGACGTGACCTCGGCGCTTGCCGGCATCGTCTGGGGCCGCATGTCGGAGGAGATGTCGGACGCACGGCTGAAGGAGGCAGGCCTCGACGCCGCCGACCCGCTGATCGCGCAGGTGCTCGACATCTGCGACGAACTCGCCGGTTTCCCGCGTCACCTGTCGCAGCACGTGGGCGGTTTCGTGCTCACCCGCGGACGGCTGGACGAGACGGTGCCCATCGGCAATGCCGCCATGGAAGACCGCACCGTCATCGAGTGGGACAAGGACGACATCGACACCCTCGGCATCCTGAAGGTGGATGTGCTGGCGCTGGGCATGCTGACCTGCATCAGGAAGTGCTTCGACCTGATCGAAGGCTGGTACGGCGTGAGGTACTGCCTCGCCACCGTGCCGCGCGAGGACCCTGCCGTTTACGACATGCTGTGCCGGGCCGACTCGGTCGGCGTGTTCCAGGTCGAAAGCCGCGCCCAGATGAACATGCTGCCAAGGCTGAAACCCCGTTGCTTCTATGACCTCGTCATCGAGGTGGCCATCGTGCGCCCCGGTCCGATCCAGGGCGACATGGTGCATCCGTATCTCAGGCGGCGCGACGGGCTGGAGCCGGAGGAATACCCCGCCCCCGCACCCGAACACGGCCACAAGGACGAGCTGCGCGAAGTGCTGGGCCGGACCAGAGGCGTGCCGCTGTTCCAGGAGCAGGCCATGAAACTCGCCATGGTGGCGGCGGACTTCACGCCGGGCGAGCTGAACGAACTCAGGAAGGCCATGGCCACCTTCCGCCGGCGCGGCACCATCGGCCGGCTGGAACAGAAGATGATCAACCGCATGGTGGAGCGTGGCTATGAACGCGCCTTTGCGGAACGCTGCTTCAACCAGATCAAGGGATTCGGCGAATACGGTTTTCCGGAAAGTCACGCCGCCAGCTTCGCCCATCTCGTCTACGTGTCGAGCTGGCTGAAGTGCCACTACCCGGCAGTCTTCTGCGCCGCCATCCTCAACTCGCAGCCGATGGGCTTCTATGCGCCGGCCCAGCTGGTGCGCGATGCCCGCGAACATGGCGTCACGGTGAACGCCCCGGACGTGAACTTTTCCCGATGGGATTGCACGCTGGAGGGCGATCCCGCCCGTCCGCCGCAGGTACGGCTGGGCCTGCGGCTGGTGGACGGGTTGAAGGAAGCGGATGGACGCATGACTGCAACGCTGTGTCCCGGTCTTCGTGCCGGAACCCGGTCAAATGCAAAAGCTGGCCCCCGGCACAAGTCCGGGGAACAAGTCTTGCATCGCTGGACGTCCCTACCCCACCTGCATCGCGCCGGCATTCCTGCCCCCGCCATCGTCAGGCTGGCCGAGGCCGATGCATTCCGCTCGCTGGGTATCGACCGCCGTCAGGCCTTGTGGCAGGCGCGCGCGCTGGCAAGGGCAAAGCCGTTGCCGCTGTTTGCCCATGCAGATGCCGAAGACGCCGGTGAGGACACGCCCGTCGCCTTGCCGGAGATGGCGTTGAGCGAGCACGTGGTGAACGACTACCAGACATTGAAGCTGTCATTGAAGGCCCACCCGATGAGCTTCCTGCGGCCCCGCTGCGAGGCAATGGGGGTAACGGACAACGAAGCACTGAAGACCTTGAAGGACATGCGCAAGGTGAAGGTGGCAGGCGTCGTGCTGGTGCGCCAGCGCCCCGGCTCGGCGAAGGGCGTGGTGTTCATCACGCTGGAAGACGAGTCCGGTGTGTGCAACCTGGTGATCTGGCCCAAGGTGCTGGAAGCGTTTCGCGCCACGGTCATGGGCGCCCGGCTGATGCTGGTGACGGGCCGCGTGCAACGTGCGGGTGACATCATCCACGTGGTAGCGGACCGGATTGACGACTGCACTCACTGGCTGGGTGAACTTTCTGACGAGGCCGAGTTGAAGAACCCGCTGGCGCGCGCCGACGAGATCGCCCGGCCCAACCATGACCGCCGCCCGCCAGCCGCACGCCATCCGCGCAATGTTCGCGTCATCCCGAAAAGCCGAGACTTCCATTGAAACCGGCAAGCCCCGGGCATAGCATCCGCCCATCACAACCCGGACCGCCGCCCATGCTCAACCACGATGATCTCCACGCTGCCACTGCACCGCTAAGCCGCGCCCGCTCCATGCCGGCGGGCTTTTACACCAGCCCGGCCATCTTTGCGGCCGAACGCGAGCACATCCTGCTCAAGCGCTGGTTCTTCCTCGCCCGGGAAGAGCAGGTGCCGAAACCCGGCGATTACCTGACCTTCGACACCACGGGCGGACCGGTGATCCTCATTCGCGGCCAGGACGGCCAGGTGCGGGTGTTCGCCAACTATTGCCGCCATCGCGGCTCGATCCTGCTGGAAGGCGAAGGCAACTGTTCGCGCATCGTGTGCCCCTATCACGCCTGGAGCTATCTCAGCGACGGCACGCTCTACGGCTGCCCGGACATGAAGGACGCCGAAGGCTTCGATCGCACCGAGAACGGCTTGGTGCCGCTGCGCATGGACAGCTGGGCCGGCTTCATCTTCGCCACCTACAACAAGGAAGCGCCCGCGCTCATCGACTGCCTCGGCGACCTGCCCCGGCGCATGGCTTCGCACAAGCTTCACGACA
Source organism: Anderseniella sp. (assembly GCA_036350935.1). Classification (GTDB taxonomy): domain Bacteria; phylum Pseudomonadota; class Alphaproteobacteria; order Rhizobiales; family Aestuariivirgaceae; genus Anderseniella. The sequence goes on along the minus strand of JAZBOA010000205.1, from coordinate 717 downwards.
TGGCCTGCACCTGGCGCATCACACTCGAGCCCAACTGCAACTGGAAACTGATCCTCGAAAACGCCATGGAGACCTATCACACAGGTATCGTGCACAAGGACTCGGTCGGCGCGCAGCAATCACGCACCCTGCCCACACGCGGCGACTGGCTGTGCATCCAGGTCATTTCCGGCCGCTCCATCGCCACCCTGCCCGGCACGCAGCCCCCCTTTCCGGTGATCGAGGACCTCGATGATGACGCCAGGCAGGGCACATACTTCACCGTCCTCCACCCAGCCCTGCAGTTCGCCGTGGCGCAGGACTGCATGTGGTGGCTGAACGTGACCCCGCTGGCGCATGACCGGTCGCTTCTTGAAATCGGCGGGTGCTTCCCGAAACAGGCGCTGGACGATCCGGACTTTGCGGCCAAGGCGAAGCCCTATTATGACCGCTGGGAACTGGTGGGCCGGGAGGACGTCGGCATCCTGGAAAAGCAGCAGAAGGCGCTGGGCTCCGTCGCCTACAAGCCCGGGCCGCTGTCGTGGCGGGACGACCAGGTGCAGGCCATCGGCATGTGGGTGCTCGACCAGCTTGAAGGAAAGTTGCCGCAATAATAAGTGTATCCCGCACAAGCTGCAGGCGCTGTTCCGGGATCCGGCAAATCTGGACCTGGAATAAGCTATCCGCGCGCCGGATTGACCAATGCGGCGTAGATCTCCGCCTCGCTGACGACACCCG
>JAZBOA010000204.1:0-25931 GCA_036350935.1 Anderseniella sp. | reverse complement strand
TCGGCGTGCTGGGCGTACAGCGGCAGCCCCGCCTCCGCCATCGGCCGCACCAGCCGGCGGTGCACCTGGCGCAGCCGCGAGATCGCCGTGAACAGCCCGAGCGCGCCCCCGCCCGAAGCGAGGAACAACTCCCTGTAGGCGGCGGCGAGATGATCCATGTTCTCCCGGCCGAGATCGTTCACCACCACCAGCCTTGCATTCCTCGTGTAATCGAACGGCGATTCCCATGAATGCCGGATCACCGGGTAGGGCAGGTGCACGGAGCCGGTGCGGGTTTCGGCATTGCGCCAGTCGTCCGGCATTTCCGGCGGCCGGTCGCGCAGCGTGGCCGAGGTGATGATGATGCCGTCGGCAGGCTTGAGAACGGTTGCCGCCAGCGGAATGGTCGGGTCCACCCAGTGCGAATGAAGCCCGGCGTCCACCTCCCGGTCCCAGGACTGGTCCACCGAGAACCACTCGACGAACTGCTCGTCCGGCTTGTCGACGAGCCGTCCCAGCATTTCGACGAACCCGCCTAGCGTCAGTTCGGACCGCCGTGTCAGCGAGCGCGCCAGCGCCTCGATGCGGGCGCGCTCGGTGCTGTTGAGTTCCGCCGCCTCGTCGTCGAGCCGCTTCAACAGCCGCCTCGCCAGCGCTGACATTGGCCGCTTGAGGTCGATCATTGCGGCAGCCAGCGTGCCTGCTGCGGCGCGCAGGCCATCGACAAATGGCCGGCAATCGGTTTCCAGCGTCACGCCCTGATCATTGTCGGCGCGGGCAATCACCTGCTGACGCACCAGCGCGAGAAAGGCTTCCGTCTCGCCCTCCGGCTGGCCTGCCTGGATGCGCCGCATCCAGCCCGGTCCCGGCAGGCACAGCGCCCCCTTCAGCACCTCGTGCAGCAGGGTTTCGGCCTGGTCGTCATCGCCGGCCAGATCACCCAGCCGGTCCACCAGCCCGCGCCCCCGCCGCCGCTGGGTTTCCGGCCCGCGTATCCAGCGCCTCAGTTCCGTGGTTTCCAGCCCGGTCAGGTGGCCGGAGAATGCCGAGTCGGCGGCATCGAACAGGTGATGGCCCTCGTCGAACACCAGCCGGGTCAGGCCGCCGGCGCGCTCCTGGTCCTCGTCCATCTTCGCCTCGCCCAGCGCCTGGTCGACGGCGATCTGGTGCAGCACCAGCGCGTGGTTGGCAATGACGAGATCAGCCTTGCGGCCCGCCCGCACTGCCTTCTCGATGAAGCACTTGCGGTAGTGGGTGCAGGCCGAATAGATGCATTCGCCGCGCCGATCGGTCAGCCCCAGCCCCATCGGCGTCATTGCCCGGTCGCCCGTGGCGGCGTCATAGAACAGGCTCATCAGCCAGGCCGGAAAGTCTCCGCCCACCATGTCGCCGTCCTTCGAGTGCCGTGCCCAGCGTGCAATCAATCCCGCCATCAGCGCCGAGCGCGGGTTGGAGGCGGTCATCCGCCCGAACGCTTCCTGCATGTTCAGCAGGCAGACATAGTTCTCCCGCCCCTTGCGGATGACGATGCGGTGGCGGCGCTCTGCCGGGTCCGGCACCAGCCGGGTGGTTTCCTGTTCCAGTTGCCGCTGCAGGTTCTTGGTGTAGGTGGAAATCCACACCGGTGCCTTGTTGCGCGTTGCCCACAGCCACGACGGCGCGAGATAGCCCAGCGTCTTGCCCAGCCCGGTACCGGCTTCGGCGAGCACGATCTGGTTGCGGGCCGGGCTCTCGCGCGGCTCGAACGCGGCAGTGACGGCCCCGGCATAATCCACCTGCGCAGGGCGCGCCTCGGCGCTGCCTTTCAGAAGCCCGGCAAGAAACTGTTGCGCCTCTTCCGGCTTTACCGGCTCATGGCTGCCGGGCGGACGCGGGCCTTCGTCCTCCCATTCCTCCAGCCGGTCCCATACGTTCAACCCGGTGGCAAAGACCGACGCGGCATCGCCGCCGCGCGCATCGCCAAGGGCAGCAATCACCCGGCTTGCCCATGGCCATTTTCCACGGTCAAGGAAATGCGCAACCTGCAAGGCTTCACGCGAGTTGGGGTATTGGCGCGAGCCCAGCCGCCGCAACAGCTCGACTGCCACCAGCCTGACCGTGGCTGCATCGTCAGGCTCAACCGCCAGCCCCAGCGCCCGGGCAAGACCTGCAGGTGTCGGCACGACCATGACGGCAGGCGCGGCGAAGGCGAACAGTTCGCAGATGTCGAGGTGCGCCTGCTCGCGCGCCTCGCGCACCACCGGTTGCGGCACTTGCGCCACCAGTGAAAGCCGCCCCACCAGATAGCCCGCATGGCACACCAGGTGTGGGGCGGCCGCCAGCGCCCTGAGGGCCTTGTCTGCGGCAATGACATCACCCCCGCCAAGGCGGGCCGATACGCCGTCTAGTACCATTACCGGCGGCAGTCCGGCGGTGGCGTCCGTTTGCGCGGTGGCGTTATGGCCGGGTGCATCATTCATCTTGAAGTGATTCTGCCCTTTAAGTTCGGGTCACAATCTGGCACATGCTAGCGGCTTCAAGTAACCCAGTTTCGAACCGATTGCCGCATTGCCATGTCAACATCCCCTGTCGATCCTGCCCTCCGCGCCGCCGGCCTTGAAAGCAAGGCCTGGCCCTTCGAGGAGGCCCGCAAGCTCCTGAAGCGCATGGAGCAGAAGAAGACGCGGCACGACTATATCCTGTTCGAAACCGGCTACGGGCCGTCCGGCCTGCCGCACATCGGCACCTTCGGCGAGGTGGCACGCACAACCATGATCCGCCGTGCCTTCGAGATCATCTCCGACGTGCCGACGCGGCTGATCTGCTTTTCCGACGACATGGACGGCATGCGCAAGGTGCCGGAGAACGTGCCCAACCAGGAACTGCTGAAGGCCAACCTGCACAAGCCGCTCACCGTCGTGCCGGACCCGTTCGGCGAGTTTGAAAGCTTCGGCCACCACAACAACGCCATGTTGCGCCGCTTCCTCGACACGTTCGGCTTCGAGTACGAGTTCGCCTCCGCCACCGACTATTACAAGTCGGGCAAGTTCGACGACATCCTGCTGCGCTGCGCCGAGCGCTACCGGAAGATCATGGACATCATGCTGCCCACCCTGGGCGAAGAGCGTCAGGCGACCTATTCCTGCTTCCTGCCGATCTCGCCCACGTCGGGCCGTGTGCTGTATGTGCCGATGAAGAACGTCGACGGCAGGAATGGCACCATCACCTTCGAGGACGAGGACGGCACCGACATTACCCTGCCGGTCACCGGCGGCAACGTGAAGCTGCAATGGAAGCCCGACTTCGGCGCCCGCTGGGCCGCCCTCGGGGTCGACTTCGAGATGTTCGGCAAGGACCACGGGCCCAATGCGGCGCTTTATGACAAGATCTGCGTGGCGCTGGGCGGAGTCGCGCCCGAGCACTACATCTACGAGCTTTTCCTCGACCAGAACGGCGAGAAGATTTCCAAGTCCAAGGGCAACGGCCTGACCATCGACGAGTGGCTGACCTACGCACCGACGGAAAGCCTGTCGCTGTTCATGTACAACAAGCCGCGCACTGCCAAGCGCATGTACTTCGATGTGATCCCGCGCGCCGTGGACGAGTACTTCCAGTATCTCGCCGCCTATGAGCGCCAGGATGACCCGAAGGACCGCCTCAACAATCCGGTCTGGCACATCCACAAGGGCAATCCACCCAGGGTGGATATGCCGGTGTCGTTCGCACTGTTGCTGAATCTCGCTGCCGTCGCCAATGCCGAGACCAGGGACGGCCTGTGGGCGTTCATCCGCCGTTACCGGCCGGACTGCTCGCCGGACAATCACCCTGAGCTTGACCAGCTTGCAGGCTACGCGCTGAAGTACTTCGAGGACTTCGTGAAGCCGGCCAAGCAGTATCGCGAAGCCACCGCCGAAGAAGCCGAAGCCCTGCGCGACCTCGCCGCCCGGCTGGCGGACCTGGCCGAACACACCACGCCGGAAGAGATCCAGAACGTGGTTTATGACGTCGGCCGCCGTGAGCCTTACACCAAGGAAAACAAGGACGGCTCCATCGGGGTGTCACTGGCCTGGTTCAACACCTTGTATGAAATCCTGCTGGGCGAGCCACAGGGCCCGCGCTTTGGATCTTTCGTGGCGCTCTATGGCATCGGCAATACCCGCCAGCTCATCGAGCGCGCTCTCAACGGTGAACTGGCCGGGAAGGCAGCATGATGGACAGGGGATTTGACCGCGCCGAATACGAGACCCGCATGGGCTGCGCCCAGTCGGAGATGACGGCCCGCGAGCTGGATGCGATTGTCGTTACCGCGCCGCCCAACTGGCGGTACTTCGCTGGCTTCGCCACCCAGTTCTGGGAAAGCCCCACGCGGCCCTGGTTCCTGGTATTGCCACGCGAGGGCGAGCCGGTTGCCGTGATCCCGACCATCGGCGAGCCGGGCTTGAGCCGTACGTGGGTCAGCGATATCCGCACCTGGCCTGCGCCGCGCGCCGAAGATGATGGCGTATCGCTGATGGCACAGGTGCTTGGCGATCTGCCGCGCACGTTTGGCCGTGTCGGATGGGAGATGGGCCGCGAGAGCATCATCCGCATGCCCATCGCCGACTTTGACCGCATCCGCACTGCCTGTCCGGGGCTGGAGTTCGCCGATGCCTCGCCGCTCGTCTGGCGTCTGCGAATGGTCAAGTCACCCGCCGAGGTGGCGAAGATCGAGCGTGCCTGCCAGATCGGCAGCCGAGCCTATGCGGCGCTGCCCGGGCAATTGTCCATCGGCATGGACGAGCACGAGGTGGCCCGCCTGTTCCGGGCAGAGCTGATAAAGCAGGGCGCCGACGCCATTCCGTTCATGGTGGTGACGTCGGGCGCCGGCGGCTATGACCAGATCATCGTTGGCCCTGAGGAGAAGACCATGGCCAACGGCGACGTGCTGTTCATTGACCTTGGCTGCACCTTCGACGGCTACTTCTGCGACTTCGACCGCAACTTCGCCATCGGCCGGATCGATGACAAGACGAAGCGTGTGCAGGACATCGTCTGGCGCGCCACGCAAGCCGGCATCGCCGCCGCCCGTCCCGGCGCCACGCCGGCGGACCTTGCCTCCGCCATGGTGTCCGTCATGTCGGATGCCGGCGCCACTGGCGGCAATGTGGGCCGTCTCGGCCACGGTCTCGGCCTGCAACTCACCGAGCCGCCGTCGAACATGCCCGGCGAGACCGTCGTGCTGGAGCCGGGAATGGTGATGACCATCGAACCCGGCATGGATTACGGCGCCGGCAAGATGCTGGTGCACGAGGAAAACGTCGTCATCACGGAAGACGGCTGCCGCGTGCTGACCACCCGCGCACCTCGCGAGATGTGGCAGGTTGGCTAGGGTCAGGAGCCTAGACCACTTCTGCCGTCAAACCCCGTTCAGTCCACCACATCGCCGCCAGTGACAGCAGCGCCAGCACGGCGAAACCCGTCACCAGCGGCAGCACCGTTCCGTCGAAGGCGTGGCCCACGGCCCAGCCCAGCGGCAGCGAGATGAACGTGGTGATCGAGCCGACCATGGCCGCGCCAAGACCGGCCATGTGGCCCACCGGCTCCATCGCCATGGCGTTGAAATTGCCGAACAGGATGCCGACGCAGAAGAAGGCGAGAAGCAGCCAGACGGTGAACAGCCAGAGCGGTGGCAGTCCGTTCCACCCCATCGCCACCGGCAGGAATGCCGCAGACAGCACGGCCAGCGCAATCAGCGCCCGCCAGGCCATGTAGCGCATGCCCAGCCGCATCACCACTTTCGAGTTGTAGATGCTGGCCACCCCCAGTGACAGGGCAACGCCGCCGAAATACAGCACGAACATCTCGCCCGTGCCGTAGGCGTCCTGGAATATCTGCTGGGCCGAGCTGAGATATCCGAGGAAGGCTCCGAAGATGATGCCTGCGGCGATGGTGTATCCGGTCATGGCGCGGTAGCGCACCGCTTCCATGATGCCTCCCGCGATGTTGTGGAAGCTGAACCGGCGGCGTTCGGCAACGGCCAGCGTCTCCGGTTGCCGTGCCGCAAACCAGGCAAACGCAATCAGCGCCATCACCAGCAGCAGGCCAAAGATCGCCCGCCAGTCCGCCACCAGCAGCACGCCCTGGCCTGCCGCCGGCGCCAGTGCAGGCACCAGGATGAAGATTGCCATGACGATGGACTGGATGCGCGCCATCGCCCGGCCTTCATAGCCATCGCGCACCAGCGCCATGGATACAATCCGCGGCGCCGCTGCACCGAACCCCTGCAGCACCCGGCCCGCCAGCAGCATGGCGAAGCTCGAGGCGAACATCGCCAGCAGGCACCCGGCAATGAAGATCACGTAGCCGCCATAGATGACCGGCTTTCGGCCATAGCTGTCGGACAGCGGACCCGCCACCATCTGCCCGGCGGCAAAGCCAAGAAACATCGCCGAGATGACCAGCTGCACGTCGTTGGCCTGCGCCACGCCGAGATCGCGGCCGATCTGGCCGAGTGCGGGCAGCATCGCGTCGATCGACAGGGCCAGGATCGACACCATCATCGCCAGCAGCGTGACGAACTCGGGAATGCCCAAAGGTTTGCTGGGTGATTTCATGTCCGCGCGATTAGGCCATTGTCCCGCCTCGCGCAAGCGGCACGCCATGCATGGCAGCTATGGCGCCAGTGAAACGTCCCGGTCCCAGATGCGGTCCCACACCAGTGGCAGCCGCTCTGCCCCGCGGTTGGTTCGTACCCGCTCGTTGGCCGGCTTGACCGTGCCGCCCGGCAGGATGTCGCCCACCTTGAAGTTGAACACGTAGCTGCCCTCGACGCCCATCCTCAGGTCGGTGATGACGATGGCTGGAGAGTTCTGCGCCACCTTGTAGAAGCCATGGGTGAACCACTTCAGCCGCTCGACCGGCCATTCGCCGCGGACCTGATCGAGCAGCGCCACCTGGCTGTCATAGCGGTCGAACCTCACTTCGCGGGTGCCGTCGAACAGCGAGTAATAGCCTTCCGAGTAGCTGCCATCCGGGTGCATGGCGATGAACCGCCACAGCAGCGTGTTGAACGGTGCGGGCGTTGATAGCAGCCGTGTATAGCTGACGCCCTGCGTCTCCAGCGAGCGCGCCGCGATGTCGGTCACATGGGCCTTGGCCGTGAACGCCCAGCCCATATAGGCCGTGGACAGCGCCAGCCCGGCCGCGTTCAGCCGGTGGCCGGTCTTCGCTGTGCGGCTCATCAGCACCACGGCAAGCAGGCCCAGCGCCAGCCAGATCGTGTAGGCCGGGTCGATGATGAACAGCGCCGATCCTGAAACCGGATGTTCGGTGAGCGGCCAGAACAGCTGCGTGCCGTAAACCGTTGCCGCGTCCAGCAGCGCGTGGGTTACCAGTACCAGCCACACCATCACCATCCACTGCTTCAGGCTTGCCAGCCCCTGCAGCTTCCACAACGCCCAGCCAATCAGCGGCGCGGTTGCCGTCATCACGATCAGCGAATGGGAGAACCCGCGATGGTACGTGAAGTCCTCGACCGCGCCGCCAAACCGGATCAGCACGTCGAGGTCGGGCAGCGTACCAAGCGCAGCGCCATACAGCGCCGCCCGCCGGCCGACGGCGCGGCCAATGGCGAGTTCGGCCACTGAGGCGCCGAGCAGGATCTGTGTGAGTGAGTCCATCGCCTGTCAGAATACCGCACTGGCGGATTGGTTGCGCTCTAAAGCCACTTGCGGAACCTGAAGTAGCCGATCATCGCGCCCGCCACGCCGGCCATGAACAGTAGCGCCAGGGGATAACCGAGATACCAGCCAAGTTCGGGCATGTTGAACGGGCTCGCCTCCCGGTCGAAGTTCATCCCCCACAGGCTGGCAAGAAAGCTCAACGGAATGAAAATGGTGGCGATGATGGTCAGGAACTTCATCACCTCGTTGAGCCGGGTGGACTGGCTCGACAGGTAAATATCGATCAGTCCGGAAGCGATTTCCCGGTAGGTCTCCACCACGTCCATCAGCTGCACAGTGTGGTCGTAGACGTCACGCAGGAACACCAGCGTCTGGTCGCCAATGAACTTCGATTCACCGCGCAACAGCGCGTTGATCATTTCCCGCGCCGGCCATACCGCGCGGCGCATCAGCAGCAATTCTCGCTTGACGGCGTGCAGCTCGCTCAACTGCATGGGCGTGGGGCTCAGCATGACCTCGCCTTCCAGCGCCTCGATGCGTTCGCCCAGCTGTTCGAGCCTCGGAAAATAGGCATCCACGCAGGCATCGATCAGCGCATAGGCCAGGTAGTCCGGTCCGCGCGTGCGGACGCGTGCGCCGGATGTAATCCGGCCCCGCACCGGATCGAAGCAGTCGCCCTCTCGCTCCTGGAAGGAGATGATGAAGTCGCGTCCAACGAACAGCGATACCTGTTCGCCAGCCGTGTCGCCGCTGTCCGGCGGCAGCCGCAGCACGATGAACACGTGGTCGGCATAGTCTTCGGCCTTTGGCCGCTGATGCACGTTCACCACGTCTTCGAGAGACAGTTCGTGCAGGCCGAACAGGGCGCCGATTTCAGAGATCACCGCGGTACTGGCAAGGCCCCGCACATCGACCCACAAAACCGGCCAGGCCTTGCGGACCGCCTTGATATCTGCGGGCGTACAGCCTGTCTTGTGATCGAAGCCGTCCGGCCCATAGCCGAATATCTCGATATTGGTGCTGCTGGCAGCTGCTTCGGGAATCAGTGTTCCGGGCGGCGCACCCACGGGTGTCCGCCTGGATACCCCCACGCGCCGGCGCCGGTGGCCGCTCATTGCCCGCTCTCCGCCTTACTGGCTGGCCCAGACGATACGGGCCATCCAGTCAATCTCGTTGCGTTCCAGCGTGCGCAATGGGTGTTCCGGGTTGAACGAGGCAAGCTCCACCGTCCTGGCGGTTTCGCGTTCCAGCAGCTTGGCCAGCACCTCGCCGTCACGGGTCTTCACCACCACCCGGTCGCCCCGGCGCAAGTTGGCATTGGGAGAAACGATGATGGTGTCGCCCTTGCGGTACACGGGTTCCATGCTGTCGCCGGAGATTTCCAGCGCGTAGGCGTTCGGGTCCTCTACGCTGGGCAGGTGGATTTCGTCCCAGCCGCCGCCTGCCGGAAACCCGGCGTCGTCGAAGTAGCCGCCGGAGCCAGCCTGCGCCAGGCCGATCAGCGGAATGGTCCGGTGCGCCGCCGGCATGCCCTGGATCATCGCGGTGAACTCGTCCAGCGTCGCCCCGGTGGCGTTCAGGCACTTGGCCACGCTTTCCGTGGTCGGCCAGCGCTGGCGGCCTTCCGGCGTCACCCGCTTGGACTTGTTGAACGAGGTCGCATCGAGGCCCGCCGCCTTGGCCAGGCCCGAGGCCGACAGGCCCTTGCTCTCCGCCAGCTTGTCGATGGCGCTCCAGATCTGTGCGTGGGTAAACATGTGCCTTGCCTCCATCCCGACGCCTTCGGGCCGCCGCGCCCTGGCTGTCTTGCATCTGAATGAATTAATATTATAGGAAATTAAACCGCAATTCATGCCGATTTGCAAGTGCTGCGCAAAACCGCGGTCTGGTGGCTTGTGTCACCTTGAGCCTGACCCTAGTTTCAGTGTCCAGGATGAGCAGGCAGATTTACAAGATCATGGACCGGGACGAATGGGACGCCGCGCGCGCCTGTGGCCGCTACACGGGCTCTGCGGATGACCGCCGCGATGGTTACATACATTTCTCCACCGCCGGCCAGATGCAGGTGACGGCGGCCAGGCATTTCGCCGGGCAGCAGAACCTGGTGCTGCTGGCGCTGGACGCCGGAAAGCTTGGACCGGCGCTGAAATGGGAGCCGTCGCGCGGCGGTGAGCTGTTCCCGCATCTGTATGGCGTCATGCCGGCCTCTGCCGTCATCAAGGCCTGGCCGCTGCCGCTGGGCGAAGATGGCGTGCACCTGTTTCCGGAGGAGGCGGCATGAGTGGCCTGTTTTCGCTGGCGCGCCCGCTGCTGCACGCGCTCGACGCCGAAACCGCCCATGGCCTCACCATTGCGGCGCTGAAGTCAGGCATGGCGCCGCGGGTGACGGTTCCCCACGACAAGCGGCTTCATGTCTCGTGCTTCGGGCTCGACTTCCCCAATCCGCTCGGGCTGGCTGCAGGGTTCGACAAGAATGCCGAGGTGCCCGATGCCATGCTGGCGCAGGGTTTCGGCTTCGTCGAGATCGGCTCGGTCACCCCGCGCCCGCAGGCTGGCAACGACAAGCCGCGGCTGTTCCGGTTGGCCGAGGACAGCGCCGTCATCAACCGCATGGGCTTCAACAATGACGGCCAGGCCAGGGTGTTTGCCCGGCTGACCGGCCGCGCTGGCCGCGGCGGCATCGTTGGCGTGAACCTCGGCGCCAACAAGGACTCGGCCGACCGGATCGCCGACTATGCAATGGGTGCGGCTGCCTTCAACAAGGTGGCAAGCTACATCACTGTCAACGTATCCTCTCCCAACACGCCGGGCCTGCGCGGCCTGCAGTCGAAGGACGAACTGGAGACCCTGATCGGCCGGGTTCGCGAGGCGCTCGACGGTGCAGCGAAGGCCGATGGCCGGCGGGCTCCCATGCTGCTCAAGATCGCGCCGGACCTCGTCGAGGAGGAACTTGAAGACATTGCCTCGGTGTGCCTGTCGCTCGAGGTGGACGGCATCATCGTGTCCAACACCACCATCTCGCGGCCGCCGCTCAAGTCCTCCCAAAGGGGCGAGACGGGCGGGCTGTCCGGAGCGCCGCTGTTCCGGCTGTCGACGGTGCAGCTGGCCCGCATGCGCTCGATGACCGGCGGCAAGATCCCTCTGGTGGGGGCGGGCGGCATCGCCAGCGCCGAGGACGCCTGGCAGAAGATCCGAGCCGGTGCGACGCTGCTTCAGCTGTACTCGGCACTGGTCTATCAGGGCCCGCAACTGGTGGCGGACATTCTCTCCGGCCTGGTCGAGCGGCTTGATCGGCGCGGCCTGTCATCGGTTGCCGAGGCTGCCGGTTCGGGCCATGATCAGTGGCTGAAGGGAGGGCCGCGGGCATGACAACGGTCACCATCTGGCACAATCCGCGCTGTTCGAAGTCGCGCCAGACGCTGGCGCTGATCGAAGGCAAGGGCATCAGACCCGAGGTCGTGGAGTATCTCAAGACACCGCCATCGCGGGAGGATGTCGCCCGCGTGGTGCAACTGCTGGGCGTCAGTCCGATTGACCTCATGCGCAAGGGCGAGACGGTCTACAAGGAACTCGAAATTGAGGTGCGACCGCTAGGCGACGATGAACTGATCGCCGCCATGGCCGCCAATCCGATCCTCATCGAGCGGCCTGTGGTCATTGCGAATGGCAAGGCGGCGCTTGGCCGCCCGCCGGAAAACGTGCTGGGAATCCTCTGAATTTCAGGCGCATCGAACCGTTGAATCTGGCTCAATCACCCTGAAAAACTCCATTACTTGCCCTGCACGACCTTCTGCCGCTGGGTTCCCAGGCCTTCGATGCCCAGCTCCATCACGTCGCCGGGCTTGACGAACTTCGGCGGTTTCATCCCCAGGCCCACGCCAGCGGGCGTGCCGGTGATGACGATGTCGCCAGGCTTCAGTGTCATGAACTGCGACACATAGGCCACGATTTCCCGGATCGGGAAGATCATGTTCTTCGTGGTGCCGTCCTGCATCCGCTCGCCGTTGAGATCGAGCCAGATCTTCAGCTTCTGCGGGTTGGGAAGCTCGTCCTTCGTCACCAGCCAGGGTCCGATGGGGCCGTAGGTGTCATGGCTCTTGCCCTTCACCCACTGGCCGCCGCGCTCGATCTGGTTCTGCCGCTCCGACACGTCATTGGCAAGGAAATAGCCGGCCACATGATCCATGGCGCGCGCCTTCGAAACGCTCTTGGCCTCGCTGCCGATGACGAAGCCGATTTCCACTTCCCAGTCGGTTTTCACCGAGCCTTTGGGCAATACCACGTCGTCATTGGGTCCGCAGATGCTGCTGGTGTGCTTGGAGAAGATCACCGGTTCGGCCGGGATCGGCAGGCCGACTTCCTCGGCATGGTCGGTATAGTTGAGGCCGATGCAGACGAAATTGCCGACGCCGGCCACCGGCGGGCCAAGTCGAGGCTTGCCCTTGACCAGCGGCAGCCTTGCCGGGTTGATCCTCGCCAGCTTCTCCAGTGCCTTCGGCGACAGCTGGTCCGCCGTGATGTCCTTGATCCGGTCCGAGAGGTCGCGAAGGTTGCCGTCGGCGTCGAGGATGCCCGGCTTTTCCTTGCCTGGCCGGCCATAGCGAACGAGTTTCATGAGATTGCCCCTGCTGAAGATTTCAGTACTTGCCCGCGCACAACATGCGCCACGCCGCGGGAGGCTGTAAAGCCGCTTGCTGGACGGCTCAGCCCGGCGCGCGTTCGGTGGCTGTGCTTCGTGACGCCCTGAGCCTGTTCAGCCGCTTGACGGCCGTCATTTCCCGTTGCGCCTCGGCATCGCTTTCGCGCCATGCCCGGCCGACATAGTCGAGGTGCGCGCGCACCGCCGCCTCCGCCGCATCCGGATCGCGGGCCATGACCGCATCGTAGATGGCGCGATGCTGCGCCAGCAACTCGTCACGCCCGTTGCGGAAGCCGTACAGCAGGTGGCGGTTGTAGAACACGCCGTGCTGCAAGAGGTTGTAGATCGAGCGCAGTGACTGGATCAGCACGATATTGTGCGAGGCATCGCTGACGGCGATGTGCAACTCCACATCCAGCCTGGCTTCCTCGCCCGGCTCATCAAGCTCGTGGGCCTTTTCCATCCGGCGCATGATGGCGGTGAGAATCTCGCGATCGGCAGGTGTCGCCCGTTCCGCCGCCCAGCGTACCGCCATCGCCTCGATCCCGGCGCGGAACTCGAGATAATCGGCGGTTGCCTTCTCGTGCTTGCCGAACAGTCCGATGATCGGTTCGGCGAAAACCGAACGCATCACGTCGGCGACATAGGTGCCGCCACCCTGCCGCGCCACCAGCAGTCCCGACTGCTCGAGCTCCGCTAGCGCCTGGCGCAAGGTCGGCCGCGATACGCCGAACTGGCCGGCGAGCTCGCGTTCGGCCGGCAACTGGTCGCCGGGCCGCAGCACCCCTTCCAGCACCAGCTGCTCGATCTGGTGAACGATCTCGTCCGACACCTTGTCCTGGCCAACCGGGTGAAACATCCGAATTCCTCGTCTTGCGAACCACCATCCGCACATGCGTGGCAATCAAACAAGCGGGGCCACAACTGGTCAAGCAAGTTGTCCAATTTCCCGGCTGGCCATTGCCCGTTCAAGGGCCAATGAAAAAGCCGGCAGGTTGGCCTGCCGGCTTCGATGGTCTGGTCTGGAAATCCGGCTTAATTGGCCAGCGACTTCAGGTAGGCGACGACGTCCTTGCGCTCGTCTTCCTTGGTCAGCTTGAAGGCCATCTTGGATGGGCCGCCAACATAACCCTTCGGATCGGCCAGGTATTCGATGAGTTCCGCTTCGTCCCACTCGCCAATCTTCTCGGCGGCGTCGGTCAGGCCCTTGCCATACTTGTAGCCTTCAACCGAAGCAGCCTTGCGGCCGACGATGCCGACCAGGTGCGGGCCGACCTTGTTCTTTTCTTCGGTGGCATTGTGGCAAGCCTGGCACTTCTTGTACACAGCTTCGCCCTTGGCGGCGTCGCCTTCGGCGAAAGCCGGGCCGGCTGCAAGGGTGATCACAGCGGCAGCTGCAAGAGCAATTGAATTCACTTTACGCATTCTTTCCTCCGGTTACTCAGGCGATCCTTGGTGAGGTATCAGCGCCCCTCGCGCTATCAACGGGGAAAATGGCGATAAGTTGCGGCGGTTGCAAGTCCAAGGATGTCGCGCCCTGTCAGGATGTTTAATGGTACGCCAATCCGGCAGATGGAATAAATTGTTGAATTGACCCGCGTGCTGTGATCAGACACGCCGCAAATCATAAAAAGCCAAGCTTGATCTGGAGATTGAACAACATGGCGAAGACCGTGACGCGAGGCGGCTTGACTGTCGCAGAAAACCTGGCCCGCTTCATTGAGACCGAGGCGCTGCCAGGGACGGGCCTTTCGGCCGAGACGTTCTGGAAGGCGGCGGACGGCGTCATTCACAAGTTCTCGCCCAAGGTCGCCAGCCTGCTGCGCAAGCGCAAGAGCCTGCAGAACAGGATCAACCGCTGGCACAAGCAGAACGCCGGCGGCGCCATTGATCCGAAGGCCTACCGCACGTTCCTGGAGGAAATTGGCTACCTGGTGCCCGAAGGCGGTGATTTCTCCGCCACGACCCGAAATGTGGACGAGGAAATCTCCACCGTCGCCGGTCCGCAGCTGGTGGTGCCGGTGATGAATGCCCGCTATGCGCTCAACGCCGCCAATGCCCGTTTCGGCTCGCTATACGATGCGCTGTACGGCACCGACGCTGTTTCCGAGGACGGTGGCGCCACCCGCGCCGGCGGCTACAACCCCATTCGCGGCGCAAGGGTCATCGCCTGGGCCCGGCAGTTCCTCGACGACGCGGCTCCCATTTTCGGCGGCTCCCATGCCGAGGTGACCCGCTATTTCATCAAGGGCCGCAAGCTTGCCGTTTCGCTCGAATCCGGCTCAGTCACCGGCCTCGTGGACAATGCCCAGTTCAAGGGATACCGGGGCGACAGCGAAAATCCGGCCGCCATCCTGCTGGTCAACAACGGCCTGCACATCGAGATCGTCATCGACAAGACCCACCCCATCGGCTCGACCGACGAGGCTGGCGTCGCCGACGTGATCATCGAAAGCGCCATGTCCACCATCATGGACTGCGAGGACTCGGTCGCCGCCGTTGATGCCGATGACAAGGTGGCGGTCTACCGCAACTGGCTCGGCCTGATGAAAGCCGACCTGCAAGATACCTTCGACAAGGCCGGCAAGACCGTCACCCGCAAGCTGGTGACGGACCGCGAGTATACCGGCGCCAACGGCAAGCCGCTGGCGCTGCATTCGCGTTCGCTGATGCTGGTGCGCAATGTCGGCCTGCTTATGACCATCGGCGCCATGCAGGACAAGAACGGCAACGACGTGCCTGAAACCCTGATGGACGCGCTGGTCAACACGGCAATCGCCATGCACGACGTGGGGCCCAACGGTCGCTTTGCCAACTCCCGCAAGGGCTCGGTCTACGTGGTGGTGCCGAAGCTGCACGGACCGAAGGAAGTGGCGCTGGTCAACCAGGTCTACACCGCCATCGAGAACGCTTACGGGCTCAAGCGCAACACCGTGAAGATGGGCATCATGGACGAGGAGCGCCGCACCACGGTGAACCTCAAGGAGTGCATCCGCGCGGCGAAGGCGCGGGTATTCTTCATCAACACAGGCTTCCTCGACCGCACCGGAGATGAAATCCACACCTCCATGGAAGCCGGCCCGATGATCCGCAAGACCGACATGAAGGCCTCCACCTGGATCGACGCCTACGAGCGCTGGAACGTTGACGTGGGGCTTGAATGCGGCCTGCCCGGCCATGCCCAGATCGGCAAGGGCATGTGGGCCATGCCGGACATGATGGCCGCCATGCTGGAACAGAAGATCGGCCACCCCAGGGCGGGCGCCAACACCGCCTGGGTGCCGTCGCCCACCGCCGCCACGCTGCACGCCACCCACTATCACCGGGTGAACGTGGCGGAAGTTCAGGCAAGGCTGAAGTCACGCGAAAAGGCGAAGCTCGAAGACATCCTGTCGATCCCGCTGGCCCCAAACCCCAACTGGACCCGCAAGGAAATCCAGAACGAGATCGAGAACAACGCGCAGGGCATTCTCGGCTACGTGGTGCGCTGGATCGACCAGGGCGTTGGCTGCTCCAAGGTGCCGGACATCAACAATGTCGGCCTGATGGAAGACCGCGCCACGCTGCGCATTTCCTCGCAGCACCTCGCCAACTGGCTTCGCCACAAGGTGGTGACCCGCGGCAAGGTCATGAAGGCCATGAAGAAGATGGCTGCCGTGGTGGACAAGCAGAATGCGGGTGATCCGAACTACAAGCCGATGGCGGATGATTTCGATAACTCCATTGCCTTCAAGGCCGCCTGCGACCTGGTGTTCGAGGGCCGCAAGCAGCCAAGCGGCTATACCGAGCCGATACTGCATGCCCGCCGGCTGGAGCTGAAAAAGGCAGGCTGAGCATAACGGCGCGATTTCGATTGTATGGCCCGGCCCTTGCGTGATGCATTGGCCGGGCTTTTTCTTCAGGCCAGTCAGGGAGTATCGCTCATGAAGATCGGCTTTGTCGGCCTTGGCGCAATGGGCCTGCCCATGGCCATCAACCTCGTCAAGGCAGGCCATGACGTTTCGGGGTTCGATTTTAACGCCGCTGCACTGCAGAAGCTGGCTGCTGCCGGTGGCCGCGCAGCAGCCAGCGCTGCCGGGGCGGCTGCGGAGGCGGAGTTCTTCATCCTCATGGTGGTCAATGGCGATCAGGCCCATGAGGTGCTGTTCGGCGGTGGCAAGGCTGCGGATGCATTGCCGCCCGGCGCCTGCGTCATCGCCTCGTGCACGCAAGCCCCAGCCCAGGCCCGGACGCTGGGGCAGGCGCTGGCCGAACGCCAGCTGATGTTGCTGGACGCACCGGTATCGGGCGGCGTGCCGGGTGCTGAAGGCGGCACGCTGACCATCATGGCTTCGGCCCCCGCCCACGTGTTCAACAAGGCGTGTCCCGTGCTCGACGTGGTCGGCAAGAATGTCTTCCATGTCGGTGAAGAGCATGGCGCCGGCTCCACCGCCAAGCTGATCAACCAGCTGTTGTGCGGGGTGCACATCGCCGCTGCCGCCGAAGCCCTGCAGCTGGCCGAGGCCGCCGGAGTGAACCCGAAGTCGGTGTTCGACATCGTCTCGGTGTCGGCGGCCTCCAGCTGGATGCTCAACGATCGCGGACCCCGCATGCTGCAAGACGCGCCGGAAGTGCGCTCGGCGGTGGACATCTTCGTCAAGGATCTCGGCATCGTGCTCGATCATGGCCGTGCCGCGCGCCACGGCCTGCCGCTGTCAGCCGCCGCCCACCAGATGTTCCTGGCGGCGTCAGGCGCCGGTCACGGCAAGGCCGATGACAGCCAGGTCATCCGCGCCTATCGTTCGCTCAATTCCAAACCAGCCAGCGCCGGAGATTGATACAATGGCTTCCTCCTTCAACCAGCCCCTTGGCGGCAACGACATGCCGCGCTTTGCCGGCCCCGCCACCATGATGCGCCTGCCGATGGCGAAAACTGCCCGCGGCCTCGATGCCTGCTTTGTCGGCGTGCCGATGGACATCGGCACCTCCAACCGCTCCGGCACCCGCCACGGGCCGCGCCAGATCCGCGCCGAAAGCTGCATGCTCAGGCCCTACAACATGGCCTCCGGCGCCGCGCCGTTCGACTCGCTCCAGGTGGCCGACATCGGCGATGTGGCCATCAATACCTTCGACCTGAAGAAGTCGGTCAAGCTGATCGAGAAGGCCTACGACCGCATTCTCGCACTCGACTGTGTCCCGCTGACGCTGGGCGGTGATCACACGCTCACCCTGCCCATCCTGCGGGCCATGGCGAAGAAGCACGGGCCGGTGGCGCTGG
This sequence comes from Anderseniella sp., assembly GCA_036350935.1. Lineage (GTDB taxonomy): Bacteria > Pseudomonadota > Alphaproteobacteria > Rhizobiales > Aestuariivirgaceae > Anderseniella. Next base: position 8,416 of record JAZBOA010000204.1, on the reverse strand, counting down.
TTCACGTCGATGCCCATGCCGACATCAACGACGAGATGTTCGGCGAGAAGATTGCCCACGGCACGCCGTTCCGCCGCGCGGTCGAGGAAGGCCTGCTTGCCCAGGACAGGGTGTTCCAGATCGGCCTGCGCGGCAGCGGCTATTCGCCGGAAGATTTCAACTGGCCGCGCAAGCAGGGCTTCACCGTGGTGACGGCCGAGGAGTGCTGGCACAAGTCCATGACGCCGCTGATGGCCGAGGTGCGCAAGAAGATCGGCAATCACCCGTGCTACCTGACCTATGACATCGACAGTCTCGACCCGGCCTTTGCGCCCGGTACCGGGACCGTCGAGATCGGCGGGCTGACCACCTGGCAGGCGCTGGAGATCGTGCGGGGCTGCAAGGGTCTCAATCTCGTGGGCGGCGATCTGGTCGAGGTGTCTCCGCCCTATGATCCGTCCGGCAACACCGCACTGATCGCAGCCAACCTGCTGTACGAGATGCTGTGCGTGCTGCCGGGGGTAAAGTACGCCTGACGGCTCCGGCCTGGCGCGGGTCCAATTGACGCCATCTTGTCCGTACACAGTTGACTTTCCTGCCCTGTCAGGGCGCAACAACGGAGGAATGTCAGATGAAGAGACTCCTGTCAGTCATTGCAGTGAGCGCATGGCTTTGTTCGCCGGCGTTCGCCAGCCAGTGCCCGTCGGACATGTCCAAGATCGATGCGGCAATGCAGACGGCGCAACTGTCCGATGAAGAAAAGGCGAAGGTGACGGAACTGCGCGCCAAAGGCGAAGAGCTTCATGCTGCCGGCAACCACGCCGAGTCAGTCGAGACGCTCGGCGAAGCCAAGACAATTCTTGGCATCGAGTAGGCTCTGCCAGCATTCCAGCGCCTTCGCCGAAGGTGCAACAGGGCTCGCCTCCGGAAGGGGCGGGCCTTTTTCGATCGTGCCGCCCCCCGGTTCCCATCGTCGCACCTCAGCTGTTTGCCCCTGTGCAACCAGCCCCCGTCTGAATATGTTGTCAGGCAACAGCAAATCACCTGAAGAGACACGAGTTTGCGTTCCATCAGAGTCAGCGCGGCGGCCGATTACGCCGCCACAACCGCCCCGGGCTGGCAGCAGGTTCCGGCCGAAACGGTTGAGCTGGTGCCGGCACCCATGGAGATGCAGCCCAACGGCTTCATCCAGGCGCAGTTAGGCGGCAGGGAATATGGCAAGACACCGCTGATCGAGGCCCAGTCGGTGCATGACGGCGATACGCTTGCCGTGCGGCTGCGCTGGCCGTCCGAAAGGCCGTTCAACGGCGGGCGCGAGGGCTTCCCTGATGGTGCGGCCATTGCCTTTCCGATCCGGGGCGAGCCGGCACTGTGGAGCATGGGCACCGATGATGAGCCGGTGCAGTTCATCCAGTGGCGGGCGCTGAAGAACGAGATCCGTTCCGTGGTGGCCTGGGGCATCGGTTCGTCGGTGCCGGGCACGGCCGTGAGCGAGGCTGTCACCGCAGGCTGGTCGCAGGGACATTGGACAATTGTAATGTTGCGCACCCTTGCGGGCGGGCCGGAAGCCGCTACCCTTGTTGCCGGAGCCAGCACCCTGATCGGCTTTGCGGTCTGGAACGGCACCAACGAGGAACGCGCTGGCCTGAAGGCGGTGTCGATAGACTGGACGCCGCTCGATATCGACGCCTGAAACACATACGACCAACGGAGCACCCATGAGCAAGCGCCAGGTGGCGATGATCATCGACCTGAACAAGTGCATCGGTTGCCAGACCTGCACGGTCGCCTGCAAGACCAACTGGACCTCCGGCGAGGGCCAGGAGGGCATGTGGTTCAACCAGGTCTACACCGCGCCCGGTTACGGCACGCCGAAGAACTGGGAGAAGATGGGCGGCGGCTACAAGGATGGCGAGCCGCAACCCGGTGTGCGTCCCGCGCAGGGCGACTTCGGCGAAGGCTTCGAGTTCAATTACAAGGAAGCGCTGTTTTCCGGCGCCGGCAACGAGGCGCTGAAGCCCATCGGCGACGAGCCCACCTGGGGCATGAACTGGGACGAGGACGTGGGTGCGGGCGACTATCCCAATTCCTACTTCTTCTACATTCCGCGCATCTGCAACCACTGCACCAAGCCGGCCTGCATGGAGGCTTGCCCCCGCGGCGCCATCTTCAAGCGTGAAGAGGACGGCATCGTCATCATCAACGAGGATCATTGCCGGGGCTTGCGCTTCTGCCAGTCGGCGTGTCCCTACAAGGAAATCTACTACAACCACGTCACCGGCCATGCCCAGAAGTGCATCTTCTGCCTGCCGCGCATGGAGCAGGGCGTGGCCACCGCCTGCTCGCGCCAGTGCCCCGGCCGGGTGCGCTTCCTCGGCTTTCTGGATGACGAGGATGGCCCGATCCACAAGCTGGTGAACGTATACAAGGTGGCGCTGCCGCTGCACCCCGAGTACGAAACCCAGCCCAACGTGTTCTATATCCCGCCGCTGTCGCCGGAAAAGTTTGACGATGAGGGCAATCCGACCGGCGAGGACCGCATTCCGCTGGACTACCTGGAAAGCCTGTTCGGCCCGGAAGCCGGCCCCGCGCTCGAGAAGATAAAGGCCGAGCGTGCGAAGAAGCAGGCAGGTCAGGACAGCGAGCTGATGGACACGCTGATCTCCAAGAACTTCCTCGACCTGTTCGGCCCGTTCAACAAGCACCCCAAGGAGATCGAGCAGATCGCCGTGGCGCTGGAGCGCGAGCCGGTCTACACGCCGCCGGAAATCGAGATTACGCACCGCAATGGCAATGGAGGTTCCAGCCAGTGAGTGTGAAGGTCTCCCGCCGCAGTTTCCTCAAGGCAGGCGCCGCCGTGACCGCCACACTGGCGCTGCCGGATTTCGTGACCCGTTCGGGCCAGCCGCTGACCGCACTGGCCGCCCGCCGCCCGCCTGACTATGGCAAGATCGTCGACATTTACCGCAACAAGTGGACCTGGGACAAAACCGTCCGCGGCACCCACATGATCAATTGCTGGTACCAGGCCCACTGCGCCTTCGACGTCTACGTGCGCGACGGCATCGTGTTCCGCGAGGAACAGGCCGCCGACTACCCGCAGCTCAACCCCGACGTTCCCGACATGAACCCGCGCGGCTGCCAGAAGGGCTGCTCGTTCTCCCAGCGCATGTACGAGGAAAGCCGTATCCGCTATCCGCTCAAGCAGACCGGCAAGCGCGGCTCCGGTGAATGGGCGCGGGTGTCGTGGGACGAGGCGCTCGACGACATCGCCGACAAGTTTCTCGACGTGATCATCGAGGAAGGCACCGACCGGGTTATCTGGGACATGGGGCCGGACATCAATGTCGGCGCGGCCAATGCCGCCCAGGCGCGGCTTGCCCAGCTCACCCACTCCATTTCGCTCGACTCGAACTCCTCCAATGGCGACGCTCACCGTGGCGCCTTCGAGACCTTCGGCAACATCTACATGGACCGCTCGATCGAGGATTACTTCTATTCCGACGTGATCCTGTTCTGGGGCTGCAACCCGATCGTCACCTCGATCCCCAACGCGCATTTCTTCACCGAGGCGAAGTACAACGGCTCGCAGATCGTCTGCATCGCGCCGGACTACTCGCCCTCCGCCATCAAGGCTGATCTGTGGGTGCCGCTCGACCCGGGCACCGATGCTGCGCTGGCGCTGGCGGTGGCGCGCGAGATCGTCGAGGGCGGCCATGTGGACGAAGCCTTCGTCGCCGAGCAGACCGACCTGCCGCTGCTGGTGCGCATGGACACCGGCAAGCTGCTCACCGAGGCAGAGGCCAAGCGTGGCCGTACCGACCGCTTCACGCTGATGGACGAAACGCGAGGGCCGATGACGGCGCCGGCCAAGTCCCTGGACCTCGGCGGCCTGACACCAGTGCTGGACGTTGACACCGAAATCACCCTGCCGGACCGCTCCAGGGTTCACGTGCGCTCGGTCTATTCACTGCTCAAGGACCGGCTGAAGCCCTACACCTTCGAAGCCGTATCGGAGATGACCGGTACGCCGGTCAAGGTGATCGAGAAGTTCACCAGGCTCTGCATCGGGGCGAAGGCGCTGTCGAACGTGTCGGGCAGCTCGATGAACAAGTACTTCCACGGCAACCTGACCGAGCGCGCCATGATCCTGATCTGGGTGCTGCGCGGCCAGATGGGCAAGCCGGGCTCGGGCTATTCGGCCTTCTCCTTCCTCGCCAATGACGGCTGGGAGGATTACGTCTCCGGCTTCCGCAACGCTGACCGGGCAAAGTTCGGCTGGGACATCGGCACCGGTCTGCTCGGCAAGCTGGCGGCCGGTGACACGGCGGAGATGTTCTTCAAGGACCTCGGCCACAACTCATTCAAGGACATCGGCGGCAACCTGCCGATCTGGACCTCCTCGGCCATGTTCTGGCACATCCACGGCGGGGTGATGGAACTGGCCGAGGAGGCGGCGCAATGGGTTCCGGGACTGAAGAAGACAGTGAAGGATTCGGTGGTAGAGGCGCTCGACAATCACTGGGTGCCGGTTCAGCCGCCTCGGGGCAGCGATCCGCGCATGATGTTCCACTATTGCTCCAATCCGCTGCGCTCGGTGCGCGGCTCGCAGAAGCTGCTCGAGGTGCTGTGGCCGAAGCTGAAGCTGTCGGTCACCATCGACTTCCGCATGAGCTCCACCGCCATGTGGTCGGACTACATCCTGCCCGCCGCTGCCTGGTACGAGACCACCGACCACAAGTGGGTGACGCCGCTGGTGCCGTTCAACCACGTCACCAACAAGGCCGTTGAACCATTGGGCGAGGCCAAGCCCGACTTCTGGATCTTCACCATGCTGGCGAAGCACATGGAGAAGCGCGCGAAGGAGCGAGGGCTGACCACGATCAAGTCGCATCTCGGCAAGACGATCAAGCTCGACAACCTCTATGAAGACATGACCATGTCGGGCCGCTTCCTGGAGGACGACACCGACAAGGCCGCCGGCGCCATCATCGAGGCGTCCGCCAACCTCAGCCATGTCTCGTGGGAAGAGCAGAAGGAAAAGGGTTACGCCCGCTACAACGACATCGGCATCTCGCCGCTTGCCATCGGCAATGCCGGCAAGCTGGAAGAGGGCAAGGCGTTCATCCCGCTGACCTACCACCTGCACGACAAGTATCCGTACCCGACGCAGACCCGGCGCATCCAGTTCTACATCGACCACGACCTCTACCTGGAGCACGACGAGCACCTGCCCACCTACAAGGCCCCGCCGAAGATCGGCGGCGATTATCCGCTGATGATGACCGGCGGCCATACCCGCTGGTCGATCCACGGCGTGTGGCGAGACAACCGCTTGATGAACCGGCTCAACCGCGGCCAGCCCTACATCATGATCGGGGTCGAGGACGCCAAGGCACGTGGCATCAACGATGGCGACTGGGTGCGCTGTTACAATGACGTCGGCTCGTTCGAGTTGCGGGTGAAGGTGACCCACGCCATGCGCCCAGGCCAGGCGTTCATGTACCACGCCTGGGAGAACTACCAGTTCGAGGGCAAGGGCGAGCCGCGCCATGTGTCGCCGTCGCCGATCAACCCGGTGGAACTGGCCGGTGATCATGCCCACCTGCGCGTCGGCATGCTGGAGGGCCAGCCCAACTGCTTCGACCGCGACACCCGCATCGAGATGGAGCGCATCTCCGGACCCCGCAAACAGACCGCCGGACTGCCATCAACCGGACTGCCAGAAAAAGTGGGCACCGGTCTTCCTTCCGGCAGTCCGGCCGCTTGAGCATGCAGCCGCTCGAGCGTAGCGCCGTCTACGGTGCGTTTGCGGCGGCCTTCCGCTCGGGCGATGGTGGCGCGGATGTGCTGGATGAGGCTGTCGTACCACCCCCGCCCCAGGATCATGGCAAGGCCTTCATGGACGCGTTCGAGCCATCGGTGTCGAAGCGCGCCGTCTCGCTGCACGCCTCCACCCACGTGAACCGCGAGCAGACCGACCTCTACCAGGAGCTGATCCGCTGGTACGATCATTTTGGCCTGAAGCGGCGCGACGGCGGTGAGCTGCCGGACCATCTCGCGGTGATGCTGGAGTTCCTGCAGTTCCTGACCTTCCAGGAACACGCCAACGCTGCAGACGCCCAGGCAGTCGCCACGCTGCATGCCGCACAGCGCGACTTTCTTTCCCGTCATCTTGTGCCGGTGGTGCGGGAGATCATTTCAAAGATGGAAGTTGATACGCCGCGCTATCGCGCCCTTCCCCGCGCCCTTCTGGCGTTTATCGAGGACGAGCTGGCGGCGTTGGCGTAAGCCTTCCGAGCCGCAGGCGAGGCAAGCGCGACTGCGCGCCGGCCGGTCAGGCCGCCCCCGCGGAGCCGCTTCGTGAAGGGAAACTGGCGGGAGCGGGAGGATGCCTCACCTCACCTCGTAACCCCACTCCAGCGACAGCTCGCAAAGCCCGTCCCAGAAACCTGCCGCAAACGTCGACAGGGTAATCAGGTCGAAACTGTCGGCGCCGGTGCAGATGATGGTTACGCCCACGTGACCGATCTGGGTAGCCGCCGCCATGCCCGGCTTGAACACTTCCCGGTGCAAGTCCACCGCTGTGCCCTTGGACAGCACGTCCCGGGCGCGCGGACCGGCGATGCGCATCGCCGTGCGCCCGTGCGACAGCGAGGTGACCATGGCAAGCTTGCCCAGCTTGGTCTCCAGCCGGTTGGCCAGCGCTTGTCCACCCGGCTGCACCGCCAGCCAGCTGTCCGGCTGCACGCCAACCAGCGCAAGCCCTCGAGCCGAGGCGCTCTGCCCCATGCCGGGAAGGGCAAGGCCTAAGTCCTTCTTCACGGCGGCAGCCAGCGCGGACGCCTTGCCCCTGGCGGCGATCACCGAAGCGATCTCGCACGGATGCACCGTGGAAAGCGTCACGCCCGGTCCTTCCGGCAACGCGCGGCCATAGCGGCCCGGGTTCAGCACGTGGGCCAGCGGCGAAACGGGAAGTGCGATGTCAGGCATGGGTCTTCTCCCCTTGCGGATCGATGAACACGGGGTTGCACGCTTCAGCCTCGATGTATACGTCGCGCAGGCCGTCCCACACGATCAGCCGTTCGCCGTGCCGTTCCCGGCCACGCTTCAGCATCGCCAGCCCGATCCAGCTGTCCAGTGTCGGCGACCAGGCGACCGATGACACGTAACCCTGGTCGGTGGCGGTGGACGGCTTGTCGCCGGGCCGCACCAGATGCGAGCCGGCGCGGAACCGCATCGACGGATCAAGCGGCCTGATACCCACAAGCTGCTCGCGGTCGGGGTCGGTCAGCCCGTCGCGTTCGCTCATCATCCGGCCAATATGATCCTTGGTTCTGGAGTTCATCCGACCCAGGCCCACGTCGTCTGCCGTGTGCCGGCCGTTGATCTCGTTGTGGGTGATGAAGCCCTTCTCGACGCGCATCGAGCTCAAGGCTTCGAGACCATACGGCAGGATGCCATGCGGCTGGCCGGCATGCATGACGGCGCTCGCCACCGCCTCGCCATAGCCTGCTGGCACCGCCAGTTCGTAGGCCAGCTCGCCCGAGAACGAGATGCGGAAAAGCCGCCCAGGTATCGAGCCCATGACCGTAACCTCACGCGCCGCAAGGAACGGGAACCCCTCGTTGGACAGGTCCGCATCGACCAGCTTCGACAGTACGTCCCGCGCCTTCGGGCCTGCCACCGCCATCTGCGCCCACTCGTCCGTCACCGAGACATACTGGACGTCGAGGTCGGGCCACAGCGCCTGGTGGGCAAATTCAAGGTCACGCATCGACTGGGCCGCATGGCCGGTCGTGGTGGTCATGAAGAAGTGGTTCTCGCCGAGCCGCGAGGTGGTGCCGTCGTCTCCGACGAAACCGTCCTCGCGCAGCATCAGCCCGTACCGTGCCTTGCCGACCGGCAGCTTGAGGAACGGGTTGGAATAGAGCCGGTTGATGAATTCGGCTGCGTCCTTGCCGCCGATCTCGATCTTGCCGAGCGTCGACACGTCGCACAGGCCCACATTGCGGCGGGTATTGATGACTTCACGGGTCATCGCCGCAAGCCAGTCCTCGCCATCGCGCGGGAACCAGCTTGAGCGGTACCACTGGCCAGTCTCGACAAACGCTGCGCCCAGCTTTTCCGCCCAGCCATGCAGCGGCGAGCGCCGCACCGGCTGGAAGTGGCTGCCGACGTGCTGGCCGCCCAGCGCCCCGAACGACACCGGCGTGTAGAACGGCCGGAACGTGGTGGTGCCGATCTCGGAAATCGGCTTGCCAGTTGCTTCCGCCAGGATGCCGATGGCGTTGACGTTGCCCAGCTTGCCCTGGTCGGTGGCCATGCCCGAGGTGGTGTAGCGCTTGGCCAGTTCGATATGGTCATAGCCTTCGCGCGCCGCCAGTGGCAGGTCCTTGGCCGAAACATCGTTCTGGTAGTCGACGAACGCCTTGCC
>JAZBOA010000203.1:0-3651 GCA_036350935.1 Anderseniella sp. | reverse complement strand
TACTTCGATCTGTCGGGCGGCCGCTTAACGTCCCTTAGCCGTCGCGAACACAACCATGCTCGGGGACCGCTGTTGGCCGGGCATGGCCGCTCACCACCTAGACGGCTTGGTTCTCCCACGAGTAGATGGGAGCCCCGACCGCCCCCGTAGGTCGGTGTCCGCTTCCTGCGGTACTGTCCATGCCCTCCTCGCGTCGGTCGGTGACCGCAAAGCGTCCTGACCTGCCCCTCGGCCTCGGCCTCGGCCCGTCCGGCGGCGGCTGCAGGCGCATAGCCGTCCCCGGCCGCGGCAGCAACGAGCCGGGAGAGTTTCCGGAAAGCGGACGCCGCACTGGTATGTTTTGAGGTCGCCTCCACGCGAATTGCCATCCGTCGGAGGGCATCACCCGACAGGCTGGTCCCGCCCCAGAGCGGACCTTGTGCCTCGGCGGCCAGGGGGTCGGTTGTGTCTCATTGGCAGTCATTCATCAGGCTACCGCAGACAGGCCGCAAGGGCCAAATTGCCGTCACTGATGGATGCCCCTTAGGCGATCGCGGTGGTATTCGAAGCCGACGGTGGAGTTCCCAGGCGCGTGGAATGCAGTCAGTACCCGAACCGCATCAATCGCGAACGGCGGTTCCTTCGCCACCACATCCTACGCGCTGTTGATCCCATCGGTGCCTTGGGTCGGCCATCGGGCGCGACGGCCGACACGATCAGGGTTGAGAGGCACAAGTCAAGACCTGAGACCGGCCTTGCGACTACTTCGCAGCCTGGATGCCAGGTGGTTGCCAGCTGGCATTGAGCACCGCTTCCTTCGGCCAGTACATCCGCAACACAATATAGATCGGCCCGCTCGGCGCCGGCAGCCAGTTCGCCCTCTGTACCGGATCGGTGGGTTCGTCCTTCTGGATGAATAGCGTCAATGACCCGTCGGCATTTTTCTTGAGCTCGGGCAACATCGGTGAGTTGATCAAATAGCGCTTGATCGGATTCTCCACGAGCAGCTGGGTAGAGCCATCGTACATGGTGACTGACCAGAACGCGTTGACCGGAGGCAATGCGCCTGCAGGGAAGGTCAACGTATAGTCTGTTTTCGATCCATCCAGCTTCACGCCATCCTTGTCTTCCCGGGTGAAGGCATAGGATGCCTCCTTCGCATCGTTGGCCAGGATGCCCGCGACGGCCACGGCGGAGCGCTGCGCCCAGTCGCCGTCAATACCAGCTCGGCTCAGGACCATCGAATGGGAATTCACCCATCCGTTGACTTTCTGGCCCAATGTTTCGATCTTGGCTTTGATCACCGGTTCCGCTTGCTTGATGCCCTCAGCCATCGCCGCTTTATCAGCAGCGGTCAGCGCAACCGTCGGGAAGGGCTTACCCGCTTCAATGCCGATGCGGGCCAGTTTCTCTCGCAGCGGCACTTCCACGGCGGCCGGGCCTGTCGCGGGAGCAAACTGGAGAACAAACGCGAGATAGCCGAACGGATCCTCTCTCTCCATGGCCTTGGTGACTTTTGGCCAGTCGATCGCCGGCGCTGATGCCGGTGCCGGTTCATCCAGAAACGCTGACAAGGGCTGGACAGAGTACTTGGCCTGAATCGCCTTCACATTGTCGATATCGGCCGGGCCAAAGAGCTGGGTGCGGTAGAGGGCCAGCGCAAAGTCTGTTCCGGAAACAAACACTTTGTTGATGCCCTTTGGGGTGCTGCCTTTCCAACCAGGACTTGCCACCGCATAGCACCCGGCGCCGTTGCCGGTTGACCGGCTGCCGATATAGCCGAAATTGAAGGTATATTGAGAGGTCAGCTGGACAGAATAGTAGCGGTCTTTGTCCATCTCAGGCACACAGAGCACCACCGGCTCGGCACGCAGGTCCATCCATGCAAACGAATAGGGAGTGTCGCTATTGGGGGTGACAATTGCGGTATCGGCAGGCGTATAAACCCTAGGGACATTCCTGATCTCGTTGAACGGCGCCTTGAACTGGTCAGAGTCCTTATTGATGGCATATTCGTTCATAATGCCGTAGAGCATCACCATTGGCAGGCCGTAGAGGATGGCTTCTTCTGCAGTGGCCTTAATCGCATCCGCAGATGGCGGGAGATTCTCACTCTGGACCGGCGCCACCGTGGCTAAAGAGGCTAGGGCGGCCACGAGGGCCGCGGGGTGCAATGGGTTTGGTTTTTTCATGGCATTGACTCAGTTGGCTTTCACGATACCCGGCGGCGACCAGGTGCCTGAACCAGCGGGGAGGATCGACGGCGGCTCCGTCTTGGGCCAGTACAGGCGCATGACCAGGTAGATCGGGCCGTCCGGAGCCGGGAGCCAGTTGCTTTCCTTGTCGGCACCGGGGCTGTCCTTCTGGATGTAGAGCGTCAGCGAGCCGTCGTCGTTCTTCTTCAGCTCGGGCAGCATCGGCGAGTTGATGAGGTAGCGGTTGATCGGGTTCTCGATCAGCAGTTGCGTCTTGCCGTCATACATGGTCACCGACCAGAAGGCGTTTACCGGGGGAAGCTGGCCTGCGGGGAAGGAGAGGCTGTAGTTGTGCTTGCTGCCGTCGAGGGTGTCGCCGTCGGAATCCACGCGGGTCATGGGGTAGGTGGCCTCGACAGAATCATTGCCATAGATGCCGGCCTTGGCGGCGGCGGCACGGACCAGCCAGTTGCCATTGAAGAACTGGCGGTCGCCGAACAATGAGCCGATCTTCCAGCCGTTCACGCTTTTCTGTTCGGTGGTGAGATACTTCTCGATCTTGTCCTCACCTTCTTTCATCGCCAGAAGAACGGCGGCCTTGTGTTCGAGTGACAGCTCCTTGAAGTCAAAGGTCTTGCCCGGGCCTATGCCGATACTGGCAAGCCTGCCGCGAAGCTCCTTGGTCTCAGGGGTGATGGGTACGAGCTCGAGGGCGGCGTCCAGGTAGGCGTAAAAATTATCTTTGATCCCCTGGGTCGTGGCCTGCAGGAAGTCGATCTTAGGTGCTGCGGCGGGCGCGGGCTGGTTCAGGAACGCGGACAGCGGCCGCGCCCTGTATCCCGCCTGTACCTTGACCACGTTCGGCATGTCGTCGGCGTTGAACAGCTGGGTACGAAAAACCGTCAGGGCGAAGGGCGTCGTTGATTTAAAGACCTCCCTGATACCCGCGGGCTTCTCGCCTTTCCAGTCAGGGCCGACCACGAGATAGTCACCGGCATCCGGGCCCGTCGCGCGGGTACCGATATAACCATAATTGTAGGTATTGCCGTCGATCAATTGCACGGAGTAGTAGCGCTCTTTTGGCACTGCCGGCACCGAGATCACCATCGGTTCCGCCCGCAGGTCCAGCCAGACCATCGAATACGGAGTGTCGCTGTTGGGTGTGACGACGGCCGTGTCCTTATAGGTGAAGACACGGGCCTCGTTGAACATTGTGTTGAAAGGCGCCTTGTATTGACCGGAGCTCTTGTCGACCGCGAACTCCTGCATTACCGCATAGTTCATCACGATCGGCAGGCCGTAGATAAAACCTTCCTCGGCGATGTCCTTGGTCTCCGCGATGCTCGGCGGGGGAATGCTAGCCTTTTTATCCGCCTGCTCCGCGGCGGAGATCGCATCGGCATCGGCGATTGCAACAAAGGTCGCGATGGTAAAGCCGATAGCAAGCGCCAGGCCGAGGAGCTTGACTGCCGAGCGG
>JAZBOA010000202.1:0-3286 GCA_036350935.1 Anderseniella sp. | reverse complement strand
CGTTGCGGAGATACAAGCGAAAATGGATGATCTGACCGCAAGCGAACTCCCGCCCGGCATGGTCGTGTGGATCGACGCGCCAGATTACCAGTTTGCGGGGGCCAGTGGTTTCGCGGACCTCATGGACGAAACCCCGATGCCGCCAGACGGTGCGTTTCGCATTGGCAGTATCACCAAGATGTTCACCGCGACGGTGATTGTCCAGCTAGCAGAGGAAGGCGTGCTGACCCTGGACGATCCGCTGGCGCTGTGGCTGCCGGAGGTCGCCGATCAACTACCCTATGGCGACCAGATCACGCTGCGCCACCTGCTGACGCACACGTCCGGTCTGTTTAACATTGTCGAAAGCGACTTTTACTTCGCTGATCTCTTCACTGAGGCGGACATTGATGAGGATGCAGGGACAGTGACACTGGCCTGTGTCGAACGGGACCCCCACGACACGCTCGCCCGCTACGTCTATGGGAAAGATGCTCTGTTTGAGCCGGGGACACAATGGTACTACAGCAATACCAACTACACGCTGCTCGGCATGGTGATCGAAAAGGCGGCGGCAATGCCGCTCGCAGAGGCGTATCGCACGCGCATCTATGAACCGCTGGGCATGGAGTCAACGTTCCTGGATTGCTACGAAGATCCGGTGATTGATGTGGTGCACGGCTATACCGGATCTGGAGACACCTTAGCCGATCTCACTGAACTGCATGAATCCATCGGGTGGTCGGCGGGCGGCATAGTTTCTACCGCACCGGACCTGATCACCTTCGCACGCGGGTTGTTCGGCGGAGCGCTGTTTGACGATCCAGAGTCGCTGGTTGCAATGACGACACCCGCCCCCGGCAGTTCCTACGGTCTGGGCATCGCGCTCCAGAACGAAACTATGGGGCATGCAGGCTATATTGCCGGTTTTCGATCGGTGCTCAATTATGCGCCTGAATTCGATACCGTTGTGGTGATGCTCTACAACCACGATGGCGCCGATCCCGAACAGAGTCTGGCGGATGTGTTTGATCCTGCGCTCCCGCTGCTGCGGGTAGAGGAGTGAATCGAGCAAGGTCACACGAACCGGCGGGCAAACAACCGCTTGTAGCGATGGCAAACCAATCCACGCGTGCCACGTCCCTCCTGACCAGAAGGTGTACCAGTGGCGCGACCCGGGCCGGAATGACGAGCCAAGGCAAGCTGCACCGGGCTGTGGCGTCAAATAACGGTTGACCGTTTCGGACTGCAATGGTACAATTGATCTGGCGCCACTTTGTGCGAAACATAAACCCAGTTCGACGGAACTCGGGCTGGATTGTTCGGGAGTGAGAGACGACTATGCAGCAGACGTGCGCCGCCAGAGTTATCGGCTGGCTCACAGAAGGAGGTAAGAACATGTACGCAAGGACGACTATTGCCCAGGTTCAGCCTGGCAAGATGGCTGAATTGGTCAGCATCCTTCTGGATTCTGTTTTGCCGGCCGCCAGGCAGCAGAAGGGATACCAAGGGGGACTCGTGCTGACAAATCCTGACACGGGCAAGGCCGAGATAATTGCCCTTTGGGAGACTGAGGCCGACATGACGGTGGGTGAGGCTAGCGGCTACTATCGGGAGCAGGTTGCCAAGGTCGCGCACACCCTTGTTGGGCCGTCCGTCCGGGAAGCCTATACGGTCAACAATCGGGAATAGGACCTCGCCCAGGGGCCGCAGGGCTTGAGTTGAGCGAGGGGCAAGCGTGACGTTGATGACAAAACGACAGTTGAAACCTTCAACCAACTCAGATAACGGAGGAATATTATGAAGGTACTACTCCTTGGCGGCACAGGCGGCTTTGGTGCGCAGGCAGCGGCTTATCTGGCTGGTGACAACCTGATAACCGAGGTTGCTCTGGCCAGCCGACGAATCGAAGTGGCGCAGCAAGCTGCCGTCAGGATCGGCGACAAGGCAACCGCTGTCTGCGTCGACATCAAGGACGTTGCCCGACTATCGTCGGTCGCATCGGATTACGACATCATTGTCAACGCAGCTGGACCCACATCGGATGTGCAGCTGCCAGCAATCCAAGGGGCAATCGAGGCAGGTGTCCACTACTGTGATGTTGCAGCGATTGGGAAATACGCCGAGCGCGCGTTCCAGCTGGACTCTCAGGCGAGGGCGAAAGGCGTGACCGCTGTGATCGCTACAGGATGGGTAGCCATGAACAACCTGATGGCTGTACATGCCTCTCGCATGCTGGAAGATACAGCCGAGATCTCAGTCAGCTGGCTGTTTGACTACACCCCGGGAAACTATTTCTCTCCTGTTCAAAGTCTGGCGCGAACACGCGAGCGAGGCAGGGTTGAAACCAGCTGGGATCTTATCGAAACCGCCGGCGAACCCGTCATGACGTACCGAAAAGGAAGCTGGATACGGCTCGATCCGCTCAAGAATCCGGTTGAAGTCGTCCACCCTTCGGGATCCATGATCACTGGCTATCTGACAGACTCCCCGAGCACATTCTCACTGCCCTATTACCTGCCGGGAGTGAAGACGGTAACCTGCCTCCTCGGTATGGTCCCGCCGCAACTGATGGAACTATTCATCCAGAAGAGTCAGCGGATTGCAAGAGGTGAGACCGATTGGAGCGGCGCAGCGCTGGATTTCTTCGAGACTGCCGTGGCGGACAAGGGCCGTTGGCTCGTCGCTCCAGCCAGTTATCCAACGGGTTGGTGGATGTGGGCCGTGGCTGAAGGGCAGAAAGAAGGTCGAAAAGCACGTTACTTGTGCTGGCCTTCGATGATCCTGGACTGGACGAATATCCCTCTCATCATTGTTGCATTGCGGATTCTGAGGGGTGAAGTCTCCCGACGCGGTGTACTCCCCACCGAGGCTTGCTTCGAGTTAAGTTCTTTCCTCGATGAGGTGACGACATATGTGCCTGAAGAACATCTGGGGAAACCGCTGCTCAACGAGCGCTTCGACTGGCTGGAATAGAAAACAGAAACCCGTGAGTAGTCAAGACTTGATCCTCTCGTGGTCAATGTCCGTAGGAAGATTATGAGACGAGAACCAAAAACCGCCCGACTCCCGCGTACAGACGACAACGCTTCGCTCGCGTTGGGTACCTAAGCGGGATATGACCGAGCAACACAGCCACTTCCATTATCTCCAGCCCTGGTCTGTGGTGGAGCGGTCGCCTGCCGCTGTCGTCTGTCCGTTGGCTGCATTGCGTTTGCTCTGTTCTGCCTTGCGGTGTTACAAGCATCATCAAACGATGGGTGGCGGCTCTTGCCCTGAAAAACCGGCCATCCGTCATGGTGATTGG
>JAZBOA010000201.1:0-2773 GCA_036350935.1 Anderseniella sp. | reverse complement strand
GGCCATCTCGCAGATCATCAACAGGTGATTGCACAGGGCGATCAGGCTGCCGGTTCCACTAGCGCCTTCCGAGTGTAGTTCCCTAACTCCGGTGAGAGCTTTTTCGACCTGTCCGGAGAAAGCCAGATCAACAACCCGATCCAAGCTTGATGAGCGGCTTACCGTACAAACCGCTTCTACATGTTCCAGCGTGAGCTGAACAACATCCCCGGCATAACTCAACAGCTTATCTACTTCGGACTCGAGCAAAGCTGCATTGCCGGCAACCCCTTCTACCACAGCAAGGCAAACCTCGGGCGGCGCAGTGATTCCGAAACCGGCAAGTCGATCGCGGACAACTGCCGCCAGTTCTTGCGGAGACTGCTCATAACAGGCCGCGGCCAGCAATTCCGGCGATGCCTCAAACTCCTTCCGCAATGGTGCTGACTTCTTGAGATCGCCTGATGTCAGAACGAGAAACGCATCCTTCCAGCCCACTGAAGTGGCGGAAATACACTCACGCTGAGCGGCCTGGCTGGACGCGTCAAGGGCGACAATCTTGAAGGCGCCAAACAGGGAGATACCCTGTAATTCTTCAAGCAGACGCCCGGCTTCAGCTTCAACATCTGCTGCCGCAAGTCGCACAATCTCTGCACCGTCGATTGCATCAGACAATCCAAGGACGACAGTCGCCTTGAGCCGCTGCACCAGATCCCAATTCGGACCAAAAAGCAGCACACCCTTGTATTTCGTGAGGGCTGCCGCTGACAGCCGCGACAGTGCTTCCGGCTTGACGCCAGCCATGATCAGTTGCCGGCCAGGAATGCAGCCACGCGCGTGCGAACTTCCTGTCCCACTTGCTGAGCTGCCTGCTCCTCGGCATTGACCCGAGCCTGGACATTCGAGAACGACGCATTCAACCGGTCATAGGGCACCCTGCTGAATGCCCTGCCCGAAAAGACGGGCTGTTGTGAAGTCACATCTATCAGCTGGAAATCTGCTGAAAGATTGTAGGCCAACCGCCGGTGAACAGTATCGGAGGTATCGATCAGAGTCTGCGAACTGCCATTGGCTGCCAGACGCAGCACGTACCTGTCTTCTGCGGTTGTACCAGCCGGCCGGATCGAGCGAACGATCTCGTTGCGAACCAGCTGACCAACGCGAGTTGTCTGCGGCTGCACCGACACCGACGCCAGTTCCTGAACGACAGAAGAACCATCCGCGCGCGTTGCGTATAAAGGCTGATAGCCACAGCCCTGCAACAGGACCGCGCCCAGCATCACTGCGAAGGTGACAGCACTTCTGTAATCCATCTTTCTCATGCAGCAACAATATTGACCAGCTTGTCGGGAACGACAATCACTTTCCGAACTGCCAAACCGTCCAGACTTCTTATGACACTCTCATGCTCCAGGCATGCGCCTTCAACCGCTTCGCGCGCCAAACCCTTGTCCAATCTGAGCTCTGCCCGCTTCTTGCCGTTCACCTGGACCACAACAGTAACCTGATCCGACACCAACAGGGAAGGGTCATGAACCGGCCAGGCAGCCTCGCAAACAAGTCCTTCACGGCCCAGCACTTGCCAGCACTCTTCAGCGAGATGCGGCATCATGGGCGCAAACAGCTGCACAAGCGCCGTCACTGCCTCGACCTGCGCTATACGAACAGCATCGCTCTCCGACCCGGGAGAAGACAGCGAAGAAACAATCGCATTGACCAGTTCATACAACCGGGCAATTGCCCGGTTGAACCGCAGGGCGCCAATATCATCACCAACTGCAAAAATTGCCATGTGGGTAGCCCGGCGCAGGGCAAGCGCAGAAGCATCAGCCCCACCAATACCCGACAAGCTGTCTGAGTCAGCGGACACACCGAAAGCGGCCACTTCCCCAACGACGCGCCAGATGCGCTGCACGAACCGCCAGGCGCCAAGGACACCGGCCTCGGTCCACTCGATGTCGCGTTCTGGCGGGGTGTCAGACAGCATGAACCAGCGGGCCGTGTCCGCGCCGTACTTGTCGATAATGTCATCAGGGTCGATGACGTTCTTCTTCGACTTCGACATCTTCTCGGCCGGCGCAGCCACGACCGGCCTGCCCGTGGCAACCTCGATCCAGCCATCGCCTTCCCGCGAGACCTGCGTCGGCATCAGCCATTCACCGTTAGATGACTTGTATGTCTCGTGAATAACCATGCCCTGCGTGAAGAGCGACTTGAACGGCTCCTCCACATCGAGGTGGCCGGTGATCTTCATGGCCCGGGCAAAGAAACGCGAGTACAGCAAATGCAGGATGGCATGCTCAATGCCGCCGATATACTGGTCCACGGGCATCCAGTAATTCGCTGCATCCCTGTCCACCGGCACATCCGCGTCCGGAGAGCAGAACCGCGCGTAGTACCAGGAAGAATCGATAAACGTATCGAACGTATCGGTCTCGCGATGTGCAGGCTCATTGCATTTCGGACACGAAACGGATTTCCAAGCTTCATTCCGGTCCAGCGGATTGCCCGGCTTGTCGAACGTCACATCCTCCGGGAGCACGACCGGCAAGTCCTCCATCGGCACTTCGACAACGCCGCAATCATCACAATGAATGAAGGGGATCGGGCAACCCCAGTACCGCTGGCGCGATACGCCCCAATCACGCAAGCGATAATTGGTGGTGCGCTGCCCAACACCCATGGCCTCGAGACGTGAAGCCACTTCTTCCTTGGCCTGTTCCACCGACATGCCATCCAGAAAAGCCGAATTGATCAGGTGAACCGCTGCCTGGTCCTTGTCGAGCAAGGCCTC
>JAZBOA010000200.1:0-23910 GCA_036350935.1 Anderseniella sp. | reverse complement strand
TGATCTCTCCGGCCCGTCCGCGGCGGGCCGTTTCGCGCTATCGCCTGTCTGCGTTCATGAACCGTTCATCATGGTTAAGCAATGGTTAACCCCATCGCTGCCGCCCTGCCTTGCAGCATTCATGGTGAGTGAGTTCGTGGCGTAAGCCTTATCCCGAGCGATGGCCATCGCAGGAGTTCATGACGTCCGACTGGCGGCGTGTTGTTGCTGTGTTGCAAGCACTGGCTTTTGTTTGTTTACGCAAGGTCGGAATCTACTTGCAGACCTTCGTGAAGTATGGTGTATGGCGCGTTAATCGGATCGCAATACTGGCGTGCTAATCGAATTCCAGCGGAATTTGAGCATTGGCCGCCTGCACCGGTTAAGTCGCGTCAAGGGGGAATTTCCTGTTATGTCTACCGTTACTGCCGATGCGCGTTTCCTGCGCCGAGTGCTCGCATTCCTTATCGTTGCCACCCTTGCGTCCGGCGCGGTCATGGCCTACGCGGCAGCCAGCCTCGGCTGAGCCCGCCGTCCTGCGGCACGACAGCCGATTTCACTTCTATGCTGGCATTAACCGGCATTGACTGGCAAAATCGTGTCCCATGAATTCATCTTTCAACAGTGACAGCCGCTGGTCGCACATGCGTGCGCCCACCGCGGCTGATCTGGCGCTGCTCGCCCGCAAGGTGTGGGAGGCCGTGCCAATGTCGTTGCGCGACCTGACCGGAGAGATTGCCATCGTCATCGAGGAGTTTCCCGATGACGACACGCTGGACGAGGTTGGCGCGGAAACTCCGTTCGACATCATGGGCCTGCTGCGCGCCGGCGCCGACAACCCGCCAGTCATGGTGATATTCCGCCGTGCTGTTCTCGACTACTGGGTCGAGACCGGCGAGGAGCTTGGCGCGGTTCTCACCCACGTCATGGTGCACGAGACCGCCCACCATCTTGACCTGTCCGACGAGATGATTGCCCAGCTCGAAGCCGAACTGGAAGCCGCCACGCCCAACCCGCGCACGGTGCAGTAACGCCCATGTCCTCCCGCAAGCAACGCGACGACGACACGGTTGCCCGCGCCGAAGCCGACCTCAAGCGGCTGGGCGAGCAGTCCGAGAAGCTGCTGGGCGCCCGCCAGGCGCAGGACGAGGACGATGCCAACGACCCGGTTGTCATCTGGGGCAAACGCCTGGGCCGCATGCTGACCTATGCGCTCGGCCTGTACCTGGTGTACTGGTTCCTCTCTCGCTATGGCGTCATCTGACTCTGGCTTTTGTCACCCTCGGGCTTGTCCCGAGGGCCCATCTTTCTCTAAAGGAATGGATCCCCGGCACGAGGCCGGGGATGACAGGGCGAAAAGAATTTACTCATGACCACACCCCCCACCTCCAGGGTCTGCCTCATCACCGGCGGCGCCCGCGGCATCGGACTCGAAACCATCAGGACATTCCTCGACTATGGCTGGCAGGTAGCGACCCTCGACAACAACGCCGAAACCCTTGCAGCCACCCGAAAGACGTTGCCGGCAGAGGCGCTGTGCATCGATGCCGATGTCTCCGTGCCCGAAGACGTGCAGCGCGCGGTGGACCAGACGGCAGAGCACTTCGGCCGGCTCGATGCGCTGGTCAACAATGCCGGCATTGCCGACTTCGGTCCGATTGCCCTGACCAGCCACGAAATCTGGCAGGCCATCATGGCCACCAACCTCACCGGCCCGTTCCTGATGGTGCAGGCCGCCGCACCCGTCATGCTGCGCACCGGCGGCGGCGCCATCGTCAACATCGCCTCGATCTCCGGCCACCGCGCCTCGACGCTGCGTACCGCCTACGGCACCTCCAAGGCCGGCGTCATCCACCTCACCAAGCAGCAGGCCGCCGAGCTTGGCAACCAGGGCATCCGGGTCAACTGCGTCTGCCCCGGCCCGGTCAACACGGCCATGGCGATGAAGGTGCACGACGACGCCATCCGGCAGAGCTACCACGACTCGATCCCGCTCAACCGCTACGGCACCGAGCGCGAGATCGCCGAGGCCATCCATTTCCTGATCTCGGACAAGGCCAGCTACATCAACGGCCAGGTGCTGTCGGTGGACGGCGGCTTTGAATCGACCGGCATCGGCCTGCCCGACCTGCGCGCGAAACAGACTAATTCTTGACCTTTCCCGGATCACGCGGCACACATCACCGCAACGCATTTTCCCGTTCGAAGGAACCTGACAGATGGACAAGTTCTCCACGCTGACCGGCGTCGCAGCACCGCTGCCGATCACCAACATCGACACCGACATGATCATCCCGAAGCAATTCCTGAAGACCATCAAGCGCACCGGTCTGGGCAAGTCGCTGTTCTTCGAGATGCGCTATGACGAAGCCGGCAAGCCGAACCCGGATTTCGTGCTCAACCAGCCCGGCTGGCAGAAGGCGCAGATCCTTGTGGCAGGCGACAATTTCGGCTGCGGCTCGTCGCGCGAGCATGCGCCGTGGGCGTTGCTCGATTTCGGCATCCGTTGCGTGATCTCCACCTCGTTTGCCGACATTTTCTACAACAACTGCTTCAAGAACGGCATCCTGCCGATCCAGCTGCCGCAGCAAGAGGTCGACAAGCTGATGGACGACGCCCGCCGTGGCGCCAATGCCAC
Source organism: Anderseniella sp. (assembly GCA_036350935.1). GTDB lineage: Bacteria > Pseudomonadota > Alphaproteobacteria > Rhizobiales > Aestuariivirgaceae > Anderseniella. The sequence goes on along the minus strand of JAZBOA010000200.1, from coordinate 21,293 downwards.
CATCACCGTCGATCTCGAAGCGCAGGAGATCAAGGGCCCGGACGGCGGCGTCATCAAGTTCGACATCGACCCCTTCCGCAAGCACTGCCTGCTGAATGGCCTCGACGACATCGGCCTGACCCTTGAGAAGCAGGACGCCATCTCGGCCTACGAGTCCAGGCTGGCCGAATCCCGCCCGTGGGCCTAATCTGTCTGCCATCGTTCACGACGACGGCTGATACGGGACCAGAGATGATTTCAGCACGCACTGCCGCCCTCGCCCTTGCAACCGCAATGCTGGCGGCAACGGCCATGCCGGCGGGTGCACAGGTTTCGTCCGCCTGCATCGCCGGCCTCAAGTCCACGGTCACCCGCGCCGGCGTTCCCGCCACGCTGGCAGCCAGGGCGCTGGACGGCGCCAAGTACGACGAGAAGGTTGTCCGCTTCTCCCGCACCCAACCCGAGTTCCGCACCCCGGTGTGGGACTACATGACCTTCCTCGTCGATGAGCCGCGCATCGCCGACGGCATGGCCAACATGCAGAAATGGGGCAAGACGCTTGCCGCCGTCGAGCAGCGCTTCGGCACCGACCGTTACATCATTGCCGCGCTGTGGGGCATCGAGAGCGACTACGGCCAGATCAAGGGCGAGTTCTTCCTGCCCCACGCCATGGCCAACCTGGTGTGTGCGGGCCGCAAGAAGGACCTGTTCACCCGCCAGCTCATCGCCGGGCTGAAACTGGTGCAGTCGGGCGACGTGAAGTACGACGATCTGTGGTCCTCCTGGGCGTCCGCCTTTGGCCAGACCCAGTTCATCCCCGAAACCTACCAGCGCCTCGCCGTAGACTTTGACGGCGACGGCCGCCGCGACCTGGTCAACTCGGTGCCCGACGCGCTCGCCTCCACCGCCAACTTCCTGGTCAAGGCCGGCTGGCGCTCCAATGAGCCGTGGGGCTTCGAGGTGAAGCTGCCCGCCGGTTACAACGGACCGTCGGGGCGCAAGCGCCGCGCCAGCGTGCAGGACTGGGCGAAGCGCGGCATCACCAATATCGATGGCTCGCCGCTCAAGTCGAACTTCCAGGCGGGCCTGCTGCTGCCCGCCGGCGTCAACGGCCCCGCCTTCCTTGTGGGGCGCAACTTCGATGCGCTGTACTCCTACAACGCCGCCGAGTCCTATGCGCTCGCCATCGGCCACCTGTCCGACCGGCTGAAAGGCCGCGGCCCCATCGTCAGGCCATGGCCCACCAACGACCCCGGCCTGACCCGCGCCCAGCGGCTGCAATTGCAGATCCTGCTGCTCAAGGCTGGCTACGACATCGGCGAGGCCGACGGCAAGATCGGGCCGGTCACCACCGGCGCCATCAAGAAGGTGCAGGAAAAGATCGGCATGAAGCCCAATGGCCGGCCGTCCATGGCGGTCTACAGGGCGCTCGGCGGCCAGTAGGCATCAGCCTGGCGAAATATGGCATGAGCACCACAAGACCCTTCCTCATCGTCCAGCTCAGGCCCGGCCTCCAGATCGCACGTAGAGCGCAGCGCAGCTGCCGAGATGCGCAAGATCTGGAGCAGCCAAGGAGAGGTTTCGGGCCATGAGCACCACAAAACCCTTCCTCATCCTCCAGCTCAGGCCCGAAACCGAAGCCGCGGACAACGAATACGAAGCCTTCCTCGACAAGGGTAGACTGGCCGAGTGTGACACCATCCGCGTGCGTCTCGAACGCGAACCGCTTCCGGATCATCTGAAACTTGAGGACCTGTCCGGCGTCATCGTTGGTGGCGGACCGGGTTGCGTAAGCGATCCGGCGGAGAAGAAGTCCGCCGCCGAACACCGCATCGAGGACGCCATCCTGTCACTGATGCCCGCCATCACCGGGCGCGACCTGCCGTTCCTCGGGTGCTGCTACGGTATCGGCATCCTCGCCCATCACCTTGGCGCGCCAGTTGGCAAGCAAAGGTTCGCCGAACCGGTTGGCCCCAGCACCTGTGCACTTACGCCGGAGGGCCGTGCCGATCCGCTGCTCATCGGCATTCCGGAGACATTCGACGCCTTCGTCGGTCACAAGGAGGCTGTCCAGGAGCTTCCACCTGGCTGCACCCACCTGATTGTATCGGGCCCGTGCCCTTACCAGATGATCCGTTACGGCGAGAACGTCTATGCCACCCAGTTTCACCCGGAGCTCGACAGTTATGGCCTGGAGGTGCGCATCAACATCTACAGGCATCGTGGCTACTTCGCTCCCGAGGAAGCAGAGGCTCTCATCGCGCAAGGCCACGCCGCCGATGTCCACGTCCCGGCTGTCATCATGCGGCGCTTCGTGGAGCGTTACCGCCAGCGGCCCGGATGAAATTTTCGTACGCCACGATTCCGGCGCAATTCCTCCGCCAATCCGCCGCCGGACAGGAGCAGCGTCATTGACAGGCCGCCCCGGCGACGGCGCCAGGTCTTGCGGCAAGTGGAGAAATGAATGGGCATCGGTCCGACCGAATGGCTGTTGATTGCTGTGCTTGTGGTGGTGTTGTTCGGCAGCGGAAAGATTTCCGGCCTGATGGAAGATGCCGCGCGGGGCATCAAGGCATTCAAACGCGGCCTTGCCGATGATGCCGACACGCCTGCCGGGCCGGCAACCGGCGCCTGATCGCGGCAAGCCACTGGCAAATCCCATGACAGCCCATGCCTATGACACGCCGGATCCAGCCGCCACGGAGCCCTTGAGGCCGCCGCCCGCGCCGTTGTCCGAAACGCTGCGCAAGCTGCCCGGCCTGCCGGCTCAGCCCCTGACCGTGCGCGCCATCGCCGATGCCGTCGCCGACAGGTCGCTGGGCGCCATCCTTGCCCTGTTTGCCATGGTAAACTGCATACCCGGCCCGCCAGGCACCAGTTTCATCCTCGGCCTGCCGGTGGTCATTGTCGCAGCCCAGCTGCTTGCCGGCCAGCGCACCGTCTGGCTGCCCCGCCGCATCGCAGAAGCTGCAATACCCCGCGCCGGGTTCAGCAGCGCCCTGGCCCGGATACTGCCCTGGCTGACCTTCCTCGAGAAATTCCTGCAGCCCCGGTACTGGCCGTTCTCGAGGCTCGCCGGAGAGCGCCTCACCGGCATGGTCAGCCTGCTGCTCGGCATCATCATCGTGCTGCCCATCCCGCTGGGCAATGGCGTCACAGCCTTCGCCGTTGCGCTGCTCGGGCTTGCCCTGTCGGAGCGCGATGGCATCTGGCTGCTGGCGGGGCTTGCCGTGGCCGTCATGTCCGTCCTGCTGGCGGGATCCGTCGTTGCAGGCGCTGCGTGGGCGGCGACAGCTGCCATGGGCGCAGGCGGCTAGTCAATTCGTTCAACCCGCAAAACGTGCTTCCGTCCTGAAAGGAGAAGTTGCAATGGAAAATGGGTATCTCGGTGGCGCCATCCTGGCAGGGACGTTCCTTGCCATGGCGCTCGCTTACTGGCAGTTCCGCCGTCAGGCAACGGCCCGTATTCTCGACAACGAGACTGCCGCCACCGTCGCCGGGCTGCTGCTCACCGCATCGCTCGCATTCGCCATCACGGTGTTTGTCAGCAATGCCTACCTGACCGACACCTTCAGCACCATCGTATCGAGCGCCGTTGCCGCATCGGCTTTCCTGGTGCTGGTGCTTACCATCGCCCGCACCGCCACCGCACCGGCCATTGCCGCCGTGGAGCCATACAATCCCGCACCCTTCACACCCGAAACGCCGCCTGCCAACGCCAATAAGCCTGCTCCGGGTCGCGGCAAGTCACGGCGCAAGGCAGCCTGAGAACCAGCCGGCTGTGTGCCGTGTCCGCAGGGCGGCAACGCAACCGCCCTGCTCTTGCCTTTGATGAAAACTGCGATTAGGCAAACGCCTTCGATCTCCATCATTGCGCAGGAAGGTTCCCGGCCCATGGCAACGTACAAGCTTTTCCTTCTCCCCGGCGACGGCATCGGCCCTGAAGTGATGGGCCAGGTGCGGCGCGTCATCCAGTGGTTCCAGGACAAGGGCGTTGCGTCGTTCGAGCTGGACGAGGGCCTGGTGGGTGGTGCCGCCTATGACGCCCATGGCGAGTCGATTTCCGAAGCAGACATGGGCAAGGCCATGGCCGCAGACGCCATCATCTTCGGCGCCGTCGGCGGTCCGAAGTGGGACGCCATCCCCTATGACAAGCGCCCCGAGGCAGGCCTGCTGCGCCTGCGCAAGGACCTGGCGCTGTATGCCAACCTGCGCCCGGCCATCGTCTATCCGGCACTGGCCGATGCCTCCTCGCTCAAGAAGGAACTGGTCGAGGGCCTCGACATCCTGATCCTGCGCGAGCTGACCGGTGGGGTCTATTTCGGCGAGCCGAAGGAAATCACCGATCTCGGCAACGGACAGCAGCGCGCCGTCGATACGCAGGTCTACGAAACCTACGAGATCGACCGCATTGCCCGCGTCGCCTTCGAACTGGCCCGCACCCGCGGCAACCGCGTCTGCTCCATGGAAAAGCGCAACGTGATGAAGTCCGGCCTGTTGTGGAACCAGGTCGTCACCGCCACCCACAAGGACGGCTACCAGGACGTCGAACTCTCCCACATGCTGGCCGATGCAGGCGGTATGCAGCTGGTGCGCAACCCCAAGCAGTTCGACGTCATCGTCACCGACAACCTGTTTGGCGACATCCTGTCCGACGTGGCCGCCATGCTGACCGGCTCGCTCGGCATGCTGCCGTCCGCCTCGCTCGGCGCGGCCGACGAAAAGACCGGCGTGCGCAAGGCGCTGTACGAGCCCGTGCACGGCTCGGCCCCCGACATCGCCGGCAAGGGCCTCGCCAACCCGATCGCCATGATCGCCTCGTTCGCCATGTGCCTGCGCTATTCATTCGGCATGGGTGAGTGGGCCGGCAAGGTCGAGACCGCCATCGCCAATGCGCTCGACAAGGGCTACCGCACCGGCGACATCATGCAGCCCGGTATGAAGCAGGTCGGCACCATCGAAATGGGTGACGCCATCCTCGCCGAGCTGGAGGCCGTGGCCTGAGGCGAACCGTCAATTGACTGTTCACCGAAAGCTGCTAAAAGCCTGAGCCCGGAAGAAGAACTCGAGCGCGATCCATCTGACGATGCCGTTTGTGACCGACATTGCCGCCTGTCTGTCCGCTGCCGATACCGGCGGCGCGGCGGCGGCTGCCGCAACCAGCAAACGCACCACGATGAAAACGGTGAAAACCACCGTCTGATCGCGCTTGCTCCCGGCCCTTGTCTCCCGCGGGAGGCGCGCTGGCAGCAAACAGCCCCGAAAGCCCTGGCCAGTCCAGGCGGGAGCGGGCTCCAAGGAAAGAAGTGAGCTTCAGATGAGCTACAAGGTTGCAGTCGTCGGTGCCACCGGCAATGTCGGCTTGGAAATGATGAACATCCTCGCCGAGCGCGAATTTCCGGTGTCGAAGATGCATGCCATCGCCTCGCGCCGGTCAGTCGGGCGTGAGGTGTCGTTTGGCGACAGAACAGTCAAGTGCGAGGATCTCGAACAGTTCGACTTCTCGAAAGTCGACTTCGTGCTGATGTCGGCCGGCGGAGAAACCTCCAAGGCGTGGTCGCCGAAGATCGGCAAGACCGGCGCCATCGTCATCGACAACTCGTCCGCCTGGCGCTACGACCAGGAAGTGCCGCTGATCGTGCCGGAAGTGAACGCCCACGTGCTTGAAGAGTACATGGCCCGCCCCAGCCGCAAGAACATCATTGCCAATCCGAACTGCTCCACCGCCCAGCTCGTGGTGGCGCTGAAGCCTCTGCATGACGCCGCGAAAATACGGCGCGTGGTCGTCGCCACCTACCAGTCGGTATCGGGCGCCGGCAAGGACGCCATGGACGAGCTGTGGAACCAGACCAAGGGTATCTTCGTCACCGATGCACCCACGCCACAGAAGTTCACCAAGCAGATCGCCTTCAACGTCATTCCGCACATCGACGTGTTCATGGATTCCGGTGACACCAAGGAAGAGTGGAAGATGATGGCCGAGACCAAGAAGATTCTCGACCCGAAAATCAAGCTCACTGCAACCTGCGTGCGCGTGCCGGTGTTCGTCGGTCACTCCGAGGCCGTCAATATCGAGTTTGAGCGTCCGATGTCTGCCGATGAGGCCCGCGATATCCTGCGCGAAGCCCCCGGCCTGATGGTCATCGACAAGCGCGAGGATGGCGGTTACGTGACCCCGGTAGAGTGTGTCGGTGATTATGCCACCTTCATCTCGCGCATCCGCGAGGACGCAACCATTGAGAACGGCCTGAACCTGTGGTGCGTGTCGGACAATCTCCGCAAGGGGGCAGCCCTCAACACCGTGCAGATCGCCGAGACGCTGATCAACCGCGGCCTCGTCAAGCCGCGGGTGGAAGCCGCCTGATCGCCATCCCTGCCGGCCCTTTCTCCCGTGTGGAGAAAGGGCATGTTCAAATGCTGTCGCGCCGCCCGCGCGCAGCCTCTTTTGCGCCGCCAATGCGGCTGGCCGCAAACGCCTTGCCCGCCCCGAACGGCGGCATGTTCACGTAGATCGACTCCCAGTTGCCCGGCTTGATCTCGTACGTCTCGTGCCACACGCCCACGTCCGGTGAAGCTGCCCTGCGGTGGTTGAATTTCCGCCACGCCGGTAGATGTAGGTGATCGTCCGCGCGGGCATAGGCCTCAAGGCTGTCGAAGTCCTTCCAGTACTGCACGCAGATGATGGTGCGGCCCAGCCACACGTCGCCGCCGAGAAAACCGAGTTCCGGCTGTTGCGCCAGTTCACGGATCATCGCCGGCATGGTTGGCAGCACCGGAGCCCATGTCCAGGGTTTCCATGGCGCATTGATGCGCATGCCGATGAGGAACAGCACGAAGGGCTCGCTTCTGTCGGCGGTCCAGCGTCCTGGCCTGACGGCCTGGAAAACGTCAGGCCGGATACCGGATGCCGGCCTGGGTCCATCCTCAGCCATAGACCTGGCTCATAAGCCTGGACATCCGCTCGGCAAATCCCGCCACGTCGTCTGGCGCCTCGCCTTCAACGATCATCGCCTGGTCGAGCAGCAGGCGGGCAGCCTCCGACACATCGTCGCCACGCGATGCCCGTTCAGCCAGCGCCGCAATCAGCGGATGAGACGGGTTCACCTCCAGCACCGGCGCGGAGATGGCGCCGTGACCCTGCTGGCGGGCCAGGTATTTCTCCAGCGTCCGGTCAAAGCCCTGCATGCCGGCAACGATGCACACCGGGGAGGATGTCAGCCGCGCAGACTTCGCGACATCCTGCACCTTCTCGCCTAACGCGGTCTTGAGGGCCGCAAGCAGCGCCGCGGTTTTGGCGTCGTCGGCCTTCGTCTCGTCCTTGCTGCCGTCGGCCAGCGGGATCTGCTCAAGGTCGGCCGCGCCTTGTGTCACCGACCTGAACGGTTTGCCTTCGAAACCCAGCGACGTGCGAACCCAGAACGCGTCGATCGGATCGGTGAGAAGCAGCACTTCCACGCCGCGCGCCTTGTAGCCTTCAAGTTGCGGGCTTACTTCGGCCTTGGCCGTGTCCTCGCCGGTCAGATAGTAGATCGCCGTCTGGTTCTCCTTCAACCGGCTGACATAGTCAGCCAGCGTCACGTCCTGCCGACCCTCGCTCTGCGTCGACCGGAACCGGCATATCTCATAGAGCGCATCGCGCCGCTCCATGTCCTCATAGAGGCCTTCCTTGATCACCGGCCCGAACGCATCCCAGATCCTGGCGTAGATTTCAGGCTGCTTGTCGGCGCATTTCTTCAGCTCCGACAGCACCCGCTTGGTAACGGCGGCGCGAATGGCGTGAACGGTCGGGTTGTCCTGCAGCATCTCGCGGCTGATGTTGAGCGGCATGTCTTCCGAGTCGATCACTCCGCGAACGAAGCGCAGGTAAGATGGCAGCATTTCCGCTTCATCGGTAATGTAGACACGGCGCACATAGAGCTTCTGCTTGCCCTTGCGATCGGGGTCGAAGAGGTCGAACGGCTTCTCACCCGGCACGTACAGCAGCACCGAATATTCGTGCCGTCCTTCCGCCTTGTAGTGGATGGTCAGCGCCGGGTCCGCATAGACGCCCGACACATGACCAAAAAACTCCCGGTGCTGCTCGCCGCTCACATCGGACTTTGGCCGGGCCCAGATCGCGGAGCCGGAATTGATCTGCCGGCCTTCGAGATAGATCGGGTGGCTGACATGATCCGAATAGGTCCGCACCACGTGCTCTAGCCGCACGTCCTCGAGAAACTCCTTGGCGTCCTTGCGCAGTTGCAACCGGATCGAGGTGCCGCGCGCCGGTGCGTCATCGCCCTCGTATGGCTCCACGGTAAAGGTGCCGGCCCCGTCGGAACTCCAGATATTGGCCTTCTTCGCGCCTGCCTTGCGGGAGACCACGTCGACCTTTTCGGCGATCATGAAAGCGGAATAGAAGCCGACGCCGAACTGGCCGATAAGGTGCACGTTACCAGCCTCGCCGTCCTTGGGCTTCTTCGGCTTGGCCCCTTCCATCTGCTCCATGAAGGCCTGCGTGCCGGACCGGGCGATGGTGCCGAGATTGTCGGTGAGCTCCTTCGCATCCATGCCGATCCCCGTATCGGTGATGGTAAGCGTCTTGGCTTTCTTGTCGAGCGCGATATCGATCCGCAGCTCGCCACCCTCGGCCATCAGCTTGTCGTTCTTCAGCGCCTCGTATCGCAACTTGTCACAGGCGTCCGACGCGTTGGAGATGAGCTCGCGCAAGAACACTTCCCGTTCGGAGTAGACCGAATGCACCATCAGGTGCAGCAATTTCGCGACTTCGGCCTGGAACGCCTTCGGCTTGGCAGCGGACTGCGCGTCTGCTTTCGACATGGATGCTGAACTCCTCAACGGCCTGGTGCAGGCAGATTTGATTCGAGTTCACCGGATATTGGGAAAATGCGCCGCCAGATCAAGTGGTACGCCCGCATTCGGTGCGCTGGGGGCAAAAGAAAACGGCGGCCTCATGAGGTCCGCCGGGCACCAGGTTGACTAAGGTCTTGCCATCGACTGGATACCGGCAAGAACACCGCAACTCACAAACTCACTCACAGAAAAGAGGTCCGGCTCCTTATTCGCCACGGGGGGCTGGGGGGCTGAGATATCCGAAACGATTCGGAGCCGGACCTTGAGGCAACGATCGGATAATGCATCCGGTTCCGGACGATTTTTTGAACGAAACGTGGCTGAAAAGGGGCATCTTGGTTAACCCGGACCCAGCGTCATCCATCCTTGTTCTGATCGGGTTGCAGGGTTGAACTGACCGGAAAATGACGTCAAGATGACGACCGTAGACGAGTACACAACCGGAAGCAGCGAGTGAGCGAAGAACCGGAGATTGTCGCCCTGCGCGCCCGTGCGGCATCGCACGAGAGCAGCGGGGCCCAAGCAGACGCCTCCCGCCAGCCTGCTGCGGCTGCTCCCGCGCAGGTCGTCTTCAACCGCACCGAGCTCGCCACCATCCTGCATCTCTACGGCACCAAGGTTGCCGCTGGTGAATGGCGCGACTACGCCATGGACTTCAACCGCGACAAAGCCGTCTTTGCGGTCTACCGGCGCACCTCGGAACTGCCGCTCTACCGCATCGAGAAGAACCCGAAGCTCGCCCGCAAGCAGGGCGCCTACACCGTCATCACCGCAGGCGGGCAGATCCTGCGCCGTGGCCATGACCTTGCGCAGGTGCTCAAGGTACTGCTGAAAAAGCCCAAGCTCGTCGTTGCCTGAGCCTGAAAGCCAACGAAAAACCCTCGCGGAAGGATCATGTTCCGCGAGGGCTTCAGGCTTGTGAGTCGCAGCACCAGGCTGCAGGAGAATTTACTCGGAACGCATGATGCCGAGAATGTTCAGGATGTGGATGAACAGCGTGACGAAGCTGCCATACAGCATGAACGCGCCGAAGATCGACTTCGAGCGGGCTACGGCGGTGCCATCGCCTTCCACGTACATTTCCTTGATCATCTGCGTTTCGTAGGCGGTGATGCCCGCAAACAGCAGGACCGTCACACACGAGACGATCAGGCTCATCATGCTCGACTGCACCAGGAACACGTTCACCAGCATGGCGATGATGATGCCGATGGTTGCGATCATGAAGAAGGTGCCAAAAGCCGACAGGTTGCGCTTGGTTACGTAACCGGCCAGGCTGGTGGCGCCGAAGGTGGCAGCAGCGATGAAAAAGGCGCGGGCAACCATGCCGGGATCAATCGCCATGAAGGCGCCGACCATCGGCGCGATGCCGAAGCCCCAGAGTGCGCAATACCCCCAGAACGCGCCCTGCGCGGCCAGGGTGCTGTTCGAGAAGATCATCCGCGGCGCAAGGAAGCCCATGCCGAGGATGCCGATGAAGAACACCCACTTCAGCGAGACCGCCATAGCGAGCAGCGCCGGCGTGGAGGCCACGAACAGTGTGATGATGGCCGTCGCGGCAACGCCAAGCGCCATGTAGTTGTAGACGCCCAGCATGTACGAGCGCAGGCCCTGATCAATCTCCGCAGCGCGGGTGCTGGCCGGCGCAGAAGACTGGTAACGGAGGTCTGCCATTGAAAAACTCCCTCATAGGATTGATGACGATGCGGAATATGGGGGTAAACGCCAATGCTGACAAGCACGCTCAAGATTACACTTCGGTTAGGTTAACCCTGCGCAAGCTTGTCCATGAACCGCGCCAGCCTGATGTCGAGGTCGGTTACCCCACCGGCATCGTGGGTCGAAAGCGTTACCTCGACCGTCTTGTACACGTTGAACCACTCCGGATGGTGATCAAGCTTCTCCGCCTGCATCGCCACACTTGTCATGAACCCGAAGGCCTGGTTGAAGTTCCTGAAGGTGAAGGTCTTGTGGATGGCGTCGCGGCCGTCCACTTCCTGCCAGCCATCGAGTTCCGAAAGTTGCTGCACACGCGCCGGGCCTTGAAGTTTTTCCGCCATTGCCGATGATCTCCCGTGTTCTGATCCCGTCAACGTCCAACCTGCACCCGGCGTTCCAACCGATGAAGTCTGTCCTGCTCGTCTGCCTCGGAAACATCTGCCGCTCGCCCATGGCTGAAGGCGCGGTCAGAAAGGCGCTCGACAATGCCGGCCTTGCCCATGTCGCAACGGACAGTGCCGGCACCAGCGGCTGGCATGCCGGCGGCCCGCCAGATCCGCGCGCGGTGAAGGCGGCGCTGATGCGCGACATCGACATTGCCGGCCAGCGCGCCCGGCAGGTGGAGGAGGAAGACTTTCACCGCTTCGACATGCTGCTGGCCATGGACGGCCAAAACTTCGCCCGGCTCAAGGCCATGCAACCGCACGGCGCGCCAGCACGCGTCCACCTGTTCATGGAGTTTGCCGGCGAGGTGCCTGTACGCGAGGTGCCGGACCCCTATTACGGCGGCGAGGAAGGCTTCGAACACGCCCTCGACCTGATCGAACTTGCGGCCCGCGGCGTTGCTGCTCACATTGCCCGGGCCAGCGGATAGACCTCTTCACGGCCATACGGCCCGCCCCCGCGCGATGCCCGCGATGAAAACAGCACGAAACTGCTCACCTCGAAGCTGCGCGAGCGGTACAGGTTGTGGCCGTGGGCGAAGTCCATCGCCTGGCGGCGGTCGGCCTGCCTCAGCCGGGCCAGCGTCACGTGCGGGGTGAACTTGCGCGGCTCCGGCGGCAGGCCCAGCGACTGGCAAATTCGCTCGTGCATGGCCTGCAACCGCCTCAGGTCAGGGCTTTCCTCCACCTTGACATACAGCGAATGCGGCTTCTTCGAGCCGAATATGCCCATGCCCGCCAGCGAGATGGTGAACGGAGGCATGGCGATCACCCGGCCCAGTTCGTCGGAAAGTTCGTGCGCCAGCCGGTCGGGAATGTCGCCGACGAAGCGCAAGGTCACGTGATAGCTTTCGGGATCGATCCAGCGCGCGCCCTCAATGCCGCCGCGCATGATGGACAGGTCCAGCGCCACATCCGGTGGCAGTTCCACGCCGGTAAACAGTCGAGGCATCTCATGGGCCCTCCCGTCTGGTCAGCGAAGCAGCGAATCAAGTCGCTGTACCAAGGCTAAACGCCGTCGCATGACGATCACAAGACATTGTGACGCCGTCACGGCTTCATAGCAGACAACATCTGGCCGACCTGTGGTGCGATGCGCTCAACGATGACCCCGATGCCCTCGGCGTTCGGATGCATGCCGTCCGCCTGGTTGAGATTCGCCTCACCCGCCACTCCGTCGAGGAAGAACGGGTAAAGCGCCACATCGTGCTTTTGCGCCAGTTCGGCGTAAATCGGGTTGAACTGGCGGCCATAGTCCTCGCCCATGTTCGGCGGCGCGATCATGCCCGCCAGCAGCACCGGAATGCCACGTTCCTTCAGCCGGGTAAGCATGGCGTCGAGATTGGTGCGTGTCTCGGCCGGCGCAATGCCGCGCAGGGCATCGTTGGCCCCGAGTTCGAGGATCACCAGCGAGGTCCCATCAGGCACCGACCAGTCCAGCCGGGCAAGCCCGCCCTTGGTGGTATCGCCGGATACCCCGGCATTGACCACCGTCACGTCGAACCCGTCGGCCTTCAGCCGCGCCTCCAGCCGGTCGGTGAAACCGTCGCCGCTGCCAAGGCCATAGCCTGCGCTCAGGCTGTCGCCCAGCGCCACCACCGTGAAAGGCTGCGCAGCCAGCAGGGGTGCGGCCAGCAGGCCGGCAAGCCCGGCGAGCATCACCAGCAATACGGAAAATCGTCTCATCGCGCCGGAAACCTTTGATTGCTTGCGTCGTTCACCTACATAGAAAGCACAACAGGCCACGGCAACCCGCCAGCCCTCCCGACAAGACCGTTTCAACAGGACCTCACCGAACATGGACGCCCGCGCCCCTGCCGCCGCAACATCGAGCCAGCCGCAAGCGGGCCGCAAAGTTGTCATCGACCTGGAAGCCCTCGAAGTGACCCTGCCGTCACGCGCCGGACCGGTGGAAATCCTCAAGGGCGTGGACCTCTCCATCGACCAGGGCGAGGCGGTATCGATCGTCGGACCGTCCGGCTCAGGTAAAACCACCCTGCTGATGGTCATTTCAGGTCTGGAACGCGCCACCGCCGGCAAGGTTTCCGTGGCCGGTCATGACCTTGTGAAACTCGACGAGGACCGGCTGGCCGAATTCCGCCGCGACCAGATCGGCATCGTGTTCCAGTCGTTCCACCTGATCCCGGCCATGACGGCGCTGGAAAACGTCGCCGTCCCGCTGGAGTTCCGCGGCTCGGGCGACGCCTTCGGTGAGGCCCGCGCCCAGCTTGAGCGCGTCGGCCTCGGCCACCGCCTCGACCATTACCCCGGTCAGTTGTCGGGCGGCGAACAGCAGCGCGTCGCCATTGCCCGCGCACTGGCCGCCGGCGTGAAGATCATCCTCGCCGACGAGCCCACCGGCAACCTAGACCAGGAAACCGGCCAGACCATCATGGACCTGCTGTTCGACCTTCAGCGCACCAGCGGCACCACGCTGGTGCTGGTCACCCATGATCCGGGCCTTGCTGCACGTTGCAATCGCATCGTCGAGATTCGCGATGGCCTGATTCACTCCGATTCAGGGGACGGGAAATGACCGCATCGCTGTCGCTTGCCTTCCGGCTTGCCCGGCGCGAACTGCGCTCCGGCCTGCAGGGTTTCCGAATCTTCCTCGCCTGCCTGGTGCTCGGCGTCGGCGCCATTGCCATGGTCGGCGCCCTTTCGGCGGCGCTGGAGCGCGGCATCGCCAACGAGGGCCGGTCCCTGATGGGCGGCGACGTCGAATTCTCGGTGCTGCACAACCAGCCCACGCCGGAACAACGCACCTTCATCGAAGCATCCGGACGGGTCAGCCGCGTCGCTACATTGAGGGCCATGGCGGCTGTGCCCGGCGGTCCTTCGGCGCTGGTCGAGGCAAAGGTCGCCGATGACGCCTACCCGCTCTATGGCACGCTGCAACTGTCCCCGCCGGTTTCGCTGATTGAGGCGCTCGCACCTGATCCGCAAGGCCGCCCCGGCTCCGTGGTGGAGCAGTCGCTGCTCGACCGGCTGGGGTTGCAGGTCGGCGACGCATTGCGCGTCGGCACGCAGGACTTCACCATCAACGCCGCCATCCTGCGCGAGCCTGACCGCATTTCCGACGGCTTCGTGCTCGGGCCAAGGTTGATGATTTCGGACCGCGATCTGGAAGCCACCGGCCTTGCCCGGCCCGGCAGCCTGATCACCTGGCGCTATCGCGTCGCCCTGCCCGGACCCGCCAGCGAGGAACAGGTCAAGACGCTGGTCGAACAGGCCGGACCTGTGCTGCAGGACGAGGGCTGGCGGGTGCGCTCTCGCGAGAACGCCGCCCCAGGCGTGCGCCGCTTCATTGACCGGCTCACCTTCTTCCTGTCGCTGGTTGGTCTCACCGCGCTGATCGTCGGCGGCGTCGGCGTGGCCAACGCGGTCAAGGCATTCCTTGAACGGCGCACGAAGAACATTGCCACGCTGAAATGCCTCGGCGCGCCGGCAAGGCTCGTTTTCCAGACCTATTTGGTCGAAGTACTGATCGTGGCAACACTGGGCATAGGTCTCGGCGCCGCCCTCGGCCTCGTCACCCCGCCGCTGGCCGGGGCGCTTTTGTCCAGCGTGTTGCCGGTGCCGGTGTCGGCCGGACCCGAATGGTGGCCGGTGGCGCGCGCTGCCCTGTACGGCTACCTGATCGTCGTGGCCTTTGCCGTGTGGCCGCTGGTGCGCGCCGGACGCATTCCGCCCTCCGCCCTGTTCCGCGACCTCACCGCTCATGTCACCGCATGGCCCGGCGTGCGAACCCTTGCCGTCATCGCGGCGGCTCTTGGCGGCATCTTCGCGCTCACCTACACCGCCTTCCCGGACCCTCGCGTCACCTGGGGTTATGCTGGCGGCATCATGACGAGCTTCCTCATCCTGGCTGGTCTGGCGCGCGTGCTGATTTGGCTGGCGGCCCGTGTCAGGCATGCCCGCTCGGCCACCGCCCGGCTCGCCATCGCCAACCTGCACCGGCCCGGCACGCCGGCACCTTCCGTGGTGATGTCGCTTGGCCTTGGCCTGACCCTGTTCGTCACGCTGGCGCTGATCGACACCAATGTGTCCAAGGAACTGCGTGACAACCTGCCGGACCGTGCGCCCGCCTTCTTCTTCCTCGACGTTCACTCGTCGGAGGCCGAAGGCTTCACCGGCGCGCTTGAAAAGGCCGGCGCTTCCAGCGTCGGCACTGCGCCTATGCTGCGCGGCCGCATCATCAAGGTGAACGGCGTGCCGTCTGCCGAGGTGAAGGTATCGCCCGACGCCGCCTGGGCCTTGCGCGGCGACCGGGGCATCACCTACTCGGCCGTCATGCCGGACAATGCCGAACTGAGCGACGGCAACTGGTGGGCGCCGGACCATGCCGGCGAACCGCTGGTGTCGTTCTCTGCCGACATCGGCGAGGGCCTCGGCATGAACATCGGCGACACTGTCACCGTCAACGTGCTGGGCCGGGAGATAACCGCGAAGGTCGCCAACTTCCGCGAGGTCGACTGGCGCTCGCTGCAAATCAACTTTGTCATGGTGTTCTCGCCCAACTCCTTCGCCGGCGCACCTCACATGTACGTGGTGACGGCGCAGGCCGCGCCGGAAGCCGAACCGGCCATCCTGAAGGCCGTGTCCGGCCCCTATCCGACCGTGACCTCGATCCGCGTGCGCGATGCGCTCGACGCCATCAACAAACTCATGAGCCAGCTCATCACCGCCATCCGCGGAGCCAACGCCATGACACTTCTGGTCGGCATCCTGGTGCTCGGGGGTGCGCTGGCGACCGGCCTTTCAGGCCGCATCTACGATGCCGTCATCCTCAAAACCTATGGCGCCACCCGCTCACAACTCCTGCAATCTCTGGTGTTTGAATATGCTGTCCTCGGCCTTGCCACTGCTGCCTTCGCCATCGTGGCGGGATCACTGAGCGCCTGGGCCATTATCACCTTCATCATGCAACTGGACTGGCAGTTTTCCCTGGCCACCGCCGCCGCCACGGCGCTGATTGCCCTGGTGGTCACCGTGGCGGCCGGGCTGATCACCACCTGGTCGGCGCTGAAGGCCAGCCCCGCCCGCGTTCTGCGGGTAGACTGATCGCACGCGATTGCATACCGTCGCCCCTCAACGCACCAACCGGAAAACAGCAATGGTCGTACTCAACAGGATCTACACCAAGACCGGCGACGACGGCACCACCGCCTTGTCCACCGGCCAGCGGCTGCCCAAGTTCCACGCCCGCATCGCCAGCTATGGCACCGTTGACGAGGCCAATTCGATACTCGGCCTGGTTCGCCTGCATACCGGCGATGAAAACCTGATGGTGCTCGACGAGATGCTGGCACGAATCCAGAACGACATGTTCGACCTTGGTGCGGACCTGTGCACGCCCGACACCGGCGACAAGGTGGAGTGGGAACCGCTGCGCATCAAGCAGGCCCAGGTCGACCGGCTGGAAGCAGAGATCGACCAGCTCAATTCCGAACTCGAGCCGCTGCGCTCGTTCGTGTTGCCCGGTGGCCATCCGGCAGCCGCCTTCCTGCACCAGGCCCGCACCGTCTGCCGCCGCGCCGAACGCCATATAGTCGAGCTCGCCACCATTCCCGGTGAGCATGTCACCCCGGAAGCCGCGACCTATCTGAACCGGCTGTCCGACTTCCTGTTCGTCGCCAGCCGCTGGGTGAATGCCCGTCACGGCGGCGATGTGCTGTGGCGGCCCGGCGCCACCCAATCAGCCTGAACAGCTCTGCAACGAGGGAACCCCGTCCATGTTCGTACCGCTGCACGACGACAACACGCTGCGCGTCATCCGCTTTCAGTTCGTGACCGGTGCGATCATCATCCTCAACATCGCCGTGCACCTGCTGTTCACCTACGGCAATCTCGGGGTGAGCCACCTGGCGCTGGCCACCTCGTTCGGTCTGGTGCCGGCCGAGATCGGCCACATCGGCAACACCGCAGGTGCCGGCGCTGTTGGCCTGCTGTCGGTGCCGGAGCCGCTCACGCTGATCACCTACACCTTCATCCACGGCGGCTGGCTGCACCTGGCCGCCAACATGGCGTTCATGTGGGTGTTTGCCGACAACGTCGAGGACGCTTTCGGCCATGTCGGTTTCCTGCTGCTGTACTTCCTATGCGGCATCATCGCAGCCGGTGCCCATATCGTTGCGAACCCAGACTCTACGGTACCGCTGGTCGGGGCGTCCGGCGCGGTATCGGGAATCCTCGGCGCCTACCTGGTGCTGTTTCCCAAGGCGCGCGTCTGGGTGCTGTTCATGAAGCTGCCGATCCCGTTCCGCATCTCCGCCTTGTGGGCGCTGGCCATGTGGATCGGCTTTCAGGTGCTGGCGCTCTATGTCGATGACGGCCGGAACGAGGTGCTGGTTGCCTGGTGGGCTCATATCGGCGGCTTTGCGGCAGGCTTCGCGATCGCCAGCCTGTTCCGCCGCACGCTGGGCGCCCGCCTGGCCTGATCGCCGCACCGTGGGGTGCCAACCGCGTTCAAAATGCGGACCAGAGGTCGCAATTGGCCGTGAATCGACGATATTCGCATTGACGCCAGCCGCGCCTGCCCCCTACGGTCCGCGCGCGAAATGCAAACAGCATGTCCGTGACGGCAAAGTAACCCCGGTGCCGCGCCCTATCCTGCGGCGCCATCACGACTAACGAGAGAGATTGCTTGCGATGAAAGTTCTGGTCGCTGTCAAGCGGGTCGTCGACTACAACGTCAAGATCCGCGTCAAGGCCGACGGGTCAGGTGTCGAACTGGCCAACGTCAAGATGTCGATGAATCCGTTCGACGAGATCGCCGTGGAAGAGGCGATCCGCCTCAGGGAAGCCGGCACCGCGAGCGAGATCATCGCCGTGTCAGTTGGCCCGCAGCAGGCCCAGGAAACCATCCGCACGGCGCTCGCCATGGGCGCAGACCGCGGCATCCTGATCAAGCACGATGATTATGTCGAGCCGCTGGCCGTGGCCAAGCTGCTGAAGAAGGTGATCGAGGAGGAACAGCCCGGCCTCGTCATCCTGGGCAAGCAGGCCATCGACGACGACTGCAACCAGACCGGCCAGATGCTGTCGGCCCTGCTTGGCTGGTCGCAAGCCGCATTTGCCTCCAAGGTCGAGATTTCAGGCGACAGCGCCACCGTGACGCGCGAGATCGATGGCGGCCTGCAGACCATCAAGTGCAAGATGCCGATGATCGTCACCACCGACCTGCGTCTCAACCAGCCGCGCTATGCCTCGTTGCCGAACATCATGAAGGCCAAAAAGAAGCCGCTGGACGAGAAGGTGGCCGCTGACATGGGCGTCGACCTCACGCCGAAGCTGAAGGTGGTGTCCACCACCGAACCGCCAGCCCGCCAGGGTGGCAAGAAGGTCGGCTCGGTTGCCGAACTGGTCGACAAGCTGAAGAACGAAGCAGGAGTTATCTAAGTCATGGCCACTCTCCTCATTGCTGAACACGATAATGCCGGCCTCAAGGACGCGACCCACAAGGCCCTGACCGCCGCCACCCAGATGGGTGGCGACGTGCACGTGCTGGTCGCCGGCCACAAGTCTGACGGCGCCGCCAGGGAGGCCGCAGGCCTTGCCGGGGTGAAGAAGGTCCTGCACTGCGATCACGCCATGTTCGAACGTCCGTTGGCCGAACCGATGGCCGCGCTCATCGTTGGCCTGATGGCAAACCACGACGCCGTGGTTGCCCCCGCCACCACCAGCGGCAAGAACATCAGCCCCCGCGTGGCCGCCCTGCTCGACGAGATGCAGGTTTCCGGCATCATTGCGGTGAAGTCTGCCGACACCTTCGAGCGCCCGATCTATGCCGGCAACGCCATCCAGACCGTGCAGGCAACCGGCAAGAAGAAGATCGTGACCGTACTCACCGCTTCCTTCGAAGCGGCAGGCACCGGCGGTTCCGCCGCCATCGAGAAGGTCGACGCTCCGGCTGACCCGGGCCTGACCTCGTACCAGAGCGAGAACCTGTCGAAGTCCGACCGGCCCGAGCTGACCTCTGCCTCGATCATCGTGTCCGGTGGCCGCGGCATGCAGAACGGCGAGAACTTCGCCATGCTGGAAAAGGTGGCCGACAAGCTCAACGCCGCCGTGGGCGCTTCGCGTGCCGCCGTGGATGCGGGCTACGTGCCGAACGACTACCAGGTCGGCCAGACCGGCAAGGTCGTCGCCCCCGACCTGTACATCGCCGTCGGCATTTCCGGCGCCATCCAGCACCTGGCCGGCATGAAGGACTCGAAGGTGATCGTTGCCATCAACAAGGACGAGGAAGCTCCGATCTTCCAGGTCGCCGATTATGGCCTCGTGGCGGACCTGTTCCAGGCCGTGCCCGAACTTGAGGCCGAGCTGGCCAAGGCCGGCTACTGAGAACGTCAAGGCAGGCCCGCCAAGGCCGCCATTTACCCAACCCGCCGTGTGGAAACGCCCGGCGGGTTGTTTGTTGCAGTGCGTTAAAGCTGCTTGCCGCAACCGGCCGTGCGCGATAGTCTCCCGCGTCCGACGAACGCAAGAGAACAGTTTCAAATGACCATCAGCAAAGTAGGCGTGATCGGCGCAGGCCAGATGGGCTCCGGCATCGCCCATGTGTGCGCCCTGGCCGGATACGACGTCGGCCTTTACGACATCTCCAGGGAAGCCATCGAGAAGGGCCTCGCCACCATCAACGGCAACATGGCCCGGCAGGTGCGGTCCGAAAAGATCACCGAGGAGCAGCGCAAGACGGCGCTGGAGCGCATCACCCCGGCTGCGAAATTCGAGCAGTTCGGCGACTGCGACCTCATCATCGAATCCGCCATCGAGGACGAGGCGGTCAAGCGCAAGATTTTCACCGATTTGTGCCCGCACCTGAAGGAAAGCTGCCTGATCGGCTCCAACACCTCGTCGATCTCCATCACCCGGCTGGCCGCCGGCACCGACCGGCCCGAGAAGTTCATGGGCATCCATTTCATGAATCCGGTGCCGGTGATGGAACTGGTCGAGCTGATCCGCGGCATCGCCACTGGTGACGAGATCTTCCAGGAAGTGCGCGAGTTCACCGGCACACTGGGCAAGTCGGTCGCTGTGGCCGAGGACTTTCCCGCCTTCATCGTCAACCGCGTGCTTCTGCCGATGATCAATGAAGCGGTCTACACGCTTTATGAGGGCGTCGGCTCGGTCGAGGCCATCGACAAGGCCATGAAGCTGGGCGCCAACCATCCGATGGGGCCGCTGGAGCTTGCAGACTTCATCGGCCTCGATACCTGCCTGTCGATCATGCAGGTGCTGTATGACGGGCTGGCGGATTCCAAGTACCGGCCCTGCCCGCTGCTGGTGAAGTATGTCGAGGCCGGCTGGCTGGGCCGCAAGACACAGCGCGGCTTCTACGACTATCGCGGCGAGACCCCGGTACCGACCAGGTAGCCTGCCGTATCCGCGTTTGCCGAACGCCCCGAATTGTGTTCAACTTGTCCTTGAGACAGGGACAGGTACGGGGGTACGCGCATGTCTGACGACACCACATCCGGCGGCGGCATCGTCAAGCTCGTTGCCGCTCTAGGCTGGGTTGCCGTGGCCGGCGGGCTCGGACTGATTGGCTACGGCGTCTATGCCCTGCTGCAGAGCGACTTCGGCATGGCAGCCGGCGCCCCGCTGATGGCAGGCGGCGCGGTCACCACCGCGCTCGGCCTGCTGGCCATCGTCAACGCCACCATGGCCCGCGCCATGATCGACACCGCCAGCAATACTGCCCGGCTGCTGGAGCAGGGGCTGGGCGTCACGGCGCCGGCTGCCTCTGCCACAGCGGACTTCACTGCATCACGGCCGTCACGTGACGGGGACGAGGACGTCATCCCCGGCCTCGGCGCCGCGGACCGCGACACGCCGCAGCGTAGGGATGACGATGTGCCCGACCTGCCGCCCTACCAGACTGCACCTGCCACGCCACGGCCAGCCGAAATTGTGCCGGACATGTCCGACCCGCGCCTGTGGCCGCTGGCCATGGACGAATTCGACCTCGAAGGTCACCTCGCCATGACGCTGGAAGACGGATCGATTGCCGTGGAAACGCCAGAAGGCTGGGCGCGGCTGCCAAACATCGACGACGCCCGCACCTGGCTCTCCGGCCGCTAACCCTCGGGCTTTTCCGCAATCGCCGCTTCGATCAGCTTGCGCGCTTCGGGCGCCGTCCAGTGGGCAGGCCCAAGCAGCCGGCCGATCTCGCCACCTTGCCGGTCGATCAGGATGGTCAGCGGCAACCCGATGGCGACCAGCTGCTTCATGATGCGGGTAGTCGGCTCCACGTAAAGCGCCAGGTTGTCGGCGTTCACCTCCTTGAGGAAGGCG
>JAZBOA010000199.1:0-3057 GCA_036350935.1 Anderseniella sp. | reverse complement strand
GCTGGAAGGTGTTCATCCCGATCACCATCGTCTGGCTGGTAGTGGAAGGCGCCGCAGTGGTGGCCAACGTCGGCCCGTGGTTCGATTGAGGTAAAGAGATGGATGCCCTGGGAAGATTTCTGAAAAGCCTGACCCTGCGGGAGCTGTTCGCCGGCATGGGCCTGACCGGCAAGCGCCTGTTCACCAGCAAGATCACGGTACAGTACCCGGAAGAGAAGACCCCGCAGTCGCACCGCTTCCGCGGCCTGCACGCCCTGCGGCGCTACCCGAACGGCGAGGAGCGCTGCATCGCCTGCAAGCTGTGCGAGGCCGTGTGCCCGGCGCTGGCGATCACCATCGAGGCGGAAGAACGCGAGGACGGCACGCGCCGCACCACGCGCTACGACATCGACCTGTTCAAGTGCATCTACTGCGGCTTCTGCGAGGAGTCCTGCCCGGTGGACTCGATCGTCGAGACCCGCAACTTCGAGTACAGCTTCGAACACCGCGGCGAGAACATCATGACCAAGGACAAGCTGCTGGAGATCGGCGACCGCTACGAGGCCCAGATCGCAGCCGACCGCGCGGCCGATGCGCCCTACAGGTAACCGTTATGGATTTTGAACGCGTCATCTTCTACACCTTCGCCGCCATCCTGGTATTCGCGGCCGCGCGCGTCATTACCGTGCGCAACCCGGTGCACGCGGCGCTGCACCTGGTGCTGGCGTTCTTCACCTGCGCGGGACTGTGGCTGCTGCTGGAGGCCGAGTTCCTGGCCATCACCCTGGTACTGGTATACGTCGGTGCGGTGATGGTGCTGTTCCTGTTCGTGGTGATGATGCTGGATATCAATACCTCGCCGCTGCGCGAGGGCTTCATCCGCTACCTGCCTGTGGGGTTGAGCGTCGCCGCACTGATCGTGCTGGAGATGTTCCTGGTGGTGCGGGCGCGCAACTTCGGTGCGGAGATGATGGCCATACCCGAGCGCCACGGTGCCGACTACAGCAACGTCCGCGAACTCGGCGGGGTGCTGTATACCGATTATGTCTACCCGTTTGAAATTGCCGCGGTGATCCTGCTGGTCGCGATCATCGCAGCCATTGCGCTCACCATGCGCAAGCGTCCCGAAACCAGGTCCCAGGACCCGGCAGAACAGATCGCCGTGAAGCGCGCCGACCGCGTGCGCATAGTGGCCATGAAGGCAGAAAAGAAGCAGTAAGGAAAAATTGAATTCCCTCTCCTGATGGGAGAGGGCCAGGGAGAGGGTTAGTAATCAGAGAACGTGGCTGATCTGACCCCCTCTCCCCAACCCTCTCCCGGAGGGAGAGGGAGTAACAGCAGCAACGTAAAAATTTGAGTTAAATATGATTGCACTGTCTGACTATTTAATACTGGGCGCGATCCTGTTCGGCCTGAGCGTGGCGGGGATTTTCCTGAACCGGAAAAACGTCATCATCCTGCTGATGGCGATCGAGCTGATGCTGCTGGCGGTGAACATGAACTTCATCGCTTTCTCGTATTTCCTTGGCGATACCGCCGGCCAGGTGTTCGTGTTCTTCATTCTCACGGTCGCCGCTGCCGAGGCAGCCATCGGCCTGGCCATCCTGGTGGTGCTGTTCCGCAACCGGCGCACCATCAACGTCCAGGACCTGGACACCCTGAAAGGATAGCGTGATGGAAAATGTCTACCTCGCCATACCGCTTGCACCGCTGCTCGGCGCCATTATCGCCGGCCTGTTCGGCAAGCAGATTGGCCGTGCAGGTGCGCACACGGTCACCATCCTGGGCGTGGGCATCGCCTTCGTGCTGTCGCTGGTGGTGCTGAAGCACTTCGCCATCGACGGCGCCGCGCCCTATAACGAAACGGTGTACCAGTGGATGGTCTCGGACGGGGTGCGCTTCGAGATCGGCTTCCTGATCGACAACCTCACCGCGCTGATGATGACGGTGGTGACATTCGTCTCGCTGATGGTGCACATCTACACCATCGGCTACATGCACGACGACCCGGGCTACCAGCGCTTCTTCAGCTACATCGCGCTGTTCACCTTCGCCATGCTGATGCTGGTGATGGCCAACAACTTCCTGCAGCTGTTCTTCGGCTGGGAGGCCGTTGGCCTGGTGTCCTACCTGCTGATCGGTTTCTGGTACAAGCGCCCGACCGCCATCTACGCCAACCTGAAGGCCTTCCTGGTGAACCGGGTAGGGGACTTCGGCTTCCTGCTGGGCATCGCCGCCATCTACACCGCCTTCAACAGCCTCGACTACGCCACCGTGTTCGACATGGCGCCGGCCATGCGGGATGCGCAGTTCGAGATGTTCCCGGGCGTGGAATGGTCGCTGCTGACGGTGATCTGCATCTTCCTGTTCATCGGGGCCATGGGCAAGTCGGCGCAGGTGCCGCTGCACGTGTGGCTGCCGGATTCCATGGAAGGCCCGACGCCGATCTCGGCCCTGATCCATGCCGCGACCATGGTGACCGCCGGCATCTTCATGGTGGCGCGCATGTCGCCGCTGTTCGAGCTGTCCGAAACGGCGCTGGTGTTCGTCATGGTGATCGGCGCCATCACTGCGCTGTTCATGGGCTTCCTCGGCATCGTGCAGAATGACATCAAGCGCGTGGTCGCCTACTCGACGCTGTCGCAGCTCGGTTACATGACCGTGGCACTGGGCGTGTCTGCCTACGGTGCCGCCATTTTCCACCTGATGACGCACGCCTTCTTCAAGGCGCTGCTGTTCCTCGGCGCAGGCTCGGTAATCATCGCCATGCACCACGACCAGGACATCCGCAACATGGGCGGCCTGCGCAAGTACATGCCGATTACCTGGATCACCTCGCTGATCGGCTCGCTGGCGCTGATCGGCACGCCGTTCTTTGCCGGCTTCTATTCCAAGGACACCATCATCGAGGCGGTGCACCACTCGCAGCTGGCCGGGTCCGGCTTCGCCTACTGGGCGGTGCTGCTGGGCGTGTTCGTCACCGCCTTCTACAGCTTCCGCCTGCTGTTCACAGCGTTTTTCGGTCCCGCTCAGCTCCAGCCGGATCGCAGCCCCGGAGTGCTCATGAAAGGGCCCCTG
>JAZBOA010000198.1:0-5345 GCA_036350935.1 Anderseniella sp. | reverse complement strand
GTCGAGAAGGGCGAGCAGTCGGTCCTTGATCGGCCAATATATGCCCTGCTGCCGGATGGAAGTACCGGGTTCAGCCTGAATTTCGCGCGACTTGCGGTTCACCGTCCCGGCTATGGCTATGCCGGGGGGCTGGATCCGCATGCTGACGCCCCCCACCCTGCGGCGGACGGCATCTGGCGCATCGATCTCGCAAGCGGCCAATCCGACCTGGTCGTCTCGCTCGCCGAACTCGCTGCACGCGATCCCAAGGCCTCGATGCAAGGTGCCTGGCACTATCTCAATCACATCCAGCCCTCGCGCTGTGGCCAGCGCATCGCGTTCTTCCATATCTGGCACAAGGACGCGAAAGACTGGGAGGTGCGGCTGTATACCTGCCGGCCGGACGGCAGTGACCTTACCTGTTTGCTCGACACCGGGTTCATTTCGCATTACGACTGGCGCGACGACGACACCATCCTGATCTGGGCCAACCGGCCTGGGGCTCCGGCACGTTTCCTGCTGATTACGCATCAGGACGACGCTCACCCCTCGACGGGTTCGCAAGTGCCACGATTCGATGTATTTGGAGACGCCAGCTTGCAGGAAGACGGACATTGCACCTTCTCGCCGGACCGGCAGTGGGTACTGAACGACACCTACCCTGACACCCATCAGAAGCGGACGCTGATGCTGGTGCGTGCGGGTGATGCCCGGCGCATCGATATCGCACGCCTGCATTCGCCGAAGTCGCGCTGGTGGGGCGAAATCCGCTGCGATCTGCATCCGCGCTGGAGCCGCGACGGCCGGCAAATATGCATCGACTCAGTCCACGATGGCTCACGCCAGATGTACATAGTCGATATCGGACACATCATCCAATGAGCCGCGCTCTCGTTCTCATGTACCACCAGGTGGACACACCCGTCTCCGACAAGGACCGCAGATTCTGCACGCCGCCGGCCGACTTTGCGGCACAAATGAACTGGCTGGTCGAGACGGGGTACAGGCCGGCGAGCATGGACGAGATGCTCGCCCATGTTGCCGGGAAGGCCCCCCTGCCCGAGAAATCACTCCACGTAACGTTCGACGACGGCTTCGTCGGTGTGCTGGAGCATGCCCTGCCGACGCTGAAGGAGCACGCCATTCCAGCCACGCTGTTCGCGCTGCCCCAACGCATGGGTATGACCAACGACTGGATGCTGGAACGTGGGTTTCCGCGACGCGCCCTGATATCGATGACGCAGTTGCGGCTGCTTGCAGACGAAGGCGTGACCATCGGCAGCCACACCTGCACCCATGTCCGCCTTACGGATGTTGGACCCGATATTGCCGCGAAGGAAATCGCCGACAGCAAGCACGAACTCGAGGACATACTCGGCAAGGAAGTCAGTCATTTCGCCTATCCCTACGGCCTCTTCAACCAGGCAGTGCGTGATCTGGTCGTGCAGGCAGGCTACCGCTCGGCATGCTCGACCCGCTCGGGATTCAACCGCCCCGGTGAAGATCCCTTCCTCATCCGGCGCATCGACATTTCCGGCATGGACAAACTCTGGCAGTTCCGCCAGAAACTGCACCACGGCATCAACCAGGCGGCCCGCCTTCAGCCCCTCAAGTACTACGCTGGACGCGTGGCGGCGCGTCTGGGACGCAAATAGAAGAGATCAGCATGGATTTCAGCGTCATCGTCTGCACCTATAACCGCGCCAACAACCTGCCCCGCTGCCTCGGCGCACTCGCCCGCCAGAACGGCACCGAGAACATGGACTGGGAGGTCCTGGTCGTGGATAACAATTCCTCGGACGGAACACAGGCCATGGTGGAGCGCCTCGCACAGGAACTCCCCATCACCATCCGCTATGCCCGCGAGACCCAGCAGGGCCTCAACTATGCGCGCAACACCGGCATCCGCGAATCGAAGGGAACCTATTTCTCCTACGTCGACGACGACATCGAGGTCAGCCCCGACTGGCTCGCATCCCTGTATCGCAACTTCATCGCCAACGACGCCGATGCAGTCGGCGGGCGCATTCACCTCGATCCCTCGATCACGCTCCCCAAATGGATCCAGGATGTGGAAACCAAGGGCTTTCTCGGCTTCCAGGACTTTGGCGACGAAGCCTTCCGCATGGACGGCAAGCGCCGCTATCCTTACGGCGGCAACATGGCCTTCAACCGCCGGGTGGTCGAGCGCATCGGCTACTTCAACCCGCTGTTGGGCAGGAAGGGGGAAGGCAAGAAACGCTCCGAACTTTTCAAGGGCGCCGAGACCGACTACTTCCACCGACTCGCCGACAGCGGCGAGGTCAGGATCTTCTACGAGCCGAATGCGATCGTCTATCACCAGGTGCAGCCGTTCCAGCTAGAGAAGAAATACTTCCGCACCATCCATTCCAACGCCGGATATCAGCGCGCCTATTACGACGACAAGGAATTCCCGCACACAATCTTCGGGGTTCCGCGCTACCTCTATCCCATGCTGCTGTCGAATGTTGGAGAGTACCTGCGCCAGTTGATTCTGAAAGGCCCGGACACGGCCTTTCGCCAGCAGATGACGGTCGGACACATGATCGGGACCATGCTCGGCTACCACCGCAGGCCACAAAGAGGAAGCCAGCAGTGAAAGACTTGCGCGCGTCTTCGTGCCTGACATCAGGGCGCCCCGCTTCCGTCTAGCATGCCCCGCCTGACCATCCTCATCTGCACCCACGACCGGGCGGGACTGCTGGCCAAGACGCTGGACTCCCTGAATGCCGCCTCCCGTCCCGATGACTGGGCAATCGACATCCTGGTCGCCGCCAACGCCTGCAGCGACACCACCCATGCCTTCCTCGATGAGTACCAGGGGCAGGCAGTAGAACGTGGTTGGCTGCCGCTGGCTTGGTTCGCCGAGCCTGTCCCGGGCAAGTCCAACGCCCTCAACAGTGCCCTGCCGCGCGTCGCGAGCGACGTCGTCGCGTTCGTCGATGACGACCACCGGGTGGACGCAGGCTATCTCGCGGCAGTGTGCCGCGCTGCAGCAGCCCATGCTGAATTCGACATCTTCTGCGGCCGCATCCTGCCCGACTGGGACGGCAGCGAGCCGGCATGGGTACACGACAAGGGGCCCTATCGCATCTATCCGCTGCCGGTGCCGCGCTTCGACCAGGGCGATGAAGGCTTCGAGTTGACCCCCGATCGCGCCGTGCCGGGCGGCGGCAATCTATTTTTGCGGACACCATGGGCCTCGCGGATCGGCGGCTTCGCCACCGACATGGGCCCCACCGGGCACGACCTCGGCGGCGCCGAGGATATGGACTGGGTGCTGCGTGCGCTGCGCCTCGGCGCACGCCTGCGCTACGTGCCGGAAATGGTGCAGTACCACTACGTCGACGCATCGCGCCTCACCCTCGGCTATCTGATGAGGAAGGCCTACATACGCACCGCCTCCACGGTCAGGATCGACCCGGAGAAGAACGGCTCGAAAGTGCCGAGATACCTGTATCGCAAGCTGGCCGAGTATGGTGCCAAGGCCGTCACCGCGATCAACCCGTCGCGGCGCCGCTTCTATCTGGTGCGCACCGCAGCCGCCCTCGGCGAAGTCGCCGGCCACCTGCATCGACGGCAGCCCGGCCACGACGCTGCCCACCCCACTTCCCCACTGGATTGATTCATGCCCAGTCTGCGCAAGCTGCACAAACTCCTCGACCCCGAAATTCGCGACAAGAACCTGCGCGAACTGCGCTATCAGCTGCGCGGGCTATGGTGGGATATGAGCCGGCCCACCGTCCCCGACCCGGTGTTCGTGGTCGGCTGCTCCCGTTCCGGCACCACGGTGACCTACGAAACCCTGGCCACTGCTCCGCAATTCCTCAGCTTCGGCTGGGAGATTCCGCAGTTCTGGAACAGCCTATACGGCCCGCTCATAAACAACTGGCATTCCGAGTCCGCTGGCGCCGAGCATGCGCGTCCGGAACACCGCGACGCTGCCTTTCGCTATTTCTACCAGCGCCTGGGTGCCGGCTGGGTGCTCGACAAAACCTGCATCAACGTGATGCGCATCCCTTATCTGTACCAGCTGTTTCCGCAGGCGAAGTTCGTCTTCATCCAGCGTGACGGCCGCGACAACATCAGCTCGATGATGGACGGCTGGCGCATGGGTCGCACCGACGGCCGCTTCGAACTCACCCAGTTCTTCGGCCCCTTCCCCGAACCGGTTTCGATCAACAACGGCGAATTCAAGGAATGGTCCTTCTTCCTGGCGCCCGGCTGGCAGGCATACAACCACGCCAGCCTGGAGGAGGTTTGCGCCTTCCAGTGGATATCGGCCAACCGCATGGCGCTGGACGCGAAAAGCGCCATCCCGCGGGAACAGTGGATCCAGCTGCGCTACGAGGATATCTTTGAGCGGCCGGTGGAAATGTTCCGCGAGGCTTTCGTCCGGCTCGGCGTTCCCTTCACCCCCGAACTGGAAGCACGCTGTGCCAACCTGCAGCCCACCAGCGTCGTCAAGGGCACGCCAAAGAAACAGAAGTGGCGCGAGCACAACCCCGAAGCCATCGAGCGCATCCTGCCAACGATCGCCCCGATGATGCGCGAACTGGGCTATGACCCCGAAGGCTGAAACGCCCGCCGTCAGCGTCGTCATCCCTGCCTACAACGCCGCGTGGTGCGTGGGCAAGGCGATCGACAGCGTACTGGGGCAGGATTACCGCGACTTCGAGATCATCGTGGTGAACGATGGCAGCACGGACGACACCGCGGCAGTCCTGGCCGCTTACGGTGACGCCATCCGTGTCGTGCATCAGGGCAACGGCGGCCTTTCGAATGCCCGCAATACCGGAATCCGTGAAGCGCGCGGCGAACGAATCGCCTTTCTCGACGCCGACGACTGGTGGCTGCCTGGCAAGCTCGAAAAGCAGATGGCCTTGATGGAATCCCGCCCGCAACTGGGTTTCACTTCAACCGCCGCGCGTGTCGAAGATCCGGACGGACGTCTGGTGAACATCTGGGCTTGCGCCCAGTGGCAGGGGTCCTTCCTGATCCACCTGTTCGGCAGCAATGCCGACGTCGCCGGCAGCGGGTCGGCGGTGATCGCAAATAGGAATTTATTCAAACAGGTCGGAGGATTCGACGAATCGCTGCGCAGTCTTGAAGACATCGACATGTGGATGAGGCTGGCGGCCGTGGCGGACTATGCCTGTCTTGAAGAACCGCTGGCAGTCATCCTCAAGCGTCCCGGCAGCATGAGCCGCAACCTCGAGGTAATGCGCTCGGCTGCGATCAGGGTGATGCAGAAGAACCGGCACCTGCTGCCCACATCACACCAGGGGGCTTACTGGCGCGCCTGCATGGCCGGGATTCATGGCGACTATGCGAAATGGCGATAT
>JAZBOA010000197.1:0-2754 GCA_036350935.1 Anderseniella sp. | reverse complement strand
CTTTGAGATTTGCAGCAGCTCTGTTTTTCGAAAGCCGGATTTCTGGCATTGGCCCCCAAGGTGCTGGCAGGCAGTAGCAGCAGATACATGTGAGCAAACGCTCTGCAGCAACAGCTATAATGGATCAGCAGATTGTGGTCGTCCTCAGCGGAGTTAGCCGTGGTCTTGACTGTCTACGGGAACGCGAGTCACGATCGGTCAAGTTCAGGACACGACGTCCACTCAAAGCTCACTCGTGGCAAAAACCCTAGCGACGGACATGACGCTTATCTTGCCTTTGCTTCGGTCAATCGACTAGCCACGCTACGCAGCCTGAAACCGAACCATATCAAGATTACACCGGTGGTGATCGAGGCCAATCCAATGAGCCAGGCAATGGTCACCACTCCTGCCCACCAATAGTAGGCAATGGCTAACCCAAACAGGATTGATACGATGCCCCAAACAACTTGCATCCCACTGCCATCCAGTTCCTTGCGCATGGCAACGGCGGTTATGATCTGCAGCATTCAAAGGTAAATATTCCATATTCCGACCAACAAGAT
The DNA here is from genome assembly GCA_036350935.1 of Anderseniella sp. Classification (GTDB taxonomy): domain Bacteria; phylum Pseudomonadota; class Alphaproteobacteria; order Rhizobiales; family Aestuariivirgaceae; genus Anderseniella. Next base: position 2,209 of record JAZBOA010000197.1, on the reverse strand, counting down.
CAGCACGCCAATGAAAGTTGCAGGCGCAAGAACCGCTGTCAGGCCAATTGCGATAGCTATCAGTCCCGCAAGCATAGGAAACATTCGTGACGGCTGTTTGTTCACAAGTGCGCTCCAGATAGACACGGCTTGCTGTCGCAATCGGTGTCCAACTTGCACAATCGGAAATACTGGTGGCCTTTCTGGTGAGCTACTTTGTTTTCGAGTTTGTGTTGCTTGGTGCATATGCCAAATGGCCTTTTCTCGTGCGGGTAGCGCGGACAAACAATTGAGCCCAGCGCCACCAATTTTCTTGCCTGTGTTGCCTGCTGGAACTCAATCGCCGTGCGTGATGGCGGGCCTGGTGCTCAATCAGTTTCTGCGAGTGTTCTCATAAGCTGGACGAGCGCGGCAGGGTTGGTAATCTCTAGGGATCGATAGCCAACCTTGCAGAGGCCATCCTTCTCCATATCGCTAAGGTATGACTGTACACTTTTGCGCGAGAGGTTGCACATCTCTGCCAATTCCCTTTGCGTGAGCGGCAATTGGATAGGTTTCCTGCCCGGTGCTTCGAGATCGACTAAACAAAGGGTCAATATCCTAGAGATCAATCTGGCGCGATAATCCTGTACCAGGAGATCGAGGGCTGACCGCAAAATGACTTGACATTCACTGAGGTGAAGACTGTTGAAAGCTTCTTCGAACTCGCTATTCCTGCCGCGCAATTCCAAGTATGCGGTACGGCGAAGAACGACTATGCGCGTTGAGCCCCTGGCAACGGCTGAGAATAAGCGGCCAGCATTGTGTTGGAGACCGAAGATACCAAACCACTCGCTTGCAATTTTCAAATGAACATCCAGCAGGCCATAAATTGGGTGAGGACAGGCGAGAATCACCGCACCTTCGGCAATTCCGCAAAGCAGAGGGGCAGTGTCATCAACGTGGTAAATCGGCGCTCCATCAGCTAAACTGCGTATTTCCGCCTTGGCCAGAACTGCTGAGGTGAAATCAGCTGACTGACGACTGAGCCAGCCTCGTTCGAGCAGGTTTTCAACATCATCCATGACGCCTCACAGTCTAATGGTATTGTCTTCGGTCTGCTCCGTCAAAACTTCGAACTCTCCCCCGTTGACATCGGCAGCATCTCATTTTTTAGACTGCCGCTACGTTAACAATTACGGCGAATGAAAGGAACTTTAGGCGGCTTCCGCGTATCCGGCGTTGCTGTTCATTGTGTTTCGCTCGCTACAAAAATGCGGCTATCCGCTCGACAGTCCAGAACGCCGCCACGATGCCTGTCGAGTATGTTGGCACTCGCCACCACCAGGAGGGCACGTTTTCGAACATCAGCCGCAAAAGCTGCACTGACGCCAGTACAGCTGCGATAAACAACAGCTGGCCAGCCTCCACGCCGATGTTGAAGAAAAGTAGGGCGGTGCCGATAGCCTGCTGCGGCAACCCTATCTCGGCAAGTGCGGAAGCAAAGCCCAATCCATGGAGAAAGCCGAAAACGAAAGCAATCAGCCAAGGCTTTCTGCTGCTTTCCCGTTGCCCGGCTTGTCTTTCGCGGGCGATCTCGGCCGCCACCAGAACAATGCTCAAGGCAATAACTGCCTCAACCGGCTGTACAGGAATGTTCAGCAGGCCCAATGATGCAGCGGCAAGACTGATACTGTGGGATACTGTGAAGGCAGTGACCGTCAGCAGGATCATTCTGATGTTGCTAACGAGCAAGAGCAGAACCAGCACGAAAAGCAGGTGGTCGATGCCCATCAGGATGTGTTCGATGCCGAGCAGAAAGTAAGTGCCCGCCACATCTAGAAGGCTCGACTCCCCTTTAACCTCGAACGCGAATTTAGTGGGTGTGAGCCGGGTAGTTTGTACCGATCCATCAGCGGACGTGACCCTGGCAAGCACATCGGTGAATGTGGTCTGCAGCCCGTCGATGGTAATCATCTGACCTTTCAGCCCGCTTTCGCAGAGGCTGACCCAGCGCTCAATGCTGGCGGTACCGTCATTGATAACAATGGGGTCGGCCTGTTGGCTACAGTTGGCAGGCAAGCGGACGTTTATCGCCAGGGTCGCCGCCCCTCGGGCTGGCACCTTCCAGAACACGTCGTATCTGCCTGGGGCGGTTTCGTTGATTTCGAGATAGCCGGGTCGGACTTCATGCGCTTGAACAGAGCCTGCAATAAGCAGAAAGATAGCCACCAGTAGTGCAAGAACACGT
>JAZBOA010000196.1:0-19563 GCA_036350935.1 Anderseniella sp. | reverse complement strand
TTAGCTGGTTTGTTTCCGAGAGGACATGGAAATGACGCTGACCTCCTTCCCGAGCTCATGGCAGAAACTTCGGGCGTTATCTAACCTCTTCGCAGGCGCCACCGCGAAAACCTCTGACTCGGAGCAGTTCACTGAGACCCGGCGGGCCGCGCAACAAGTGATATGCGAAAACATCTGGAGCAACCCAGAGGCCTTTTCCAGCGAGCTGGAAGTGTACTACCAGGCCCATCTATGTCGCGGACTGGAGTAAAGGGTTCCTCAATGCTGGCAAATGCGAAACCGAGCGACAGAGGCAGTGAGAGTTGCAGGAACAGTCCATCGGTGTAATTGCTCGAAGCTACCCCTCAATTTTCAGCTGTTCTGACCACCGTTCCCCGTCAGCACCATGAACAACAGGGCCAGATTCAATTCTGGCTACTGTCAGTTGACGCCGGTTCGGAGTACTGTCCGCATACGGTCAACTCGACCGGGCCACTTGGGTGGAGGACTTCCATGACACACCCTGCAGCGCCTAGAACGAGAATTTCAAAATCCAAAGCATTGACCAGACTGTCCACGGCCATCACTACCATGGTTTTGATCGCGGTTCCGGCCGCGGCCGAAACGTTGGTGGAGCGAGGCAGTTACCTGGTCAACACGATCCTGGCGTGCGGCAACTGCCACACCCCAAAGACGCCAGACGGAAACCCAGTTCCTGAGAAGGAGCTGTCTGGTGGCATCTCCTTCAAGACACCTGCCTTCAATGCTGTTGCCGCCAACATCACACCAGACACCGAAACCGGCATAGGCACCTGGAGTGACGAGGACATCAAGCGCGCACTTACCGAAGGCGTAAGGCCTGCTCATGCGCGGCTCTCCGGTGTCGCCTTGGCTGCCGTCATGCCGGCAAGCTTCTACAAAGCGCTTCTTCCTGGTGATCTTGATGCTATCGTCGCCTATCTCCGCACGGTCAAACCGGTGCGCAATGAGATCGCTCTTCCTGAATACAAGTTACCCGTCGTGCACCAGGCTTATCCCGATGCGGAACAAGGTTTCAGTGCAGAGGACATGAAGGATCCGGTACGGCTTGGCGCCTATCTTGTGACCATCGGGCACTGCATGGAATGCCATTCGGTTCGGACCAAGGGTGTTTCCGATTATGAGGCAGGGCTCGGCGCGGGTGGACGGCAATTCGATCCATCCATGGTCCAGGGTCTTCAGGCAGGTTGGAAAGGTTCAACTGCCCGAAACATCACATCGCATCCCACGAAGGGTATTGGCGACTGGACGGATGACGAAATCAAGCGTGCGATTACCGATGGCATATCCCGTGATGGCAAGGAACTGGGCCCTCCGATGGCCTTCAATTGGTATGCAGGACTAAGTGCTGACGACCTGAATGCAATTGTTGCCTGGATGCGAACTGTCCCGGCAAGAGAGTGACCGGTCTGCCGCCCATCATGGTCAGGCGTTGGCGCTCGGTTCTGGTTTCCAGGTACGCTGGGCATGATGCAGCTTTCTCAACGACCGTTACTGATACTATGGACTGTTCTTCTGTTGGCATCGCGATATGCCAAATTTGCGGTGTCAATTGAGGAACCGCAAAGGAGGGCCGCCGGCAGGTTGTGGCACAATTCGGGCTACCCAGGCCGCACCGGAAGCAGGCAGTTTTACGGGGTACTGCGGACATTTTCCGGCAAGGCAGAAACCGGCCGAAGTTGACCCGCTGCGGACTCTCAAGCCTGTTCCAGGAATGCAACCATCTCTCTTTCAGCCTGTGACCAGACTGTGTCATTGGCGGGAATTGTATGAGAGTTGCTGTCTAGCGGCACGAAACGACAGTCAGGCAGACCAGCTGCCATCTTGCGCCCCTGTTCTATCGGCTGCATCCGATCTCCCCTGCAATGCATGAACAGACACGGTGCCTGAACCTTTGACAGGATGTCGGTTACGTCTAAGCATCTCGCTACACGGGTCTAGTTCTGGCGCAATCACAAAACTGCATGTCGTGTTTTCCTCAACCGCCAGACACTGCGAGCGAAGAGAAACGCGTATAGGAACTGCCGCGGACGTCACGCTAACCGGGTGCCGTTAATCGACCTGACAAGCCAGTCCGTCAAGCTAAGCAGCCCAGGTCTGCGTGTCTTGCTGTGCGGATAGACCAGGCAATAGGGATGGCCCAGCGCCATGCCTTTATCGGACAGTGCAACAAGCTTGCCCGATGCCATGTCTTCCTCGGCCATCATGCGCTGTCCAAGCGCCACCCCGATCCCGTCGCGCGCCATGTCGAGCACGAGACCCGACGTTCCGATCTGGTATCCTTTGGTCTCGTTAGGCCGAGGAAGCCCTGCCTTGGCGTACCAACCTGCCCATGTCGGATGCGAAACGAACGCTGGGCCCCAGCTTGTATGTATGAGGTCATCGTCAGGTACCGCGGCCAGCCCGGAAGCTCGGGCCGCAGGGACCCGGTCGAGATAAGAGGGACTGCACAACGGGAGCACCTCGTCATGGACGAGCTTAAGTACAGTCATCCCTGGATAGTGACCGGCACCGTAGCATATCCGCAGATCGATATTGTTTCGGGCAAAATCCACGGGATCAGATTCGACGCGCAAGTCGAATCTCAGGTTAGGGTTGATCAGGGCGAACTGGGCCAGCTTGGTTTCCAGCCATCGTTCGGCTACGGAAGAAATGGTGGATATCACCAGCCGCGATCTCGACCTATCCGACATCACCTGATCAGTAAATTCCGAGATGGCTTGCAAGGCATCGGCGGCGCCCGCATAGACGGCACGACCCGCATCGGTCAGCACCACCCGGTTGTTTGCCCGCATGAACAGTTGTTTTCTGAGGAATTCTTCGAGTTTCTTCACATGCTGGCTGATTGCCGCTGGCGAGACCGATAGTTCTTCCGCCGCCGCGACATAGCTCCCATTCCGTGCGGCCGCCTCGAAGGCACGTAAAGAGTTCAATGGGGGTAAGGTCAGAGGCATGTTTCTGTGACTTAGTTTTTCTAATCTTCCATAACATTTTCGCGGATTGAGAAAAAGTCGGATTCGTCAGAACTTCGCAAAATGAATGGGACCATTGCTGAACAGTTGGATTGCCTAATCTTAGCGACGGTGAGTGCGCGATTTGCCTCCACCTTGAGTGCGTTTTGCGGGAGGCACCGCGATGAGCATTGAGCGGCGCGGTCGCCGACAAAGACCGCAAGACCAAGCGATCGGACAACTGCCCTGGTCTCAACCGCGTCTCACACTTGAGCCATCCCGCGTGATGTCGGACGATCAGATTGAGGCCATTCACCTGAAATCCCTCAGGGTATTACAGGATATCGGAATGGATATCTTGAACGCCGAGGCGCGCGACATTCTTGCGTGCGCCGGTGCCATCGTTTCAGGTGAGCGAGTCCGGATCGGCAGCGACATCATCGAAGTGGCGCTGAAGACGCCACCGACGCAATTCACGCTGCATGCTCGGAATCCGGCGCATTCGATCCAGATCGGGGGTAACTGGATTACATTTGTGCCAGTCGGCGGGCCGCCAAACTGTTCGGATAATGATGGTGGGCGCCGACCAGGGAGTTTGCGCGACAACGGCAACTTCGTCCGACTGAGCCAGTTGTTCAACTGCATCCACACATCGGGTGACGGTTCGGTTGATGCTCTGGATTGCCACGCCTCCGTGCGGCACCTGCATGTTATGCGTAACAAGATGCGGTTGTCAGACAAGGCGCCGTTTGTCTATTCGACTAGCCGCGCAGTCTTGCATGACAGCTTGGAGATTGTTCGGCTGGCGCGGGGGCTTTCGCACGAGGATATGCTGCGCAAACCTTCTGCCTATACCGTGATCAACACCAATTCCCCGCTCAAACTGGATGATCCCATGGGGATGGGGATCATCGAAATGGCGCGCCACAACCAGGTGTGCGTGGTCACGCCATTCACTCTTGCCGGGGCGATGGCACCCATTACGCTCGCCGGCGCGCTAGTCGAGCAGAATGCGGAGGTACTTGCCTGCCTCGCGATTTCACAGCTGGCCAACCCGGGGGCACCATTCGTCTATGGCAGCTTTACCTCGAATGTTGACATGAAGTCTGGCGCGCCAGCCTTTGGCACACCAGAATACATGAAAGCCTGTATCGCCAGTGGCCAACTGGCACGGCGTTATGGATTACCCTATCGAACGTCGAGCGCCAATGCTGCCAATTCCCTGGATGCTCAGGCAGCCTACGAGACAGTCTTTTCCCTTTGGGCAGCAATTATGGCTGGAGGCAACCTCATTGCGCATGCTGCGGGCTGGATGGAGGGCGGCCTGGTCGCTTCGTTCGAGAAATTCGTTCTGGATGTGGAGCTCTTGCAGATGATCGAGGCTTTTTTGACCCCGATCTCGGTAGACGAAGAGACGATGGCATTTGAGGCAATGGAAGAAGTCGGTCCCGGTGGTCATTTCTTTGGCGCCGCGCATACGATGACCCGCTATTCGACGGCGTTTCATCAACCTCTAATTTCGGATTGGCGGAATTTTCGTCACTGGGCTGAGGCCGGATCGCCGCAGGCTCCTGAAAAAGCCAACGCCCTCTGGAAAAAAGCGCTCGCCGAATACCGTGAACCGCCGATGGCGGCCGCGGTGGCCGAAGGGATTGATGTCTTTGTCGAGAAACGTCTGGCCGAGGGTGGTCAACGGACCGACTTCTGAAGGGGTCGTACTCCCTGAGTGGTTCTGACCAAGTTTTTCTAATCCAACCTAAGTTTTTGCCATCTTGAGTAAGTCTTAAACCCACCCTTCAATCACATAACCTCTACGACGGAGAGACTAATGCGCGACATTCTCGATCTTGATCGATACCCGTTGGACAAGCCCGGGTCTGCCCAATGGCTAACGTTGGTGGAAAAATGCCGCGATGACCTTGCCCGCGAGGGGATGTTCAACCTCGATGGATTGGTGCGACCAGCTGCGCTTGCCCAGGCGATGGAGGAAATACGACCGGTGATGGAAACCCTGTCTTTCGTCCATAAGCGCTCTCATAACATCTACTTCAAGAAAGATGTCCCAGGGCTGGCTCCCGATCATCCAGCGCTAAGGATGGTTGATACTATCAACCACACGGTTTGTGCCGACCAGATACCACAAAGCGTGCCGGCGTGGATCTATGAATGGCCCCAATTTATAGTGTTTCTGGCAGCATCAATGGGCAAAGACACGCTGTTTGCGATGACTGATCCCTTAGCCCGCATGAATGTCATGTGTTACCGCGAGGGCGAAGCGTTGAACTGGCATTTTGACCGGTCCGAGTTTACCACGACGCTTCTCTTGCAAGCCCCTAGCGGTGGGGGCGATTTCGAGTATCGCTCGGATCTGCGCAGCGACACCGATCCGAATTATGAAGGAGTGGCGCGCCTTCTGGAGGGCAAGGACGGGCAGGTCAAAACGCTCAAGCTCTCGGCGGGAACTCTCAACGTATTCAAGGGCAAGAACACGTTACACAGGGTAACACCGTGCAAGGGCCCTCAGGAACGCTACATCGCGGTCTTCTCCTATTACGAACGCCCAGGCATAAGATTTTCAACTGAAGAACAGCTCGGTTTTTATGGACGCGCAGCGTGATCGCGGACGCGACCGTACAGAAAAGAATGCGAGGAGATCTCCCGATGGCGAATGACGTGCTCACCACCCTAGGCGAGGCTCTGAAGCAAAGCGAAATGCTTGACTACGATCAAGCCTGGTCGATGCCGAAATCCTATTACACAGATCCGGAGGTTTTAGCGCTGGAGCGCAAGCATCTCTTTGGCAAGGAATGGATCTGTATCGGCCGCAGTGAAGAGGTGTCGAAGCCCGGCGATTTCATGACGTTCCAACTTTGTGACGAACCGCTGGTAGCCATTCGGGGCGATGATGACAAAATTCGGGTTCTATCCAATGTCTGTCGCCACCGTGGTGCACTTCTGGCCCGGGGCAGCGGCAATACCAAGCGGCTGGTATGCCCCTACCACCACTGGTCTTATACCCGCGACGGCAAGCTGGCCGGCGCGCCAAAGATGGAGACACACAAGACCTTTGTGCCAGGTGATTGCCGTTTGCCTGAATTTCAATGTGAGGAGTGGCACGGCTTTCTGTTCACCAACCTGAACGACAACCCGCCGCCGCTCGCCCCGCGGCTTGCCGGGCTGTCAGAGCTGATCAAGAATTACCATATGGAAGATATGCGGTTACGTTATGTGGCCGATGAGGTTTGGCATACTAACTGGAAATGCCTGATCGAAAATTTCATGGAAGGCTATCACCTGTCGCCGCTGCATAAGACTACGCTGCATCCGGTGAACCCGACCAAGCTTTGTTCGCACTTCCCGGCGGGTGAGGGTTATTTCGGCTATAACGCAGGCTATTCGCCTGATTTACCTCGCCCAGCCGAAGGACATCCTGATCTTTCTAACGCGGAGGCGACCAATTGCGTGATGTTCGCAGTTCCGCCCGGACTCGTTTCAGGATGTGGAGGCGACTACAGTTCATTCATCTGCGTTCAACCTGAATCAACTGACCGCGTCCGGGCAAAGCTTGGGCTGATTTTCTATGGGGACAGCTGGAAGCAACCCGCAATCGATCATGCGGTCGACCTATTCAATGCAACCATGGCCGAAGACAAGACAGTCCTGGTTGATCTAATGCGCGGCATGGCGTCCAATCATCATGCTCGCGGCCCCTTGGCACCTGCAGACTTTGAAGGTCCGGTTCTGGATTTCTACCGTTTCTACAGCAGAGGGATGAACGAAGCATTTGCAGTGCACGGATAGAAGCGTCCGCTATCCAGAGCAAAATACTGTTATCGGCCGTTACGGGGAAAGCGTGGCCGCAGAACCTTGATGTTTGCGAATTATCGCATGGGCAATGTCTGCAAATGAGGAAATTTCAGCGTGGGTTGAACAAAAAACAAGCAGGAAAAACATCACAGTAACAGGAGAAATGAGATGTCGATAAATTTCAAGCGGCTGGATATTTTGCGGCGAGGCCGCAGCGCTCACGAAAATCACCTGATCGATGGCCTCGTGCGCGGCACGGTCAGTCGGCGTGAATTCATGCGGTTCGGCTCGGTACTCGGCCTCTCTATGCCGCTTTTGGGCAGCATCAGCGCCGCAGTCGGCTATGGACTTTCCGCTACGCCACTTCGCGCGGCGACCCCGGGAGGCACTATCCGTTTTGGTCAGATCGTTCCGACCGGAGCGATCGATCCGGTCACGATTGCTGATTCCGGTGGACTGACTGTTCTATCGCAGGTGGCTGAAACTCTTGTGCTTTCCGGAAGCGATCTTTCTGCTGTGCCACTTCTGGCGGAAAGCTGGTCGCCAAACGCGGATGGTAACATTTGGACCTTTAAGCTGCGCCAGGGCGTCAAGTTCCACAATGGCAATACCATGACCGCCGACGATGTCGTTGCTACATTTGATCGTCTGTCGGATCCCAAAGTTGGCTCGAACGCATTGTCGGTGTTCTCAGGTATGTTGTCGAAAGGCGGTACGCGCAAGGTCGACGATTACACTGTAGAATTCCACCTTGATACCGCCAACGGCAACTTCCCCTACGCGGTGTCGACTGACAACTACAATGCAGTCATCGTTCCCGCTGATTTTACCGGCAACTATGAAGATGCGATGATCGGTACCGGACCCTTCAAGCTTGACAAATTCACCCCCAAGGTCGGCGCATCCTTTGTTCGCAATGACGATTATTGGGGACCGACACCTTTGCCGGACCGAATTGAGGTCACGTTTTACGACGATTACCAGCCGCAAATCTTGGCGCTACAGGGCGGGCAGATCGACATCATCCAGCAGGTGCCAGTTCTGCAAGGGTTTGGGCTGCTCAACGACCCGAATTTTGACATCATCAGCACGCCGTCATCAGCCCATCAGCAGGTTCACATGCGCGTCGATATGGACCCGTTCAAGGATAAGCGCGTGCGCCGTGCCATCGCGCTCTGCCTGAACCGGCCAGCACTGGTGCAGGGCCTGATGAAGGGTAAGGCACAGATCGGCAATGACAGCCCGTTCATGGCGGCATATCCATCGACCGACCCGAGCGTCCCGCAGCGCGAAAAGAACATCGCCGAGGCAAAGCAGCTGATGGAAGCGGCTGGCATGGCTGGCGGGTTCTCGACCACTCTAACTGCTGCAAAATACCTAGAAATTCCGGATTATGCGGTTCTGATCCAGAATGCCGTGAAGGAGATAGGCGGCGATATTCAGCTAAATATCATGGATCAGGGCGCCTATTATGGTGATGCAGTTCCGGGCAAATCGCCCTGGCTCGATTCCGTCATGGGGATCACCGATTATGGCCACCGCGGCGTACCCAACGTGTTCCTGCAGGCTCCTCTTACAAGTACCGGGACATGGAATTCGGCTCATTTTGCCAATAGTGAGTACGATGCACTGGTGACAAGCTACATCGGTGCACTCGACCTTGAGGCGCAGCGCGAATCGGCAAGCAAGATACAAACGCTTCTGCTGGACGAAACACCGTTGATTTTCTCGTATTTCTACGACTTCCTTACAGTGACGAGAAAAGGCGCAACCGGCGTCGAGCCGACTGCCATGGGTCATCTGATGCTCGGCCAGGCCAGCCTGTAGTTAGAAAACTGGCAACGCTGCCCGGAAACCCGATTCCGGGCGGCATTGCCTGCACGAAATCGAGGGTGCACAATTCTAGGATATGTGGTCAAACGCATTCTACTGGCGCTGGTGACGCTTTGGTTGCTTAGCGTGCTGGTTTTCGCCGCCGGGCGGATGCTGCCCGGAAATGTCGGCCGCGCGATGCTTGGACCTTTCGCGGATCAGGCGGCGGTTGATGTGCTGAACCGCGAAATGGGTACTGATCGCCCTATACTGGTGCAATACGGCGAATGGATTGCCGGATTAGTAACCGGCGACCTGGGAATGTCCTACGCGTATCGCGCGCCGGTTGCGCCGTTTCTCGGCGAGGCGCTGGCAAATTCGGCCAAGCTGTCGCTGGTCGCCTTTCTGATGGTGGTGCCTCTGGGAATCCTCGGCGGTATCATTGCAGCGCTCTATCGCGGGCGCGCGACTGATCGCATCATTTCGGTGACCGGGTTATCAGCGACCGTCGTGCCCGAATTCGTCTCTGGCATCGTGTTGATTCTGACCTTCGGTGTCTGGCTCAGATGGTTCCCAATCTCGGCCACTTGGCCCGATGGGGCGGGTATTCTGACCCAGATTCATTATCTGATTCTTCCCTCGATTCCCCTGGTGTTGATCCTGTTTGGCTACATAGCGCGGATGGCGCGGGCCGGCATGATCGAGGCGCTGGACGCGGAGTACACCCGCACCGCGATCCTCAAGGGATTGTCCTTTCCGCAAGTGATCTGGCGGCACGTGTTGCGCAACGCCCTATTGCCGACCATCAGCGTGATCGCCACCCAAACCGTATATCTGATTGGCGGGCTGGTGGTGATCGAGATACTGTTTCACTATCAGGGCATCGGCAGCCTGATATACACCGCCGCCAACAAGAAGGACTTCCCGATGCTGCAGGCCGGCGTCATGGCGGTGGGTGCACTCTTTGCCGTCACCACCCTGATCGCCGACCTCCTTTATGCGCGGCTGAATCCGCGCATCCGGTTCGGACTCGGTCAATGAATGACGCGGATGGCATACCAGCACCGGCCGACGCCTCGGAGCAACCTTCAACCGGATGGCGCCGTGAACTTGGCCGCCTGTTCGGATCGGGCGCCTTTGTAGTTGGGGCAAGCATTGTTTTTTTCTGGGTAGGCTGTGCAATTTTTGGACCCAGTCTGGTGCCCTATGATCCGTTTGCGGACGACCTGATGAACTCACTGATGCCGCCATCGGGCGCGCATTGGTTTGGCACCGACCAGCTTGGCCGCGACGTCTTTTCGCGGGTCATAGTCGGCGCGCGAGACATTCTGACCGTCGCGCCATTGGCCACGCTACTCAGTACCATTCTCGGAACAGCATTAGGGCTGACCATGGGCTACTTCGGCGGCTGGATTGACGAATTACTAAGCCGACTCGTCGATGCAGTTCTGGCCTTGCCGACCGTCATCGTGGCGCTTCTTGCGCTGACCGCTGTCGGCACATCGACCGTGACCGTTCTTCTAGTGATTGCCTTCACCTTTGCGCCGATCATCGCGCGAACGGTGCGCGCCGCAGTTCTCAGCGAGCGCAACCTCGATTACGTGGCCGCGGCCGAGCTCCGCCGCGACAGCCGCCTTTATATTCTTTTCGTGGAGATCCTGCCCAACGTGATCCCACCGATACTGGTCGAGTCGACCGTGCGACTGGGCTATGCAATTTTTACCGTCGCCACTCTAAGCTTTATCGGCTTCGGCATTCAGCCGCCATCGCCCGACTGGGGTCTGTCGATATCATCGAATTACGGCCTGATCGGAGGTGGGTTCTGGTGGACGGTGCTGTTTGATGGCGGCGCGATAGCATCGCTCGTGATCGGCATCAACCTGATGGCAGACGGCATCGAAAGCGCACTTAATGACTGACGCCCACGCTCCGGCACTCAGGTTCGAAGGCCTTGGGGTCGAATACCGGGTCAAGGGCCAGTCTTGGCAGGTTCTTGAGGATATCAACCTCGAGATTCCGCGTGGCGAATCCTACGGTCTGGTCGGCGAATCTGGTTGCGGCAAATCGACGGCGGCCTTTGCAGCGCTGCGGTATCTGCCACGCAATGGTTCCGTAAACCACGGCCGCGTTCTTATTGACGGTCAGGACGTGTACGGGCTGAATAGCGTTGCACTTCGTCGCTTGCGTCGGGTTTCGGTGGCGATGGTCTATCAGGACGCTGGGCGGGCGTTGAACCCCTCGATTCGTATTGGCCAGCAAGTCCAAGAGGTTTTCGAACTGGCAGGCGCGCCCAGAACCGAGTGGGCTGGCCAAGTGGAGGATATTCTGGATCGTGTGCGGATCAGCGATCCGCGCAGGGTGATGGAGCGTTACCCTCACCAGTTATCCGGCGGCATGCAGCAGCGCGTGGCCATCGCGATGGCGATTGCGAGCAACCCGACACTTCTTGTCCTGGATGAGCCGACGACGGGCCTTGATGCCACCGTCGAGGCCGAGGTTCTGGACCTTATCTCGCAACTTAGGCGGGAGCTTTCGACATCGATCCTATTCATCAGTCATAACCTTGGGGTGATCGCCCGAATGTGTGATCGGGTCGGGGTTCTTTATGCTGGACGGCTTGTCGAGGAAGCGCGAGCTGGCGATGTCTTTCTTCATCCGCGCCATCCCTATACGGCGGGCCTTTTGCGGTGCCTGCCCAAGGCAGGGCGCAGCAAGGCGGTGGCGCCTCTTGCTACGATCCCCGGCTTTCTGCCAGTGCCGGGGGCTGTTGTGCCAGGATGCATTTTTTCAAGCCGCTGCATGCTTGCCGATCATCTCTGCCGGACAAAGGACCCTGAGTTTCAAGCCATCGGCGACCGGTTAAGCAAATGCCATTATCCCGACCGAATTCCGGAGTTGTCGGTGGGCGTGGACGCCTTGCCTGTTGCGCCTGCTGGCAACCACACCGGCCAGCCAGTTCTGCAACTGCGCAACGTCAGCAAGACCTTCGGTGTCGGCGACCATCAGGTGCGCGCAGTGCGGGCGATTGATCTAGATCTGGGCATTGGCGAAACACTCGGAGTCGTAGGGGAATCCGGTAGCGGCAAAACCACATTGGCACGTACCATTCTTGGGCTTATTCGTCCCGATCCCGGCAGCACGATTACCTTTGCCGGCGTCCCCGTTGCTGCTGACATGGCCGGTCGCAGCCGCGCACAGATAAAAGCGATCCAGATCATCTTCCAGAATCCCGACTCTGCACTTAACCGGTCTCATTCAGTGCGCCGCATGATTGGCCGTACCATCGACGTGCTCATCGGACTTCGCGGTCCGGCACGCGAAGAGCGAATCAAATATCTGACACGTTCGGTCCGTCTGACCGAACGCCACCTGACCGCCCTGCCCCGGCAACTTTCGGGCGGGCTCAAACAGCGCGTCGCCATAGCGAGGGCCTTTGCCAGCGATCCACAGATCCTGATCTGTGACGAACCAACATCGGCGCTGGATGTTTCCGTACAGGCGGCGATCCTGAATCTGCTCGCAGAGCTTCAGACCACCAAGCAGGTCAGCTATATCCTCATATCACATGATCTTGGCGTGGTGCGCTATCTCTCGGACCGCATTGCCGTCCTATATCTGGGGCAGTTGATGGAACTGGGCACGGCAGAACAGGTGTTTTCCGGTCCGCACCACCCCTATACCGAGGCACTATTGTCTTCTGTTCCGACAATCGATGGCGGGGATGAGGGACGGGTGAAACTCGTCGGTGAAATCCCTAGCGCAGCGCGATTGCCGAAAGGATGCGTGTTCCATACACGCTGCCCGCGAAAGCTTCCGAGTATTTGCGAAGCCGCGGAGCCGCCGTTGATCGCATTGGAGGTGGGCCACGTGGTACGCTGTCACATTTCGGCCAACCAGTTGCCGCGACGGACATGAGCATTGCGGCACATGTCACCAATAGCGGCTCAATTCCAGTGCATCACAAGCCTAAGGCGGTGTCGTGATGACCAATATACTGAATGATTTATGCCAGAAGCTGGCCCTGGAAGAACCTCGCGCTGCCGGGTTGGTATAAATAATTCTGGCGAGGCACCGAAATTGGCCTTTCCCAGATCGGATCAGCAAGTCCAAGAACAAGATACCACGAACTTGCCGGTCATGATCGAGTACATCGCCACGAAATTACCGACTGATTTCTACCCAGTTCGGTGGACTGAACGATGAAACAGAAGACCTTGCGTCACAAGGATGGAGCGGAGCACACCATCAAGGACGATACCAGCGACGGGGCGCTCGGACACAACGAAAAGTCCTTCTTGGCAAGAAAGACAACTCAGCGTCGCTTGCCGGTGGCTTTCGGGATTTTGTTGCCTCGGGGGCCAGACAGGACTGGGGTACTCGTCTGGTTTTCCGTCCTGAGCTTGCGCCACCTGTCAAGGCGCGCGGGGTCAAGCGATCCGGCTGCGATTGCAGACTGCACCGCACAGCCTGGCTCGTGATCATGCGTACAGTCCCTGAAGTGACACTCTGGCGCAAGTTCGACAATCTCTGCGAAGAGCATATCGAGCCCCTCTGATACGTCGCTGATTTGCAGCGACCGCATTCCGGGCGTGTCGATCACCCAGCCACCACCGTCAATCTCGTGGAGCGAGCGGGACGTGGTCGTATGGCGCCCCTTGGCGTCGGCCTCGCGAATGCTGCCTGTTAGCTGTGCGTCTTCAGGCTGCTTGGACGCAAGCGCGTTAAGCAGTGTCGATTTCCCCACGCCTGACGATCCGACCAGCGCTACGGTCTGTCCGGAGCCAACCCATTGGGCCAATGTCCGTGCAGCCCCTGGTGTTTTCGCATTCAACATAACCACGGCCAGTCCGCGCTGTAGGGCTGACGCCTGCTCCATGTATGGTGTGGTATCCGTTGTCTGGTCGATCTTCGTCAGCACGACCACGGGGTTCGCGCCGGATTCATTTGCAAAAACCAGATAGCGCTCCAGCCTCGCAGGGTTGAAGTCGTCATTGCAGGAGGTCACGATGAAAAGCGTGTCCACGTTCGCCGCAATCAGTTGTGCGGACCTGCCCCCTTCCGTCCGTCGCTGTAGCAGAGTTTGCCTGTCCAGGCGCCGCACGAGCATGTGAGTCGCAGGATCGATGAGGCCCCAATCCCCGACGGCAAAATCCGTTATGTTTGCGTTCGAGGGAAGGCTCAACCGCACAGGGCCGACCTCGGATACCGCGTTCAGCATGCTCCGGTGAACGGCCGAAATACGCATCCGGGCCAGAGACGTCTCTTCAGGGGACAGTTGGTCAGCAAAAAATGTCGACCAGCCGAGGGCCGCTAAGGATAGTGAGGCTTCTTGATCTGAGAAATGGGTCACGACTCCCTGCATGACTGCAACATCAGGCCTTTGCAAGACTTCCCTTTCAAGGTTGCCAAACCGACGAATCCATTGCTCGTCATTGCCGCCTATGTTGTGTCCATCGGTAAATAGCACATCCCGCGTGAGGCTCTCTCGGGCCTGACGTACGATGGGCTGAAATGACTAAGGCTTCTGGGAGTGGCAGCTTTCGGGGGTGAAGCAGACATTCTTCGGAAGAGTCAAAACCGGCCGCAGTTGACCCACTGCGGACTCTCAAGCCTGTTCCAGAAACGCAACCATCTCTCTTTCAGCCTGTGGCCAGACTGTGTCATTGGCGGGGATTGTATGGCAGTTGCTGTCAAGAGGTACGAAACGGCAGTTGGGCAGGCCGGCTGCCATCTTGCGTCCTTGCTCCATAGGCTGCATTCGATCTCCCCTGCAATGCATGAACAGACACGGCGCCTGAACCTTTGGCAAGATGGTGGTGACGTCAATGCGGTCCAGGACTTCCCTGTACCTGCCAAGGTTCTCGGGCGAGATCATCAACTTCATATCTTCAGCGTATTGCCGCAGGTCCTCCCGGCTTGCACCCGGCACAATCAGCTCTGCGAGAAGATCGCGTAACGAAGGTGGATCATCGTCCCAGCCAGCGCTCATCATGGCTTGCATGGCCTCAGCGCGCTGCTTGTCTTTCTCTGACTTCCGCATTGCTCGCCCCAGTGCATAGCCGCCGATCATGATGATGGAGGAGACTCTTTCGGGTCTGCGAGCAGCGAACGCTGCTGCAATGGCGCACCCCTGAGAGATGGCGAGAATTGGCGCCTTCTCCACCTCCGCCGCATCAAACACCGCTTCCAGATCATCGACCATAAGGTCGAAGGAGATGTTCTTCATCTCCCAGTCGGAGAGGCCGTTGCCTCTTGCATCGTAGTAGACAAAGCGCCTCCTGCCAGACAGCAATTCAAAACTCGGAGCCATCCCTGGATTGCGCCAATCCAGTTCCAGATGACCGATCCAGTTGGCCGCCTTCACAACCGGATCGCCTTCGCCAACTGATGCCCACGCGAGAGACTGGTCGTCGGTGGATCGGCAAAACTTGACATTGAGAGAATTGGCTTTCCTGGGCCGCGGACTGCCAACCTCTCTCCCGGAAAAGTCGATCTTCAGAGTTTCGATTGGCTCAGCAATGTTCTTAAGGCGGCGGCTACCCTCTCGCTGAATTGCCAACCCCAAATCGCTACCAGCAAGACTCGCAACAATCTTGGAGAACAGCACTCCTCCCGGCTCGGCTTCTGCCTGCAAACGGGCTGCAATATTGACGGCATCACCAAACAGGTCCTGTCCTTCAACGATCACATCACCTGCGTGGACACCGGCCCTGAGATCGATCTGCTCCGTAAAGCGGTAAGGCCGCGGCTCTGATCGCATCGCCATCTGGATATCTGCTGCACATCGGATTGCATGATGGGCAGACTGAAACTCCAGGATTGCGCCATCGCCGAGCAGTTTCACCACACGCCCATGGTGAGCGGCCACTTCTTTCTTGATGACGGCATTGAAGATCAAGTTGAGAGCTGCCAGCAGGCCTTTGGAGTCAAGCTGCATCATCCGGCTGTAGCCAACGACATCGAGGGATACGATTGCTGCAAAACGTCTCTTGGTCATTCGCCACCGTTTGGTGAAGGGTGCTTCAATTTCGGCTTCTTCCAAGTATCGGGAACCTGCTGTTGAGTCCCTTAAAGCATACCAATCTTATCAACGGCTGCCCCCTTCAGACTCTTATTGCCGAAGGTTCATCCGATCCAACTCGATCTTCGCGTTAACATAGTCCGGTAAGTCATGACCCTCAGCAAACCAGGCAACTACGGGCGCAAGCACGTCGTGCGCTGCTGAATAGTCGCCACCTTGCTCATATAGACGCGCAAGATCGTGTGCTGCGCGCAATTCCAGCAGCCTAGCGTTTCTAGTGCGGGCAACATCGAGCGCTTCAGTCAAAGATTCACGAACACCGTCATGATCTTCGGGGTTACGCAGTAGAAGTGTATCGCCACGTACCCTCAAGAACTCAGCCTCCCACCAAGTGCCGCCAGTACTACCTCCCGCCTGTCTTGAGGTATCAATGAATTCAAGCGCTTCGTCTGCGTGACCTTGACGGGCGAGGACCAATGCAAAGGCGGCATCAAGAGGGAAGCACCATGCGCCCCAAAAACTCTGCCAGTCAGCAACGGAAGACTGCATGTTCGAAAGGCCTGCAGCCTCGTTTCCAGTCTCGGTCTGAACCCATCCAAGAAAACCTGTTGCCAAAGCTTTCGCTTGAGATGGCAGGCGTCCCGCCTCGGTCAGCTCGATCAGATGTCGCGCATGTGCGCACACCGCCGAATAATCTCGGCGAAGCATCATTACTATCAACGCACAGAACAAGCCCTCCAGAAGCGTGTAGGCATGATCCAGTGCTATAGCGCGCTCAACGGCATCATCTGAAACAACCTTTGCCTGGTCAGGGTAGCCAAGCAAACAGAGATTAACCGCATTTAGGTTTCGCGCGCAGAGGCCAGGATCATGGCCGCCGTAGTGAAAAGTCATCCAGTGATGGTCCTCTGCCCGATACCGCCTGATACCTTCCTTGGTGGATTGCAGCGCACCATCTAGGTCTCCGAGCAGGGACAAGGCCGCCCATTCGCAATGATGGCCTTCCAGAACCAAACATGGGTCGCCGAGGTCCTGAGCCAACGGTATCAGCCGCTCGGCCAGATCGTGCATTTTCGACACGTCGCCCACCATGAAACGATAAAACCAAAGGCCCCAAAGCGCTTTGAAGCGTTGCTCCAGCGTCCCATAGTTCTCGCAGAGCGCGAGCGCAGTCGAATAAGTTTCAAATACATCATCGGACGCGGGACCCAATGCCTGAACCTGACATGGACCAGCCAAGAGCAATGTGGCAATCTCTCGTTCATGCCGAGCAGGGCCGGAAGGCAACTGCTGCAACAATCGAAGTGCAACGGAGAAATTCGACAAGGCTTCGATGTACCCGGATGTCTCAATCGAGAGCTCGCCTGCTGCGAGCCAGTAGTCCACAGCCTCGTCGAATTTGCCCGCTTCGGTGAGGTGGTGAGCAACCGTCGCCGGATCAGATGCGCTTTCACCTGGCATATCGCCAAGGAGGCATCGGGCAATGCGTTCATGAAGCTCCGCACGTCGTGATTTGAGGAGCGATGCGTATGCCGCTTCTTGGATCAAAGCGTGCCTAAATTCGTAGATGGCACTCGAACCTGACCCCCTCCGTGACAGTATCCCCTCGGCTTCCAAGTCTGACAACGCTGCTGCAAGCGGCTGCTCTTCTTTTGAGGATACAGCCGAGATTAGGCGATAGGAGAACTGCCTGCCTATTACCGAACCAAGCTGTGCTGTGTCCTTACTCGCCGGCATCCGGTCGAGCCTGGCAGTCAAGGTTTCATGAAGCGTCGCGGGGATTGCCTGTTGGGGTAAAGCGCCTGCTAGAACGAACCGATCAGCCGCTTCTTCAAGTATCCCCGCCTGCAGGACCGAGCGGGTGAGTTCCTCAACAAAAAGCGGAATCCCGTCGGTGCGCAACTCGATCTGCTCTATCACACTTTGCGGAAGCATCTTCCCTTTCGTCGTTGCCAGAATCAATGCTCGCATACCCTTTGCATCCAACCGATTGAGCATGACGAAAGAAACGTGCGATTGAGCGATCCAAGGGGCGTTGAAGTTCGGCCTGGTGGTGATAACGAGCAGCAGTGGCCGTCCCACACAGACCTCGACTAACCGGTCGATGAACTCCTTGGTTGATGCATCGGCCCAATGCAGGTCCTCAATCAGCATTAGCACCGGTCCCCGCGCTATATGCAGCTCAATCTCGTGTATAAGAGCCTTGAGCACGCGCTCCTTTCGCAGTTCGGGATCAGGCTCGATTTCTGAAATTTGCCTCCTTCCCGGTATCCGCAGAAGGCCCGTCAATATCTCGGATCCGAGCTCTGGCTCCAGTAGTGCCGCCTCTAGCTTGGCTACGCGGATATCGGAACTGTCATCATGGATGAAACCGGCAGCATGCTCGAGGTGTCCAACGATTGGCGCGAACGCTGTATCAATACTGAACTGGGAGCACTGGTACTGCAGGCAGTTCGACGCATCGTTGGCAACCTCGCTACGTAAAGCTTGAACGAGACGTGACTTCCCTATGCCCGTCTCGCCCGAGATCATAACTACGCTGCCACTGCCATTCTTGGCGGCGGCCCACCGACGCCCGAGAATTTCTACCTGCTCATCGCGACCGATCAGTGCAGTCATATGGGCGCCGCGAAGAGCATCAAAGCGACTATTGGCCCAAGCTTCCCGAACCACTTGCCAAGCGTGTACAGGCCTTTCGAACCCCGCAACATTCTTCGACCCCAAATCCTTGTACTCGAAAATGGCACCTACCAAATCCTTGGTCTCCGAGGAGACAATAACAGCACCAGGATCGGCGATAGATTGCAGACGAGCGGCAAGATTGGGTGTCTCGCCAACAACAGCATGGGCCTCAATCGCTTCGGCACCAGCCATTTCCCCCACAACGACAAGGCCTGTTGCGATACCGATCCTGACCTGAAGAGACCGGATAGTGTTCGTGTTCGTCCGTATCTGATTAACCGCCTCGATAACCTCCAATCCCGCCCGAACCGCCCTTTCACAGTCGTTCTCTTTGGCTTTGGGAAATCCGAAATAAACAAGAATGCCATCGCCGAGCAGCTTGGCTACAAATCCGTCATGCGCCTTTATGGAATTGGAAGCCGCTTCCTGATACTGCCGCATGATGAACCGCAGATCTTCAGGGTCGAGCTCTGCTGAGAGTTTTGTGGACCCAACTAGATCGCAGAACATAACTGTCAGCTGTCGTCGTTCGGCTTTATCCACGCGTGTGGTTGATGCGACCGAGAACTCATTAGACGCTATTGATTTCGGAGAGCCACTTAGCTCCTTAATCGCTGCCATCAATTTGCGCCGGTGGCCAAGCGAAAGTCCAAGTGAGGCGAGATCGTCATCCGTGAGGTACGGGAGCGTAGCCAAATCAACGTCATTCGACTCGAATGCTGAGCTGTATCGCTCCAAGCCCAGCCGGGCGAGAAGCTCCAGAATATCATCCATTTAGGTAGTACCGAGTTTAATATGAACCGCATCTCTATCTTTTTTTGCCTATGCTAAGCGAACTACTGCCATCCGGCCAGCGATGACTATGTGTGGCACATTTTGGACTGCCTGAGTTGATCCGAAATTCTGCACCTTTCGGGGGGATAGGAGACATTCTCAGGGAAGCACGAAGCCGACCGTTCGTGACCCGGCCCGGACATCTACAGTTGTCTAATTGGCATCGGCAATCAGTTCAAAATGCTATTCCGTCCTGCCTCGCAGACTGTCCAGCAGCGATTCTTCGATATCGAAATGTTTTTGGGCTTCGACCAGCGTTCCCTCGTCCAAAGCGGGGGGAGCTAAAACGACGTCGGCTGCCAGGTGCTCAATGATGTGAGCCATAGCTGCAATACGCGCGTATTTCTTCTGGTTGGCAGGGATCAGATGCCATGGCGCATATGGCGTTGATGTTTTCTCGAACATCTCGTCGATGGCCTCGACGTAATCGTCCCAGCG
>JAZBOA010000195.1:0-24321 GCA_036350935.1 Anderseniella sp. | reverse complement strand
TTCAACCTCGCCTGCTGGTCGGCGATGCCTTGCGCGATGAGGCGGGCGACGAGTTGTTCCGCCTCGACCCGATTGACTGTGAGGATGGAAATCTTGCCGAGGCAGGCAAAGAAGCCTTCCGCGCGTGACGACAGTTGCCGGATGCCGGGGTTGACGGCCACCCGCGCACCCGCTGCATGCGCCATCTCCACCACGTCCGGAAAACAGTCGGCCGACTCGTTGGACAGGCCGGAGACGAACACCAGGTCGCGCTCGAATGCCCGGCGGTCGAGGTCTTCGCGCTTCAGGGCGGTGTTGGCGCCGCGAGCGGTGAAAATGCCGGCATTGCGGTCATGGGAGGAAATCAGCACTGACGAACCGGTGGCGAGACGGGGGTCCTTCAACACATGATCGAGGCTCACCCCCTCTTCCGCCAGCCGCGTGGTGACATCCTCGCGGTTGCGGTCATCGCCGGTCTTGACCAGCGTTGCGGTGTCGAAGCCCAGCCGGGCAAGCGCCACGGCGGTGTTGACGCCGCCGCCGCCGATATGACGGGTGACACTTTCGGCATCGACCTTGCGGCCTTCCTCGACCAGCAGGAACGAGGTGTCGGCGTTGCGCATCTGCATCTGCTCGATGCGATCCGGCTCGATGGTGACAATGATGTCGATGACGGCGGAGCCGAGGGTCAGTGCCTTGCGTGCCATGGATTTGTATGCTTTGCCGGATTCGAGGAAGTACAAGTGCCCCGGCACCATGCCGCGAGGCCATCACGCATACAAGGGGCAGTGACGCATGGGCGTGGTTCTGGGGTGCATTGCAGACGACTTCACCGGCGCAAGCGATCTTGCCGCCATCCTTGCCCGCTCGGGCCACAAGGTGGGTCTGCGCATCGGCGTGCCCGCGCCTGGCGAGCCGCTGGATGAGGCGGCTGCGTTCGAAGTCATCGCGCTCAAGTGCCGGACGGAGCCGGTGGCAGACGCCATCGCCATGACCTCGGCGGCGGCAGACTGGCTCCTCGCCCGTGGCGCAAGGCAGCTCTACTGGAAGTACTGTTCGACGTTCGACTCCACGCCGCAAGGCAACATCGGCCCGGTGGCGGAAGCGCTCATGAACAGGCTCGGCGCAGCGCAGACCATCTACTGCCCGGCATTTCCCGAGAACGGCCGGTCGATCTACATGGGACTTCTGTTCGTGGGCGACGTACCGCTGGCGGAAAGCCCGATGAAGGACCACCCACTTACGCCGATGCGCGATTCCAACCTGATGCGGCTGCTAGCGCCGCAGGTGAAGGGCAAGGTGAGCCATCTGCCGTGGCGCGTCGTGTCGCAAGGCGCGGACGCCATCCGCACCCGGCTTGCGGAGCTGGCTGCAGACGGCGTGGTTCACGTGGTGCCGGACGCCATCCGGCAGTCAGATCTGGCAGCCATCGCCGGGGCTGTGCAGGGTTTCGCGCTGGTGACCGGCGGCAGCGCGCTGGCGCTGGACATGCCGAAGCTGCTGGAGGCGCGCGGGCTGGTTGATGCCGCCACCGGCGATATCGAACACCCGGCGACGGGCAACGGGCGGTTGGTGTTATCAGGCTCGTGCTCGGCGATGACCAGGGCGCAGGTGGCGGCCTATTCAAGGTCAGCGGCAAGCTGGAAGCTCGATCCGGTGGCGCTGGCCTCTGACGGCGAGGCGCTGGAGACCGCGCGGGCGTGGCTACGGGCGCAACCTGTCGAAGCGGACAAGCTGGTCTATGCTACGGCGGAACCGGCAGAGGTGCTGGCCGCCCAGGAGACGCTTGGCCGCGACCGGGCCGGCGCGGTGGTGGAGCATGCGCTGGCGGAGCTTGCCAGCGAAGGTTTCAGGCTTGGCGTCAGGCGATTTGTCGTGGCGGGCGGTGAAACGTCGGGCGCAGTGACGCAGGCGCTTGGCGTCGACCGGCTTAGCGTTGGCCGCGAGATCGCACCGGGCGTGCCTTGGTGCTTTGCGGGGCGTGATGGCGACACCTTCGCCATGACGCTGAAGTCCGGCAACTTCGGCGCAGAAGACTTCTTCGCCCGCGCGCTTTCGCTGCTGGACTAAACTTTCCTGACGCGCAACTTGCGCGAAAGCCGGTTTGATGCCCGCTTTCGGGGGGACTGCGCTTTTCGGGTTGCGCTTGTCAGCCCTCAATCACGATGGCGCGGAAGTCGTTGACGTTGGTCAGCGTCGGGCCGGTCATCACCAGGTCGCCGGTAGCCTCGAAGAAACCGTAGGCGTCGTTGTTGGCGAGCATCGCGGCTGCGTCCACGCCCTTCGCGCTTGCCCTGGCCAGAACATCCGGCAGCACGCGCGCGCCCGCATTGTCTTCCGAGCCGTCGATGCCGTCGGTGTCGATCGCCACGGCCGAGATGCCCGGCGCGCCGTTCAGCCCGATTGCCAGCGCCAGCGCATACTCGGCGTTGCGCCCGCCGCGGCCCTTGCCCTTCAGCGTCACCGTTGTCTCGCCACCGGACAGGATGACAGCGGGGCCCTTCGTCTCGAGAGCCAGCTTCGCGTGGGCCGCGCCAACTTCGCGGGATTCTCCTTCAAGATCATCGCCCATGTCGATCAACTTGTAGCCGGCCTCGCGGGCAATCTGCGCGGCGGCGTCGATGGACAGTTTCGGCGTGGCGATCATCCGGGTATCGGCATTGGCGAACACCGGATCACCGGGCTTGGGCGTTTCGGCGGCAGGCGAATTGAGGAAGGCACGCACCGAGGGCGCCACGTCCAGCCTGTACTTGTCGACAATGGCGAGGGCCTGCTGCCGCGTGGTCGGGTCCGGCACGGTGGGGCCCGAGGCCACGGTGGACGGATCGTCGCCGGGCACGTCGGAAATCAGCAGCGAGACGACCCGCGCCGGATGGGCTGCGGCGGCAAGCCTGCCGCCCTTGATGGCGGAGAGGTGCTTGCGCAGGCAGTTCATCTCGCCGATCGGTGCGCCGCAGGCCAGCAGCGCCTTGTTGACAGCCTGCTTCTCAGCAAGCGTGATGCCGTTGGCGGGCGCCGTCAGCAGCGCCGAGCCACCACCGGATATCAGGCACAGCACGAGGTCATCGGCGCTCAGGCCCTGCACCATCTTGTGAATGCGGGCGGCGGCATCGAACCCAGCCTTGTCCGGCACCGGATGGGCCGCCTCGACGATCTCGATATGCCTGCACGGCACCGCGTGGCCATAGCGGGTGAGGACGAGGCCTTCGAGCGGGCCGTGCCAGTTCGCCTCGACGGCAGCGGCCATGGCGGCGGATGCCTTGCCCGCACCCACAACGATGGTGCGGCCCTCCGGTTTCGGCGGCAGGTGGGCCGGCAGGCAGACGGATGGCTGGGCGGCCGCGATGGCGGCGTCGCACAACGCGCTGAGGAAATCTGTCGTGTTCATTCAGGCGGGCTTTGCTATGGGGACCAGACGGCGGCGGCGCTGCGACCAGACCACCAGGCCCAGCAACAGCAGCGCCGGGATATAGAACACTTCCTTCGGCATCCGGCTAGCGGGCATTTCAGCGCGCAAGACCTGCACCGGCTGATCGGCGTAGAAATCGAACATCTGGAACCGCGAGAAGAACGGCGTGCCTGCCATCGGCTCCTCGAGCTTGGCCACATCGCCGTCCGGCATCACCAGCAGGCCTGCCCCCTCCAGCCGCGCTGCACCATCGCCCTCGGGCGCGAGGTTTGCCATCACGGTGGTCTGGACGATCTTGTCGGGATTGTCGAAGTCGGGGCCCTGGATTACCAGCCGCATGGGCTCGCCTGCGGGCTGGCTGGCGGCAAGCTGGATAACCTCTGTGCCGGGCCGCTCGTCATAGGGAGGCTGCACCTGGTCGAGCCAGAAGCCGGGCCGGAACAGGGTGAAGGCGATCAGCAGCAGGGCAACGGTTTCCCACCACTTGCTGCGCACCAGCCAGAATCCTTGCGTGGCGGCGGCGAACAGCAGCATGGCGATGGTGGCGATGATGGCGACGAAGATGGCCTTCCACCAGGTCACGTCGATGAGCAGCAGTTCGGTGTTGAAGATGAACAGGAACGGCAAAAGCGCAGTGCGGATGTCATATGTGAACCCCTGGATACCGGTCCTGATCGGATCGCCGCCAGAGATTGCGGCGGCTGCAAAGGCAGCCAGGCCCACCGGCGGCGTGTCGTCGGCGAGGATGCCGAAATAGAAGACGAACAGGTGCACCGCAACGAGCGGCACCACGAGACCCGACTGCGCGCCGACTGAAACGATGACCGGGGCCATCAGCGACGACACCACGATATAGTTGGCGGTTGTCGGCAGTCCCATGCCGAGGATCAGGCTCATCACCGCCACCAGCAGCAGCATGAGGATCAGGTTGCCGCCGGACAGGAACTCGATGAACTCGCCAATCACCTGGTGCATGCCGGTCAGCGACACGGTGCCGATGATGATGCCGGCCACGCCGGTGGCGACGCCGATGGCGATCATGTTGCGGGCGCCGGCGATCATGCCCTCCCAGAAGTCACGCGCGCCCTGTTTCAGGTCGGCGGTGAGATAAGGCGTGCCGCGGATAACCGACTTGAGGGCGTGCTGGGTGAACACCACGAAGGTCATGGCCATGGTGGCCCAGAACGCCGACAGGGCCGGCGACAGGCCCTCGACCAGGATGCACCACAGCAAGATCACGATGGGCAGCAGAAAGTGCAGGCCGGTGAGCGCCACTTCGCCTGCCCGCGGCAGTTCCAGCAGCGGCGCGCCGGGGTCGTCGACCTGAAGGTCGGGACGGCGGGCGGCAATCGTCACCAGCACCAGGTAGGCAACCAGGAACAGCCCTGTACCCGCCCACAGGGTCATGCCCGGGAACGCCGTCTTGATCCAGCCAAGCCCGTAGTACACGGCGACGGCAAGGGCAGCCATGCCGAGAAAGCCGGTGAGCACCCCGATCAGCTTCTGCGCCAGCGTGATGCGGGTGGGCGGCTTCTTCAGGCCCTCAAGGCCAAGCTTCAGCGCCTCCAGGTGCACGATGTAGACCAGCGCGATGTAGGAAATAGCCGCCGGCAGGATGGCATTCATCATCAGTTGCGGATAGGAAATACCGACGAACTCGGTGATCAGGAAGGCGGCAGCGCCCATCACCGGCGGGGTGAGCTGGCCGTTGGTGGACGAGGCCACCTCGACGGCGCCGGCCTTTTCGGCGGTGAAGCCGGTGCGCTTCATCAGCGGGATGGTGAAGGTGCCGGTGGTCACCACGTTGGAGATCGACGAACCGGAATAAAGCCCCGACATGGCGGACGCCATCACGGCCGCCTTGGCCGGGCCACCGCGCATGTGGCCGAGCAGCGCGAAGGCGAGCTTGATGAAGTAGTTGCCGGCCCCGGCCTTCTCGAGCAGCGAGCCGAACAGCACGAACAGGAAGATGATCGAGGCGGACACGCCGAGCGCCACCCCGAACACGCCCTCTGTCTGCATCCAGAAGTGCCACAGCGCCTTGCCGAACGACGCGCCCTTCCATTGCACCACGTCGGGCAGCCACTCGACATGGCCGAAGAAGACGTAGAACACGAACACCGCCGCCACCACCAGCATCGGCAGGCCGAGCGAGCGGAATACCGCGATGGCCAGCGAAGCGAGCCCCAGCGACGAGGCGATGATGTCGCCCTGCGTCGGCAGGCCCGCCCGGGCGGCGATGTCGTCCTTGAACACCATCAGGTAGAGGCACGAGCTGACGCCAACAATGGCCAGCAGCCAGTCATACCAGGGAATGGTGTGGCGGGCGGAGCGCTTCAGCAGCGGGTATGAAAACGTCGCCAGCGCAATGGCGAAGGCAAGATGGATGATGCGGGATTCGGTATTGTTGAACACCGCCGGAATGCCAAGGTGCTGGGTTATCCAGAACGGCACGCCGGAGGCAATGTAGAGCTGAAAGCACGACCATGTGAACGCAACCAGCGCCACGAAAAGTCCCAGCGAGCCGGTGAGCCGGCGCCCGCCGATATCTGACTCGGCGGCGATGTCGGAAGCCGATTGAGACAGCTTGCCCGTTCCGGTGCTCATGGGTTTGCCCTCCCGCTCAAGCCGGCCACAAATGGATCAACAAAATCGATGAATCAAATGGAGGCGCATGGGCGGAAAGGGGGCTGCCTTCCCGCCCAAGCGAGGGCAGGACTTACATCCAGCCGCGTTCCTTGTAGTACTTCTCGGCGCCGGGATGCAGCGGGGCGGACAGACCGTCCTTGATCATCTCGGCTTCCTTCAGGTTGGCGAAGGCCGGGTGCAGCTTCTTGAAGTCCTCGAAGTTGTCGAACACCGCCTTGACCAGGGTGTAGACCACGTCCTCCGGAACGTCAGACGACGTCACGAAGGTGGCGCCCACGCCGAAGGTGGGGGTGTCGTTCGGATTGCCCTTGTACATGCCGCCCGGAATGGTGGCCTTGCGGTAATAGGCATTGTCGGCGACCAGCTTGTCGATTGGAGCGCCCTCGACCGGGACCATCTCGATGTCGCAAGTGGTGGCGGCTTCGGTGATGGCGGCAGCCGGGTGGCCGACGGTGTACATCATCACGTCGATCTTGTCGTCGCACAGCGCCTGGGCCATCTCGGAGCCCTTCAGCTCTGCAGCCAGCGCAAAGTCTTCCATCTTCATGCCGAACGCGGCCATGACCACTTCCATGGTGTCACGCTGGCCCGAGCCGGGGTTGCCGACATTGACGCGCTTGCCCTTCAGGTCTTCAAAGGACTTGATGCCGGAACCGGCGCGGCCGATGATGGTGAACGGCTCTGGATGGACCGAGAATACGGCGCGCAGATTTTCAAAGGCGCCGGCGTCGGCGAACTTGCCGATGCCCTTGTAGGCATTGTCCTGAACGTCGGACTGGGCGACGCCGAACTCAAGCTCACCGGCGCGGATGGTGTTGACGTTGTAGACCGAACCGCCTGTCGATTCGACCGAGCAGCGGATGCCGTGTTCCTTGCGGTCCTTGTTGACGAGACGGCAGATGGCGCCGCCGGTCGGATAGTACACACCGGTCACGCCACCGGTGCCGATGGAGACAAAGCGCTGCTCTGCAGCCGAGGCGGCCATCGACATCGCCGTAACGGCGGCAGCGGCGAGGGTGTACTTCAGGATTTTCTTCATGGTGGACTCAAAGCTCCCTTGTTCTCACGTATCGTGAAGAACGGAAGCCTATGCCGGGGAATGCAGTCGAGTCCAGTTTGCAGCAGCGTTATCCATCCTGCCTTGCGAAACATGATTCCACGGCAGCGGCCCGGCTGGTGATCCAGGCGGGGGCATGACAAGGCAATCATGGACGAAGATGGTACAGGCGGATGGGTTCGAACCAACGACCTCCGGATCCACAATCCGGCGCTCTAACCAACTGAGCTACGCCTGCACAACGAACCGGTCGTTCAGCGCCGCGCAAACTATGCCGACGGCGCGGGTTTTGCAAGACACCAATGCGCGTTTGCAGCAGGTGGCCGAAGCGGGACACATGGGTGTGCCAGATTGACCGGTCCGGCGCACCCGTGGCGCAACCGTAACAAGGACGTGGACGCATGGCTTGCAACCGGACTAGACTAGAACTGGATGCGGCCAGACCGGGGTCCGGCATGGGGCGGGAAACCGGCTGTCAATACAGACGGCAACTGGGAATCCGGCGCTGTCTGCCTGCAAGGGCAGCCAGGCCGGGTGGGGATATGTTGTGACGCAGACGACCGCGCCGAACCTTGATGACCTCAACACGCTGACCGCGCCTGCCTGGCTGTGGGACGGCGAGCGCATGCGCGTTGTCTGGGCCAACCGGGCCGGCGTTCAATTCTTCGGCTGCTCCAGCCTGTTCGATCTCATCGACATGCCGTTCGACGATACCGACCCCGGTGTTGCCCGGGTGCGGGAACTGGCCCGGCAGGTGAAGCGCGGCGAGAGCTGGCAGGAAGTGATTTCATTCGCATCTGCGGTGTCCGACGAACCGTTCAGCGCGGAGGTGCACGTCCATGCGCTGGCGGACGGCCGCAGCGGGCTGCTGCTGGTGTGCCAGTCAACCCGGGTGCCAGGCAGCCCAGGCGGGCACGACGGCAGCGCCAGCGCCGCCGCGCTGCAAACGGGCGTGCTTGAAAGCCTGCCTGTGGCGACGGTTATCTGCGGTGCAGACGGCGCGGTGCGGTTCGCCAATGCCGCAGCACGCGGCATCTGGCGCGGCTCTGCCCCGGAGAACCTGGCCGGCATGACCGGCGGCGACGTGGCAGACAGCCTCATGGCGAGGGCGGACCGGGCCGGCATGGCAGGTGCGTCGGCGCGGCTCAAGACCGGTTATGGCGTGCGCGATTTCCGGCTGATGGCGCGCAGGCTTGGAGAGGCAGACGACCACGCGGCCGGCTTCAGCGTGGTGCTCGAGGACGTGACGGACCGGCGCGTGCTGGAACAGCAGACAGGACTGTCATCACCAGCCAGCGCTGCCGGCAACGCACCGGCGGCACCGGAAGAACAGGCGGCAGAACCCGCTGCCCGGCTCGCAGCGCGGGGCGTCCAGCCCGGACAAACCGCGTCTGGCAGCCTCGAAACAATCCGCGCCGCCATCGAGGCGGCAGGGCTTGCCAGCGGCGATCCTCCCGAAATGTCCGGGCAGCGCAAACCCGTAGCACAGCCGGAAGTGCCACCGCAGGCGGTGCCGGAACCGGCTGGCACGGCCACCCGGTTTGACGTCTCGCCCGTGGTGCGCAAGTCGCTGTCGGCGGTAAAGCGGGCAGTGCTGCTCTACCGGGGCGGCAAGCTGGTCTACGCCAATGCGGCGGCTGCCCGGCTGCTGGGATACGAGACGGATGATGACCTGGCCGCCCGGCACGACATTGCCGCCGCGGTGGCCGATGTCGAGGGCAAGGCAGGCAGCGTGACGCTGCTGGCCAGGGACGGCAACGCAATCAGCGTCCGGGTGGAGAAATCGACCTTCCCGTGGAACGATGGCGCCATGCCGCTGGCGATCCTGTCCGGCGCTCCCACCGGCACCGGCGGCACCGGCGAGCGGGCAGTGACGGCTGCACCGCCGCCAGCGCCTGAGGTTCAACTTGCGCCTGAGCCGCCAGCGGAACCTGACACGCCGAGCGAGGACACCGCCGGTACTCAGAATGAGGCGGTGGAACCGGTTGGCGCGGGTCCGGACACAGCATCGCAACCGGCTGTGGCAACTGAAAATGCCACACGGCCCGAAGCGGACAGCAGTGAACCCGCTGCGGGCCCGGCCGGCACGCCAGCAAGCGACGGGCAGCAAAAGGCTGAGCCTGTTGACATCAACGAGCTGTTCTCGATCCTCGACACCGCCAGCGACGGCGTGGTGTTCCTGAACGAGACCGGCGACATCAACTGGATGAGTGCCGGGGCCGAAGCGCTGTTCGGGGTGCATGCGGCCGGCGTGATCGACACGCCGCTGGCGGCGCTGATGGACAAGCCGTCGGCAAAGACGGTGCGCGATTATGTGGCGGCACTTGGCGACCGCGGGCTGTCGAGCCTGTTCAACTCAGGCCGCGAAGTGACGGCGCGCATGCAGGATGGCGGCGAGGTGCCGCTGTTTCTCACCATGCGGCGGGTCGGCGCCGGCATCAGCGGCATTCCGGCATCGGCCTATTGCGCGGTGCTGCGCGACATCACCCAGTGGAAGAAGACCGAAGCCGAACTGCGCGAGGCGCGCGACCGGGCGGAACAGTCCAGCCGCCAGAAGTCGGAGTTCCTGGCGCGCATGAGCCACGAACTGCGCACGCCCCTCAACGCCATCCTCGGGTTCTCCGACGTGATGCGGAAGGGCGAGTTCGGCAAGCTCGGCAACGAACGCTACGAAGGCTATGCCAACGACATTCACACCTCAGGCGAATACCTGCTGTCGCTGGTCAACGACCTGCTCGACCTGTCCAAGGTGGAGGCCGGCAAGCTGGACCTCAATTTCACCTCGGTGGATCTCGGCGTGATCACCGACACCTGCATGAAGCTGATGCAGAACGAGGCGACGGGCGCGCGGGTGGTGCTGCGCAAGTCGATTGCCGCCGGGCTGCCGCAGGTGGTGGCGGACCAGCGTTCTGTGAAGCAGGTGATCCTCAACCTGATCTCCAACGGCATCAAGTTTACCGATCCCGGCGGCCAGGTGATCATTTCGGCAAGGATGACGGGAGCCGGTGAATTGCTGCTGTCGGTGGCCGACACCGGCGTCGGCATGGACGAGGACCAGCTGCGCGAGGCGATGCAGCCGTTCAGCCGCATCGAGACGGTGGGGCGCGAGGCGCAAGGCACCGGGCTCGGCCTGCCGCTGACCAAGGCGCTGGTGGAAGCCAACCGGGCCCGCTTCTCGATCTCCAGCGAACCGCGCAAGGGCACCCGGATCGACATCACCTTCCCGACGACGCGGGTGCTGGCGGGCTGAAGCAATTCCAGGAACAGTGGAAAGCGGTTTTCCGTCCGGAATTGCGCCAGAAAATCAGCTCTTCAACTCCTCAATATCCCTGAACAGGTCCAGCGCAGCGGGGTTCGCCAACGCCTCGACGTTCTTGACGGTGCGCCCGTGCACCACGTCGCGAACGGCGAGTTCGGTGATCTTGCCGGACTTGGTGCGCGGAATGTCGGCCACCGCGACGATGCGGGCCGGCACGTGGCGCGGCGAAGCGCCGGTCTTGATCTTGTCGCGGATCTTCTTCTGCAGCGCATCATCGAGCTCGACGCCTTCGGCGAGGCGCACGAACAGCACCACCCGCACGTCGTTGTCGAAGTCCTGGCCGATGGCGCAGCCTTCGATGACCTCGGGTATCTGCTCGACCTGGGCGTAGATTTCGGCGGTGCCGATGCGCACCCCGCCGGGGTTCAGCGTGGCGTCGGAACGGCCGTGGATGATCATGCCGCCATGTTCCGTCCATTCGGCGAAGTCGCCCTGGCACCAGGTGTTGGGGAAGCGGGCGAAGTAGGCGTTGTGATACTTTTCGCCGTTCTCGTCGTTCCAGAACCCGAGCGGCATGGACGGGAACGAGTTGACGTTCACCAGTTCGCCCTTGCCCGAGGCCATGGGTTTGCCGTCATCGTCATAGACCTTGATGTGCTGGCCCAGCCCTGGCGCCTGGATCTCGCCCGACCAGACGGCACCAAACGGGTTGGAGGCGACAAGGCAGCCGCACAAGTCGGTGCCACCGGACATCGAAGCCAGGTGCACGTCGGCCTTGATGGCGTCGTAGACGAAGTCGAAGCTTTCCGGCACCAGCGTCGAGCCGGTGGACAGGATGGAGTGCACGGTGGCGAGCGAATGGGTGTCCTTCGGCCGCCAGCCGGTTTTCTTCACCGCGTCGATAAACTTGGCCGAGGTGCCGAAAATGCTGAAGCGCTCCTCGTCGGCGAAATCGAACAGCACCTTTTCGTCCGGTGCGAAGGGCGAGCCGTCGAACAGCATCAGTGTTGCCTGCGAAGCAAGACCCGAGGTCAGCCAGTTCCACATCATCCAGCCGCAGGTGGTGAAGTAGAACAGCCGGTCGCCGGGGTTGATGCCGCAGTGCAGCTGGTGCTCGCTCAGGTGCTTCAGCAACACGCCACCGGCGCGGTGGACGATGCACTTGGGCACGCCGGTGGTGCCGGACGAGAACAGGATGTAGAGCGGGTGATCGAACGGCAAACGGCGGTATTGGACAGGCCCTGCCGCGTAGGGCGCCATGAAGGCGTCAAGCGTCTCGGCGTTGGGCAGGCTTGCCGCCATGTCCGCCGCGTGGCCCAGGTAATCCACCACGATGATCTTCTCGAGGCTGGGCAGCTTCGCCGCCACCTCGGCGATCTTGGCGGTCACGTCGAAGGACTTGCCGTTGTACCAGTAGCCGTCGCACACCACGAGCACGCGTGGCTCGATCTGGCCGAAGCGGTCGAGGATGCCTTGAACGCCGAAGTCGGGCGAGCACGACGACCAGATGCCGCCCAGCGCGTTGGCGCCGCAGAACGCCATGATGGATTCCGGCATGTTCGGCATCACCGCGCACACCCGGTCGCCAGCCTCCAACCCCATGGCGGCGAAGGCCTGGGCGATGCGCGACACGGCGCTGTTCAGTCCGGCCCAGGTGACCGACTTGCGCACCTTGTCCTCGCCCCGGAAGATGATGGCTGGCGTGTCATCGTTGCGGCGCAGCAGGTTCTCGGTGAAGTTCAGTACGGCGTCGGGGAAGAAGCGCGCACCCGGCAACCGGTCCTGATCAACCACCAGCCGCTCACCGCGCGTTTCGGCGATGACCCCGCAAAACTCCCACACATCGGCCCAGAATTGCGCCGCACGATCGACTGAATAGGCGTGAATGCCGCTGAATCCGGACAGGTTCAGACTGTGTTTTTCATTCACCGCCTCGATGAAGCGGCTGAGCCGGTGGTTGGCGATGCGGTCGGGCGAAGGTGTCCAAAGCGGCTGGGAGGTCATTTTGTCTGGCCCTGTGGCGGCGGCAAATGGTGGCGGATGGGGCGCCACCATAGGACGCGGCTGCACAGCCGCCAACCAATTTTCTGACACTTTTTCAGTGTTTGCCATGAGCCGGAGGGGCATCGGCAAACCGCCACCGGCGGCACAGCGAATCAGTTAAGGATTGCCCCATGAGATATCTTGTCATCACCGCGCTGGGACTGGTGCTTCTGCTGGCGGCGGTCGTGGCCAGTTTGCCGTACATGCTGGGTGGAGAGTTCATCACCGCGCAACTGCAGCAGGCGGTGGCGCGTCACACCGGCCGCACGCTGACCTTGCTGAAGCCGCCATCGGTGGCGCTGTTTCCCGAAGCCTCCGTGACGGTGGACGGGGCAACGCTGTCCAACCCGCAAGGCATGTTCGATGGCACGACCGTTTCCATGGAACGCATCGAGGCGCGAGTCTCCGTGTGGCAGTTCTTCACCCGCGGCACCGAGGTGCGCGAGATCACCCTGGTACGTCCGCGGGTCACGCTGGCCATCGATGGAGAGGGCCGCGCCAACTGGGCGCTGCCGGACGCCGCCAGCACGCCGGGCGCGAACGCCGGCGGCGGCGGGACATCGCCGGCCGTGGCAAGCGTGGCGTCGGTCCGCATCGTCGATGGCAGCCTCAGCTTCAGCGACGAGCGCTCCGGCACCGGCTTCAGCGCCGCCAGCATCAATGCCCGCATCGACCTGCCGCTCAATGGCAAGCCGTTCAAGGCGGATGGTTCGCTGCGCTGGAACAACGAACTGGTCAACCTCAAGCTGTTCGTGCTGGACCCGGCGCGGCTTGCGGCGGCGGGCTCGCCGGTGGAGCTGGCGCTGCAGGCCCGGCTGCTGGAAGCCGCAATCTCGGGACGCGCCCGGCTGGCCGGTGGCCTCGACCTGGCCGGGAAGGCCGATCTGTCGTCGCCGGACCTTCGCAAGCTGGCCGGATGGGGAGGCTGGGAAACCGCCGACGGCCCCGGCCTCAAGGATGTGTCGGTGAACGGTGCACTGGCAATAAGCGACGGCCGGGTGAGCCTGGAAGACGCGAAACTCAACATGGACGGTGCGTCAGCCAACGGGCTGGTGCGGGTGATCACCGGCGGCAGCCGTCCCAAGGTCGAGGCAAGCCTGGGCGTCAACCGGCTCGACCTCAACACCTATGCGCCGCCACCGCAAGGCGCCGGCCAGGCCGGCACGGATCAGGCTGCTGACGGCTGGAGCGATGCGCCGGTCAGCCTCGCCGGGCTTGCCATGGCCGACGCCACGTTGCGGCTGCGGGTCGGCGAGGTGGTCTACCGCAAGCTGAGCTTCAAGGACGCCTCCATCGACGCCACCCTGGACAATGGCAAGCTCACCGCCACGCTGAACGAACTGGGGCTTTACGGCACGAAGGCCACCGGCCGCATGGAAATCGACGGCAGCCAGAACCTGCCCCGGCTGGCCGGGACGCTGAACGCCACGGGCGTGGATGCGCAGGCCTTGTTCACTGACCTGGCGGGCATCACGGCGATCAGCGGCGCTGCCGACGTGGCGCTGGAGCTGGGCGCCACCGGCAGTTCGCAGCGCGAGATGGTATCGACGCTCGCCGGCACCGCGCAGATAGAGCTGCGCAACGGCGCGGTTGAGGGCATCGACATCACCGCGATGACCGGCGCCGTTCAGGGGTCGATCCTCGACGGCTGGTCCGCAAGCTCCGGCAATGGCAGCACCCGGCTCGATGAACTGACCGCTGCGTTTGCCGTTCGTGACGGCATCGCCGCCACGGACGCGCTGTTGGCGCGGGGGCCAGGGTTCGAGGTCACCGGCGCGGGCCAGGCTGACCTGCTGCGCCGCCGGCTGGACTTCAAGGTGGCGCCGAAGGCCCAGCTTGCAGCCGGGGAAGAGATGATGGCGCTGCCGGTGCCGGTGATCATTTCCGGGCCATGGGCTGCGCCGAAGATTTACCCGGACGTGGAAGGCATTCTCGACGACCCGCAATCGGCGTTCGACACGCTGGGCAAGCTTGGCGTAAATGTAGAGGCGGCCGGCCAGGCGCTGCGCGGAGAGGCCGAGAAACTGCTCGGCAGGGACGGCGCCCGGCAGGCCGAAGACCTGCTCAACAACCTGCTCAAGCAGCAGGACTGAAGGCGTGGAGAGACAGCCGTGATCCGGGTTCAGGAACAGCCGTTCGACCTTGCGGAGGAACTTGCCGCACTGCGCCAGGGCAACCACGCCATTGGCGGCACGGCGATCTTCCTCGGCTCGGTGCGCGACCTGAACCTTGGCGAGCAGGTGTCGGCGATGACGCTGGAGCATTATCCGGGCATGACCGAGAAGGCGCTCGAGGCCATCGAGCGCGAGGCCTGCGCGCGCTGGCCGCTGGACGCCAGCCTGATCGTGCATCGCCATGGCCGGATGGAGCCGGGCGAGGACATCGTGCTGGTGATCACCTGCTCGTCGCACCGCGAGGCCGCCTTCGAGGCCTGCCAGTTCCTGATGGACTGGCTGAAGACAAAGGCGCCGTTCTGGAAGCTTGAGGAAGGCGGCGCGGGCGAGAGAACCAAGTGGGTCGATGCCCGCGAGAGCGATGACAAGGCCGCCGCGCGCTGGAGCAAGTCCGGCGCATGAGCCGTTATCGCCGCCGCCGGCGATCTCCTGTTGCTGCCCGGCCGAAATGGCGCATTGCGCTGGATGCGCTGACGGTCATCGGGCTTACCGGCCTCATCCTCTATGGGCTCGACCTGGTCCCCGGCGGCAATTTCAGCGGCAACATGATCGCGGTGGATGGCGACAGCCTGCGCCCCATGGCTGGCGGCGAGGACATCCGCCTGCACGGCATCGACGCGCCAGAGCTGAACCAGAGCTGCCAGGACGCGCGCGGGCAGGCCTATCCGTGCGGCCGGCGGGCGCGGGATCACCTGCGCAAGCTGATTGGCGGCCAGGATGTGACCTGCCGGACCGTCGACGTGGACCGCTATGGCCGCACCGTGGCGGTGTGCACGGCGGGCGAGACGGAACTGAACCGGCAGATGGTGGCGGACGGCTGGGCGCTGGCCTACCTCCAGCACGAGCACCGCTATGTGCGCGACGAGGTGGCGGCGAAGGCCGCGCGGCGCGGCCTCTGGCAGGGCACGTTCGAGCGCCCGGAACTGTGGCGGCGGATCAACCTCGGCGATGCGGCGGGGGATTGAGGGAGCGGGAGGCTGCTGAGGTGGACGCGGGCAGTGGAGGGGTTGATCGCGTGGTTGACGGTTTGTTTGGCAGCACTCACGATTGCAATTCAGGCGGATGGACAGAAGCCTCAGTTTGGGCCGATATGAACCGGCCAAAATGCCTCAGCTGAAGGAAGCCAATGCTTCAGTTTGACGAAGAAACCACCAGACTTCTCGAAATCGCCTATCTGGGAGCAGACGTCACCCGGCGAAGGCGGATGGCCCTTGATGCGCTACATCTGGCTGCCGGGGATGTGGTGGTAGATATTGGGTGCGGCAACGGTTTACTCACGCAGGAGATCGCACGTGCTGTCGGTCCTTCAGGCCGTGTAGTTGGTGTTGATCCAAGCGGCGACATGCGGGTTCGCGCGCTGGAGCGGTGTGAAGACTATCCGGCAGTCAGCATCGAAAATGGACTGGCTCACGACTTGCCATTGCAAGATGGTGAAGCGGATAAGGCAGTCGCTGTACAAGTCCTGGAATACCTGGCGGACATTCCAGCTGCAATGGGGGCGGCTCATCGGGTCCTTCGACCTGATGGACGATTCGTGGCAGTGGATTCAGGCTTTGAAACGCTCGACTGGTTTTCTGAAGACGAAGCCCGCATGCAACGGATACAAGCTGCGTGGAGCCACCACTATGTGGAGGCGCGTGTTGCCGCCTTGTGGTCAACGCTATGCAAGCATGCTGGCTTCACCGCGGTGGAGGTTGAACCCTTCACTTTCTGCGACACCACTCTCAAACCTGATGGTATTGCTTTCATGCTCCTGCATCTCATGTCTCGCTATGCCGCCGACAATGGCCATGTGCCGCAGGAAGAAGCGCAAGCTTGGGTTGATGAACAGGTCAGACTGGCGCAAAAAGGCCGGTTCTTCTTTTCTCTCACCTATTACCGGATGAGCGCGATCAAGCTGAATTGAAACCGTTTTCTGTCAGCAGGCGAAAGATGCTGCCAAGGGGGAAACCCGACCTGATTTGATGACAATTGTATCCACATAAAAGACGATCACGGTTCTCAGACTTCTCCACCCCCCTACCGCCAGAACGAGCGGCTGAGCACAACCAGCACCGTGAAGAACTCCAGCCGGCCGAGCAGCATGGCGATGGTCAGCAGGAACTTGGCGCCGGGGTCGAGGTTGGCATAGGTGCCGGCAGGACCCACGATGTCGCCCAGGCCCGGGCCCACGTTGGTGATGGCGGCGGTGGCGCCCGACAGGGCCGTCACCAGGTCAAGGTTGAAGAACGACAGGGCGATGGTGAACACCATCACCGACAGGAACATCACCGTGACATAGGCCAGCACCGAGGTGGCGATGTCATTGGTGATGCGGGAGTTGTTGAACGTCAGCACGATGATGCGGTTGGGACTCATCAGCTGGCGCAGGTAGCCCGAGGCGGTCATCATCATCACCTGCAGGCGGAAGGTCTTGAGGCCGCCGGTGGTGGAGCCGGTGCAGCCGCCGAGGAACATCAGCGCGAAGAACAGGCCCATGATGCCCGGGCCCCAGTCGGTATAGTCGCCCAGCGCATAGCCGGTGGTGGACATGATCGACACCACGTTGAACATCACCACGCGCAGCACGTCCCAGAACGGTTCGTCGTGGCGGACATGGTACCAGAGCGTGACGGTGAACACCGCGAGGCCGGCGATCTGCAGGAAGCCGCGCACCTGCGCGTCGTTCCAGACCGCCAGCGAGCGTGAGCGCACCATCTTGATGTACAGCACCAGCGGCATGCAGGAGCCCAGCATGAACACGATGGCGACCCAGTGGATGGCCTTTTCCTCGAAATGGCCGAACGACTTGTCGTGGGTGGAGAAGCCTGCCGTCGCCACGGTGGTCATCGCGTGGTTGAGCGCGTCGAAGGCGGTCATCCCCGCCCAGTAATAGGCAAAGCCGCACGCCACGGTGAGGCACAGGTAGGTGACGGCGATCAGGCTGATCACCTCGCCGACGCGCGGCATGAACTTGTCGGAGCGGTCGGAGTTTTCGGTTCGGAACAGCTGCATGCCGCCAACCCGCAGGAACGGCAGCATGACCAGCGCCATGACGACGATGCCGACGCCGCCGATCCACTGCAGGATCGAACGCCACAACAGCATGCCGGGCGGCAGGTTATCGAGGCCGGTGAGCACTGTCGCCCCGGTGGCAGTGAGGCCGGAGACCGCCTCGAACAGGGCATTGGTCACCGATGCATCGCGGCCGATGAACATGAACGGGATCGACGCCATGACGCACAGCACGACCCAGCTGAGCACGGTGAGCACGAAGCCTTCCTTCAGCGAGACCTGGTCCGACCAGGCGCCGCGGCTGACCAGCACCAGCATGAGGCCGAGAAACCCGGTGGCGAAGGCGGAGACGGCAAATACCTTCCAGTCATCGTTGCCGGCAGCGATGTCGGTGATGGCGGGCGGGAACATGAAGACGGTCAGCACCAGCAGCATCATGCCGATAGTGAAGAACACCCGGGGCAGGTCGATGACCTGGCGGGAGCGCGAGGCGGCAGCTGCGGAAGCGGGACTTCTGAGACTGTCAGCCATGTTCGTCCTGCTGCCGGCCCCTTCCGCCTGTCACCATGAGCGGTTGCCCACCGTGCATGGTGTTTGCGGTCCTGTGCGTGCAGCCGGGATGGCCAGCCCGCCTGATGGCCTGGCTGGTGCTGCCGGAGAGAATTGAACTCTCGACCTCTCCCTTACCAAGGGAGTGCTCTACCCCTGAGCTACGGCAGCCCGACACGGCCAGGCTGTACTCCCTGACGATGGCGCACGGCGAAACAGGCCGGCGCCGGAAATACGGGTCGCGTAATGCCACAGCCGCCGGAACACTGCAAGCATGATTGATCAGCCGGCACAGGTTGTGGAAGATTGCCGCATGACGCCCGGCACCGGCTGCCGGCAAACCCGGCGATTGGCTATGCGATGGCGCACGAACCGAAACAGGACAGGCAGAAGCGGCTGGCCGAGGCGCTGCGGCGCAACCTCGCCCGCCGCAAGCAGGCCGGACGGCCCGTTCCGGGCGAACGGGACACCGGCGCGGACGAAACCAGCGGCGGCAAGGCGGAGAAACCGCAGCGCCCGCAGGATTGAGCTGTACAGGTTTCCACTGCGTCATATCCCTACTTGCCCCGCTGGCCTCAAACGTGCATGAAACCGCCACAAAGTAGCGCCATGCACACGATCCAACCAGCAGGATGTATCATTGTGGGCAGGCGGGCATAGCAGGGGAACAGCGGGATCATGGATCGAATCAGGATCACCGGCGGCAACAAGCTGCACGGGGAAATCAACATATCCGGGGCAAAGAATGCCGCCCTGCCGCTGATGATCGCCAGCCTGCTGACCAGCGAGACGCTGACGCTCAACAACATTCCGCGCCTCGCCGACGTGCAGTTGCTCAAGCGCATCCTGCAGAATCATGGCGTTGACCAGCGCACTGACGGCAAGCGGCCTGGCGAGGACATGAAGTCCGGCGAGACGGTTCATTTCACCGCCGGGCACATCACCGACACGACCGCACCCTATCACCTGGTCTCGCGCATGCGGGCGAGCTTCTGGGTGCTGGGTCCGCTGCTGGCGCGCTGCCACGAGGCCCGGGTGTCGCTGCCGGGCGGCTGCGCCATCGGCACGCGGCCGGTCGACCTGTACCTTGCTGCCCTGCAGCAGATGGGCGCCGAGATCGACATCGACCAGGGTTACGTGGTGGCGAAGGCGCCGGGCGGGCTGAAGGGCGCGCACATCAGGTTTTCCAAGGTGTCTGTCGGGGCAACCCACGTGGCGCTGATGGCGGCGACGC
The DNA here is from genome assembly GCA_036350935.1 of Anderseniella sp. Taxonomy (GTDB): domain Bacteria; phylum Pseudomonadota; class Alphaproteobacteria; order Rhizobiales; family Aestuariivirgaceae; genus Anderseniella. The sequence continues at coordinate 4,974 of JAZBOA010000195.1, read as the reverse complement.
TGGCGCGCGGCGAGACGGTGATTGAAAATGCGGCGCGCGAACCGGAAGTCTGCGACGTGGCCGAGTGCCTGGTGAAGATGGGCGCGAAGATCAGCGGCATCGGCACCTCGACCTTGACCATCGAAGGCGTGAGCGCATTGCATGGCGCCACTCATGACGTGCTGGCCGACCGGATCGAGACCGGCACCTACGCGATGGCGGTTGCGATGACGGGCGGCGACGTGCTGCTGCGCGGCGGGCGCGCTGACAATCTCGAAACGGCACTCGGCATTCTTGCCAGCGCCGGCGTGAAGATCAGCGCCAGCGGCGAGGGCATCCGGGTGGCGCGAAACGGCAACGGCCTGCAGCCGGTCAACGTCGAGACCCAGCCCTATCCGGGCTTTCCCACCGACCTGCAGGCGCAGTTCATGGCGCTGATGACCATGGCCGGCGGCACCTCGGTGATCCGTGAAACGATTTTCGAGAACCGCTTCATGCACGTGCAGGAACTGGCGCGGCTGGGTGCGCGCATAGCGCTGGACGGCGACACGGCCACGGTCAGCGGCGTCAGCGAACTGCATGGCGCGGAAGTCATGGCCACCGACCTCAGGGCCTCGGTGTCGCTGGTCATTGCAGCCCTTGCCGCCCGCGGCGAAAGCACGCTGCACCGCGTCTATCACCTTGACCGCGGCTTCGAAACGCTGGAAGAAAAGCTGAGCGCCTGTGGCGCAGACATCTCGCGCATTTCCGATTGACGCGCAGTTGGGCCGTCCCGGCTGACTGAGCGAGGACCCGACAGACGGCATGACCGACAATACCACAATGAAGCTGGCGGCCCTTGATCCCCAGGACCTCGAGGTGATTTCCGCGCACCTGCAGGACGCGGTGATGCGCGTCGGCGACATCCGCTGGCTGAAGCGGGAGCGCAAGCTTGCGCTGGTGGCCAACCGTTTTGATCACCTCGCGGCAGCAGGCAGCAGCGATCGCGGCGAGCGCCGGCTGACCGGACTGCAGCTGTCGCGGGTCGAGCGCGTGGCGGCAAGCAACATCCGCATGGACGACAAGACCGCCATACTGTCGCTGCTGGCGATCACCTTCGAGCCCGGCGCCACGGCGCCCGAGGGCAGTGTCGTGCTAACCTTTGCCGGTGGCGGGACAATCCGCGCCGCGGTGGAGTGCATCGAGGCGGCGATGGCGGACCTGGGGCCGAAATGGGCAGCCCGCGCCCGGCCCGAGCATGACGCCGGCGGGAGCGCAGGGGACGGCAAGGCATGACGCGGCGGCTGGATGCGACAGCGCAAGGCTTCGAAGCGGAATTCATCCGGCTGCTGGGCGACAAGCGCGAGCAATCGGCAGACGTGAATGACGCGGTTGCCGCCATCCTCGCCGAGGTGCGCGCACGCGGTGATGCGGCAGTACGCGACTATACTGCAAAGTTCGACCGGTTCGAGCTGCCGGAAACAGGCGCGCAGATGAGCGCGGCCGGCATGGCTACCTGGGCCAGCAAGTGCGAACCGGAGGTGCTGGCCGCGCTGGAAGCCGCCGCAAGCCGCATCCGCGCCTACCACGAGCGGCAATTGCCGGGCGACGAGCGCTATACAGACGACAAGGGTGTGGAGCTGGGACACCGCTGGACGGCTGTCGAGGCGGCAGGCCTCTACGTACCCGGCGGACTGGCGGCCTATCCGTCCTCCGTGCTGATGAACGCCATCCCCGCCAATGTTGCGGGGGTCGAGCGGCTGGTGATGGTGGTACCGACGCCCGATGGCGTGGTCAACCCGCAGGTGATCGCGGCGGCCCGTATTGCCGGGGTCAGCGAGATCCACACCATCGGCGGGGCACAGGCCGTGGCCGCCCTTGCCTACGGCACAGAAACCATCCGGCCGGTGGCCAAGATCGTCGGGCCGGGCAATGCCTATGTGGCGGCCGCCAAGCGGCAGGTGTTCGGCACCGTCGGCATCGACATGATCGCCGGGCCGTCGGAAGTGCTGATCATGGCCGACGACACGGCGAATGCGGGCTGGGTGGCGGCGGACCTGCTGGCCCAGGCCGAACATGACAGCAATGCCCAGTCGATCCTGATCTGCACCAGCAAGGACTTCGCGGACCAGGTGGCGGCGGAGGTTCACAGCCAGCTTGCCACGCTGCCGAAGGCGGGCATCGCAGGGGCGAGCTGGCGCGACTTCGGCTGCATCATCACGGTGCCGTCGCTGATGGAGGCGGTGCCGCTGGTGGACCGGCTGGCGCCCGAGCACCTGGAGATCGTCAGCGACGACGCCGAGGAGATTGCTGCAAGGGTGCGCAATGCCGGGGCCATATTCCTCGGCGCGTTCACGCCGGAAGCTGTCGGCGATTATGTAGGCGGGCCAAACCACGTGCTGCCGACGGCGCGAAGTGCACGCTATTCTTCGGGGCTGAACGTGCTTGACTTCATGAAGCGCACCTCGATCCTGAAATGCAGCGCCGAGGCGCTGCGGGCCATCGGCCCGGATGCAGTGACGCTGGGCCGAAGCGAGGGCCTGGAAGCACACGCCCGCTCGGTGGCCGTTCGGTTGAACTTGCCCTGAGAGCGGCTTCATGCCATGCCGGATATGGCGCGGTGCCTTGGGTTGTAGAAGGGCAGACTTTCTGCCGCTGGTGGGCTGATGGGTGCAGATACCGACAAGCTGGTCAGCGTGAACCTGGACGATAACCTGTCCCGGACGTTCTCGGCCGATGTCGATCACGAACGCAAGGTGGCCATTTACGACTTGCTTGAGTCCAACACCTTCAGGGTGGAAGGCAGGGACAGCGGTCCCTATGCCCTGAACCTCGCCATAGACGGCACCCGGCTGGTGTTCAACATCACCGACAAGAACGGCGAGACCTGCGCCATCATCGGGCTGGCGCTGTCGCCGTTGCGGCGCATCGTCAAGGATTACTACGGCATCTGCGAGAGCTATTACCAGGCCATCCGGACCGCCTCGCCCAGCCAGATCGAAACCATCGACATGGCCCGGCGCGGCCTGCACAACGAAGGCAGCCAGACGCTGATGGACCGGCTCGAGGGCAAGATCGAGGTTGATTTCGATACGGCAAGGCGGCTGTTCACGCTGGTCTGCGTGCTGCACTGGCGCGGCTAGCAATGGAGCGCCTGGCAACATGAGCGCGGACCTGCCCGGGGCGGTGCTGTTCGCCTGCAGCCAGAACGCCATCCGCTCGCCCATGGCGGAAGCGCTCATGCGGCACTTCTACGGCCACCGGGTCTACGTGGACAGCTGCGGCGTGCGCGCCGGCGAGCCGGACGGATTCATGCTGCAGGTGCTTGACGAGATCGGCGTTGATGCCGGCCGGCACAAGGCGAAATCATTCAGCGACCTGGAAGATTCAAGCTTCGACCTGGTGATCTCGCTGTCGCCGGAAGCCCATCACAAGGCGATGGAGATGACCCGCACCATGGCCATCGACGTGGAGTACTGGCCGACCATCGACCCCTCGCTGACGGCGGGCAGCCGCGAACAGATTCTCGATGCCTACCGGGCCTGCCGGGACGCGCTGCGCAAGCGCATCACCGAACGTTTTGGCGGCACCGGCCTGCCCAGCGTACGCTGACAAACCGCCAACCGGACACGGGCGACATGCTGGACAAGACGGCAGAATCCGGTGCACATACGGCCTTCTTATCCGGATTGGCTTGCAGGTGGTGGGCACCAGATGTCTGACAACGAACCGAAGCTGGTGCTGGCCAGCGCATCGCCGCGGCGGCTGGCGCTCATCGAGCAGGTGGGCATATCGCCTGACCTGCTGAACCCGGTCGATGTCGACGAGGTGCCGGGCAAGCGCGAGGCGCCGCGCGCCCTGTCGCTGCGGCTGGCGCGGGAGAAGGCGCAGGCCGCGCGTGGTGCGGCGCTGGTGCGCAATCTTGGCGACAACACCTTCATCCTCGCCGCCGACACCGTGGTGAGCCTGGGCCGGCGGGTGGTGGACAAGCCGCAGTCAGCCGAAGATGCCCGTGAGGCCCTGCTGCTGCTTTCGGGCCGCTCGCACCGGGTGTTCACCTCGATTGCGCTGATTTCGCCGGACGGGCGCGAGAAGTCGAAAGTGGTCGACACCAAGGTGCGGTTCAAGCGGCTGTCGCGCGAGGACATCGACGCCTACCTGCTGTCGGACGAATGGCGCGGCAAGGCGGGCGGCTACGCCATCCAGGGCAAGGCGGCAGCATTCGTGCGCTACATCTCCGGCTCGCACAGCTGCGTTGTGGGGCTGCCGGTGTTCGAAACCCTGCAGATGCTGCAGGCGGCGGGCTACCCCGTCTACAAGCACTGGCTGCCGGAGGTCTGAGGAGGGTGGCGGACAAGCACGACACCCCCAAGACCGCCCATCCGGTACGGCTGCGAAAACGGCGCCCCTGCCCGGTTTGCCAGCAACCTTCGGCACAGAAATACCACCCTTTCTGCTCTGCCCGCTGCGCCGATGTGGACCTGCACCGCTGGCTGGGCGGACAGTATGCGATCCCGGCGGTGGAACCACCGGATTTCGACGAGTTTGCCGGTGATTCCGCCCCCCGCCAGGACGGCGGCGGGGAACAGGACTGAGCGCCCGCCGAGGCCATGCCGGCGACAACCCTGCGCCCGTCAAAAAGCCGTCGGTTGATGCTGGACAGGCGTCCGGTGATCACCTATAAGGCGCACTCGCTGGCAGCGCTTCTGGCGCCCTCGCCCATGCCCAGGTAGCTCAGTTGGTAGAGCAGCGGATTGAAAATCCGCGTGTCGCTGGTTCGATTCCGGCCCTGGGCACCACTTCCTTCAAGTTTTTCAGCAACTTAGCGACAGGCGTCAAATTTTGATGCTGTTTTTGCGTTGTTACACCTTGTTACAGTCGGCTGAAACTACGGTTTTGACCCCTCAAATTGGTTGGCCATTGACGGAGATTTGTGCACACTTTTCGTACGCTTGCTGGAGGTGTGCTGGTGGCTACGCTCAAACTGAAGAACGGCGAAATCACGCTTTATCAGCG
>JAZBOA010000194.1:0-8677 GCA_036350935.1 Anderseniella sp. | reverse complement strand
TGCCGGTGGACCTCTCGGCCGGGCACGTGGATGCCCTGGTTACAGTGCCGTGGTGTGCACTGGGCGGGGTGCCGGGGTTTTCCTTCATCGTCGCGAGGCGCGACCTTCTGGGCGCAAAGCTGGCCAGTTCGCCGTCTGCAGCTCTCGACCTTTTCGAACTGTGGAACGGCATCCACCGCACCGGCCGGTTTCCCGGCACGCCGCCTGCACAGGCCATCAGCGCCTGTTCGGCGGCACTGCGCGAACTTGACCTCGAGGGTGGTCCGCCTGTGCGGCTGGCCCGGTTCCGTCGGGTGCACCAGAGGTTGCAGGCAGGCATGACGCAACTTGGCTTCCAGGCGGCGGTGGATGCGGGAGATGCCGCTTGCGGCTTCCTGACCCTTTTTGCAGCTCCGTCGGACCCCAGTTATAGCTATCCGGCTTTCGCCCAGCGGCTGCGCCAGCGGGGCTTCGTGATCATGGACGGACAGGAATGTCCTGCCCCGGCCGGTTCGTTCCGCGTGGCGACCATGGGGCGCATGGAGGATGGTACGGCAGACAGTTTCGTCGAGACAGTCGAGCAAGTGATGCGCGACCTGGGGATGAGGTCCGGCAAGGCGAGGTGAGCAACACCTTGATGTCATGATGGATCATGATATATCATGATGCATTGGATCATCCAAGTGCAGGTGCTGGATATGGGAAACCCAAGAGAGAAGTTTGCGACCCAGGTGGATGCGAGGCTGCTGGCGGAGTTGAGAGAGCTTGCCCGGCAAGAGGGCCGGCAACTGCAAGCATTGGTGGATGAAGCCATCGAGGGACTGATCGAACAGCGCAGGACCGGAAAGGCACGCGCGCACGTGATGTCTGCCTACAAGAAGAGTCACGAACGGTTTGCGCCATTATATCGCAAGCTTGCGCAGTAGCCGCAGCGTCAGACCAGTCCAATGCGGGATTATCTTATAGTGGCAGACGTCATGGCGATCCATGACGATCAAGTTGCCATTTACGGCGGCGCCAGTGGCGCCCGCGACCCCGGGCAGCTGGAAGCAACCCTGTTCAGACCCCAGACGGGATATTACGGCGATCTCGTTGCCGAAGCAGCCGCACTATGGGAAAGCCTGTCCCAAAACCATCCATTCGTCGATGGCAACAAGCGTACGGCATTCGCTGCCACATTCACTTTTCTGGTGATCAACGGTTTGGGGATCACCGCATCCGCTGACGAGGCATGGTCATTCCTGAGCGACCGTTATGAAACAGGCACCATGAAGTTCGACATGCTTGATGCCTGGTTGCGCGACAACACCGCGCCTGCCTGATCCAGCCTGCACTGGGCAAAGGCAGGGGTCTCAGCCCCTGCCCTTCCACGGCACCAGCCACTTCTCGGCCATGCGCATCAGGATGTCGATGCCATAGCCGATGATGCCGATCAGGATGATGCCCATGATGACGATGTCGGTGAGCTGGAACTTCGAGGCGTTGACGATCATCATGCCTGCCCCCTTGTCGGCCGCCACCAGTTCCGCCGCCACAACGGTACCCCAGCACACGCCCATGGCCACACGGGCGCCGGTAAAGATTTCCGGCAGCGAGTTGGGCACGATGACGTGGCGCAGGATCTGCCACTTGGAGGCGCCCAGCGAATAGGCTGCATGGACCTTGGAAATCTTCACCCCGGACACCCCAGCGCGCGCGGCGATGGTCATGATCCACAGCGCGGCCAGGAACAGCAGGATGACCTTGCCCTCCTCGCCAATGCCGAACCAGATGATCACCAGCGGAATGAGCGCCAGCGGCGGCACGGGCCGCATGAACTCGACGATCGGATCAAACCAGCCGCGGAACCAGCCGGACAGGCCCATGGCATAGCCCAGCGGAATGCCGATGATGCTGCCAATCACGAAGCCGGCAATGACGCGGGCCAGCGACGAGCCGAGGTGCTCCCACAAGGTGTAGTTCTTGTAGCCCTCGCGCGCCGTTTCCACCAGCCGGTCCACAACGGCCTCGGGCGCGGGCAGCCAGATCGGCTCCATCTGCCAGCCTGTATCGGGCTTCACCGACAGCGAGCCCCGGCCGGTCATGGTGATCTCGCCATCGGCGAAACTCACCGTCTTGCCCGGCTCGATGGGCTGACCGTCAATCGCGGTAATGCGATAACCTTCCTCGCCGCCACCCTCGTCATTGTCCTGCGGCTTGACCAGGCCGGAACGCCAGGCAGCAATCTTCACCGCGTCGTCCTTGGCGAACCCGTCCTGGCTGTCGGCGGGCGGATAATCGACGGCCTCGCCAAGCTTGTGCACCCGGATGTTCACCCGCGCCTCGTCAGTCTGGCCTGCGGCATTGGTCGCGGTGTAGGTGAAGCCGGTGTCGCCCATGAAGGGGCCTGGCATGTGCAGCGGCGTGATCTTCGAACCGGTGAAGGCACCCCACAGTGCGAACAGCGCCACCACTGACACGATGGACGCAAAGCGGTTGGAGATCACCGCGCTTTCGTCGCCGAAAGTCACGGTCTTCAGGCTGGTGAAGTCGTGGGCCGCCTCGCGCGAGCGCACCCAGAACCCGTACGCCATGAAGGCGAGGACAAAAATCGTGAGGTAAATCAGCCCTACAATCATGCCACGTCCTCCTGCCGGCCCATGATCTCTTCTTCCATGTCCCAGATCATCGACAGGATTTCCTCGCGCTTGCGGCCGAACTCAGCCTCCTTCTTCACCATGCGCAAGTCCTTGCCGACGCCCATCTCTGCGAACGGCAAGCGGTACTCCTTGTGGATGCGGCCCGGGCGCGGCGCCATCACCACCAGCCGCTCGCCCAGCAGCAGCGCCTCTTCCACCGAGTGGGTGATGAGGATGATGGTCTTGCCGGTTTCCTTCCACAGCTTGAGCACAAGCCCCTGCATCTTCTCGCGGGTCAGCGCATCGAGCGCGCCCAGCGGTTCGTCCATCAGGATCACGTCAGGATCGTTGGCCAGACAACGGGCCAGCGCCACGCGCTGCTGCATGCCGCCCGACAACTCGTAGATCATCTTGCTGCCAAAATCCTGCAGCCCCACGGTCTTGAGCAGGTGGTCGACGGTCTTCGCGGTTTCGCCTGCAGGCTTGCCTGCCATGTCGGGGCCGAAAGCAATGTTCTTGCGCACGTTCATCCACTCGAACAATGCACCTTGCTGGAACACCATGCCGCGCTCAGGCGCCGGGCCGGTGACGCGGTGATCATTCAGCATGACCTTGCCTTCAGTGGGTGCAAGGAACCCCGCAAGAATGTTGAGCAGCGTGGTCTTGCCACAGCCGGAGGGTCCGAGAACCGAGAGCAGTTCGCCCTTCTTCAGTTCCAGTGAAACGTTCTTCAGCGCCTGGACCGCGCTGCCGTCAGGCAGTTCGAAGCGCATCGAGATGTCGTCGATGATTAGGGTACCCATCGCTGTCTCCACCCGGCGATATGAGAAAGGGGAGCCGCCTTTCTGTTCGGCGGCTCCCCCGGTGTGCGTGTCAGCCTTACATGCCCGAAGCGGACTTCAGCGGACCGGTGTTCACTGCACTGTCATAGCTGTCGCGGGATGCCGGGATGTTGCCCTGGGCCTTGAAGAAGTCGCCCACTTCCTTGAGGAACTTCTGGGTGCCGCCACCGAGCCACTTTTCGGAAAGCTGGGCTTCCACGGTCGGGAACTCGAAGCCGGCCATGGTATCCTTGGTGGCCTGCTCGTCCATGCCGGCGTCCTTGGCGATCACGGGAAGCATCTCGTCGGCGTCAGCGCCGCCCTTGGCCCACTTGGCGTTCATGTCGGCGGTCACCTTCAGGAACTTGGCCAGCAGTTCGGCGTTCTCGGCGGCGAACGTGGCCGGCACAGAGGTCACGTCGAACACGGAGATGCCGAGCGCGTCCTTCTCGGCGCCGGTCAGCAGCACGTTGCCATGCTCCTTCATGCGGCGCAGCGCACCACCCCAGCCGCATGCCATGTCCAGGTTACCCTGGGCAAACGCGGCAGCACCGTCTGGCGGCGCCATGTCAACAACTTCCATGGTGCCGACATCCACACCGAAGTGCTCCATCTGCTTCAGGAAACCGTAGTGGGCAGCCGTACCGATCGGCACGCCGACCTTCTTGCCTGCCAGTTCCTTGGCGTTGTCCTTGGTGATCTCCAGCGAGGTCTTCACCACGCAGTTGTCATTGTCGTTATAGACAACGGCAACGTCGGCAATCTGCAGGTCCTGGCCGGCAGAAGTAGCGACCACGAAAGGCGGCACGCCCTGGCTGACCGAGATGTGCACATCGCCCGAAGCCATGGCAGCCGACATGGCGGTGCCGGCGTCAAACGACTTCCAGTTCACCTTCACGCCCATTTCCTGGTCATAGATGCCCTTCACCTTGGCGTACTGGAACGGCATCGGCCACTCCAGGAAGTAGGCGACAGTGATTTCCTTCATTTCGGCCATGGCCGCGCTGAAGCTGACCGAAGTCAGGGCAGCCGCCGCCAGTGCAGTCGTCAAAAACTTCTTCATGCTGTAACTCCCTCCGCTGTTGAGCGTCCGAAAACCTGCAATTTTCACTCTTTCGCGCAGTTTCGGCAGGGTTAGTATGAAACGGGGCAAGCGTGCGGCGCAATGGCACAGGGGGGCTGGCCCCAAAAATAACGCTGGCTGGTGCCATGCCCAATCATCAGGCAAATCACATGGAACGGACAATATCCATGACGTACCGGCCAATGGCGAGAGACGAGGTCAGGCCGGGGCTTTCCATGCCGAAAAGATTGATGAGACCTGGTACGCCGTGAACCTGCGGACCGTCGATGCGGAAGTCCTGGGTCTGTACGCCGGGCGGCACTATCTTGGGCCGGACGCCGGCATAGGACGGCTGCAAGGCGCCGTCGGGCAGGCCGGGCCAATACTTGCGCACCAGTGCGTAGTACTCGTCGGCGCGGCGGGGATCGACCTCGTAGTTCGGCTCGTCCACCCACTCAACGTCCGGGCCGAAGCGGGCCTGGCCACCTACGTCGATAGTAAGATGCACGCCAAGGCCGCCGACAATCGGGCACGGATAGATGAGGCGGGTGAACGGCGCCTTGCCGGCGATGGAGAAATAGCTGCCCTTGCCATAGTAGGCGGTGGGCACGTGGCCCGCGTCCAGCCCCTCGAGGCTTGACGCCACGTGCGGCGCATAGAGGCCTGTGGAGTTGACGAACAGGTTGCAGCCGATGGTCATCGGCTCATCGCCGCCGGTGTCGATCTCGATCAGCGCGCCGCCGACCCGGCCACCCACAACCGGCGTCCTGACCGCAAGGGACGCCCCGGCGTTCTCGGCCTCGCCCAGCAGCGCCAGCATGATGCCGGCCGAATCCATCATGCCGGTAGAGGGCGACAGGATGGCGGCCTTGCAGGACAACGCCGGTTCCAGCGCAATGGCCTGCGCGCCATCCAGCAGCTTCAGGTCGTCCACGCCATTGGTGGCGCCCTTGCGCATGATGGTTTCGAGGATCGGTACTTCCTCGTCGGATGTCGCCACGATCAGCTTGCCGCAATTGGTGTGGGCGACATTGTGCTTCTTCATGAAGTCGTAGAGCAGCCACTTGCCCTCGACGCACAACTTCGCCCGAAGCGAACCGGGCGTATAGTACATGCCGGCGTGGATCACTTCGCTGGAGCGCGATGAGACGCCGCGGCCGTAGGCCTCATCCGATTCGATTATCAGCACTTCGCGCCCGGCCTGCGCCAGCTCGCGGGCGACGGCGAGGCCAATCGCCCCGGCGCCAGCAACAACGCAGTCGATTTCGTAGTCCACGGCCATGCGGGCGGTTGCTCCCGAAACAGGTCAGCGGGTCAGGTCTCTCACCCGCTTTAACAGGTCCCGGTCCACCTCAATAGTGCCAGCTGCGGCACTGTTTTCGCGCAATTGCAAACGCCGGGTGCCGGGCAGCCGAGCATCACCCTGCGCTGAAATGCTGCCGGCCAGTTGCGCAAACCGCTCGGCAAACAGTGCGCCGGAGAAGCCTTGCGGATCAATGGCGATGAAGAACTGGCCGGAATTGCAAGGGCCGCCCGCATCGGTTGCAAACGGCGACATGACCGAGCCAGGCGTGGCGCCGGACACAAGCGCCGCCATGGTTTCCACCATCAGGCCCTGGTTGAAGCCCTTGTAGCCGCCCGCCGGCGCCATAGTGGCTGCCTGTTTCGGGTCAGTGGTCACGTTGCCATCGGCATCGAGCGCCCAGCCCGGCGGTATGGCTTCGCCACGGGCGGCATGGCGCATCACTTCGGACTTGGCGACGACCGAAGACGACTGGTCCACCACGAAGCCCACGCCGCCCTTGCCGTCGGGCGCCGCCATGGAAATGGGGTTGGTGCCGATGACGGCCTTCCGGCCGCCGGGCGGGGCGATGGATGCAGGCGCGTTGGTGAAGCCGAATGCCAGCAGGCCCTCGCGAGCCAGCCGCTCGGTGTGGCCGGCAAGCCGGCCGCAATTGTAGGAATTGGTGACCGACAGCCCGGCAATGCCATACTTCTTCGCCGCCGGGATCAGCTTCCTGAACCCCGCCTCGATGGCCGGGTGGGCAAAGCCCGAGTGCGCGTCGGCCCGGAACGCCACCGGCGACAGGCGGCTGACGGTGGGCCTGACCTTGCCATCCACCTTGCCGCACTTCAGGTGAGACACGTAGACCGGCAGCCAGAAGAATCCGTGACTGGCCATGCCCACCATCTCGCTGTCGATGATCTGGTCGACAAGGTAGCGCACGTTGGCGCGGGCAGCGCCATGCTTCGTCAGCGCCCGCATGGCAAGGCGGCGGGCCTTCTCGATGTCGATCGCCGTGGTTGTCTTCTTCGCCATGTCGCTGGTCAGCCCTCCTTGCGGCAGATCAGGTAGGCGTGCACATAGTCCATGGCATGGCCCTGCGGAGCGGTTGCCACGGCCTGCTGGTAGCGGCCATAGAATTCGTCCATCAGCGACTGCCGCTCTTCGGGGTCCCGCGAAGCATCCAGCCCGCCGAGGAAGGTCGCCTCGGACCACGAACGCAATGTCGGCAGGTATTCCACCGCAAAGCGGGTGGCGTCCTTGTGGTTCTCCGTAAAATCCTGCTCGAACGGGCAGCGCACCACCCGGGTCTCGACAAGTTCGAGCCTCAGGCCGGCCTTGTAAACCGGGCTGTTGGTGTCTTCCAGCGGAGCGATGAACTCAGGCACCGTGCGATAATGCTGCGGGAAGTTGGTGTTGAGGTACTCTTCCTCGCTGATCAGCCCGCCATCGGCCATGGCGCGCCAGTGGCGGTTGAACTCGTCGAACATGCTGACGCCGCCAGTATGGCCCAGGTAGCGGCCTTCCTCGTCGATGCCGAAATTGAACAGGCAGAGCCGGCCGCCGGGTTTCAGTTCGCGCGTGCGCTGCAGCAGCATCGTCTCCCAGTCCTTCGCTCCCTGCTTCTCGAAGGCTTCACGTTCGGCCCCGGTGGCGCCGACCATGTGGACATGGTTGGTGATGTTGCAGGGCGTGGACGAGATATAGTGGGAGGCGGTGGCGGAGAATCCGAGATCCAGCGTTTCAGCCGGGAAAATGTTCTGGTGGAATGAGGTGCCGGAGGCAAACACGTAGAGATCGTCAATCTCGGGATAATAGCTCTGGATGTCGGTCTGGCCGTGGATCATCCGGAAGACCTGGGCAAAATCATTGCGCGGCAGGTCGGTATAGACCATCTCGATGGGACGCGACGGAACCCGCTTGCGCACGTCCTTCAGAACGCGGCGCCACAGGTCGACCGAGGTGCCGCCATCGGCAGCGCCCATGTCTGTTGCGCGGAAGATCGAGCCGTCATCTGCAGGCGCCATGCGGCCGATCGCGTCAAGCACGAGACCGGCAGCATTGTCCATCACGTGCTTTGCACCAATGGTGGCCCTGGAGTAATAGCCGGCCCCCTTCATCGCCATGAAGCCGGCAGTCGATTGTCTTGAATTCATGTTGGTCGCCCTCGTTAGCCTGCATACGATTTAGGACCATCGGAGGGCTCGGCGTCAAACGCCAAAATGAAAACGCCCTCCCGGCAAGTTGCCGGAAGGGCGCGGTTTTTCGCTTTGCCTGGTGATCAGGCTTCGACGGCGTAATCCTCGCAGAAGAAGTAGCGGGTCGGGTGCAGCTCGAAACCCTTCACCTTCTTGTCCATCGGCATGTAGATCTTCAGCCAGAGCGGCTGGATGATCGGGCCGTCTTCCTGCATGATCTGCTCGAGCTTGCCGATCAGTTCACGGCGAGCCTCGATATCGAGAGTGCCTTCAGCCTGGGTAAGGATCTGGTCAAACTCGGGATTCGAGTAAGCAGACTCGTTCCACGGCACGCCACTGCGGTAGGCAAGACCGAGCACCATGAACCCGAGCGGGCGGTGCACCCAGTTGGTGAAGCCGAACGGCACCTTGTCCCAGACGTCCCAGAACTTGGCGGACGGCAGCACGTTGATCTTGCAGCGGATGTTCGCATCCTTCCACTGTTCGACCATGGCTTCCACCGTAGCCAGTTCCCATGCCGGGTCGGGCTTGCAGCTAATTTCGACATCGATGCCATCCGGATAACCTGCATCTGCCAGAAGCTTCTTGGCTTCCTCGACATTGCGGGTCATCTCGGGCAGCTGCTTGTAGTCCGGATGGACCGGGCTGACATGGTGATGCTCGGCAGCCGAACCCTGTTCGCCCACCGCGATTTCCACTGTCTTCGGCACGTC
>JAZBOA010000193.1:0-9395 GCA_036350935.1 Anderseniella sp. | reverse complement strand
TTGCGCCCAGAAGGTCGCGCCTCGCGACGATGAAGGAAAACCCCGGCACCCCGCCCAGTGCACACCACGGCACTGTAACCAGGGCATCCACGTGCCCGGCCGAGAGGTCCACCGGCAATGCTCCCAGCCCGTGCCGGGCGTCCACCACCACGCTCTTGCCGGCCGCGTGGGCCTTGCCCGCCAGTTCCTCGACTGGCGATACTGTCCCGGTTGTTATGTCCAGCTGCGATAGCACCACGGTCTGCACATCGGGTGCGCCATCGAGCGCCCTTGCCAGGCTGCGTGGGCTCAACGGCTTGCCCGCCTGCACGCCCATCAGCTGGTGAGGACGCTTCAGATGTTCGAGAATGCCGGATGCTTCCGCCGCGCAAGGGCCAGCCGCGGCCACCAGCGTTTGCCGCTTTCGGCCTGACGGCGCCAGTGCGCCGAGCACGCTTTCGAGTGCCGCAAGCCCCGGGAAATTCACCGGTATGCAGTCGTACAACTCACTGCCATTGACCACATCGAGCAGTTGCTCCGTCACCCTGAGCACCAGCGAGATGAACTCCGCGTCGCGGACGCTCCAGTCGGCCAGCATCGCCAGTTTCACCTCGCGAGACGTCACCACGGGCCCGGCCGTCATCAGCCAGGGCATGTCTTCCTGGCCCTCGGGCCCGTTGAAGCTGGGCGAGAACGCCGTCAACGGTGGTCTGGACATGCAAGACTCTCCGGGTCAAAAATTCTTGCCGCAACGATAATGCTGACTGCGTAGGCGCTCGCATTGCGACTTGTCAATCACACAGCGACCAGTCGACGGGTTCAAGGCCGTGCGCGCCCAGCCAGTCATTGGCCTTGCGGAATGGCTGGGCCTCGACGAAGCGGTGTACCGGTCCGCGCCCGCGCGCCAGCGGCGAGGGGTGTACGGTCTCGATCACGCAGTGGCGCTGGCGATCCAGATTGCCACCGGCAGCCTGTGCGGGCTTGCCCCACAGCATGAACACCACCGGCTTCTGGCGTGCATTCAGCCGCTCAAGTACCTCCCGCAAAAGTGCCTCCCAGCCCAGCCCCTTGTGCGAGTGCGCCTTGCCCGCCTCTACCGTCAGCACCGTGTTTAGCAGCAGGATGCCATGCTGCGCCCAGCGGGTCAGGTCGCCGTGGAGCGGGGGTTCAAGCCCTGTATCGCGCGCCAGTGTCTCGAAGATGGTGCGCAGCGACATCGGCAGCCGGCGCCCGTCTGCCGCCATCGAGAATGCCAGCCCGTGCGCATCGCCGGGCGTGGGGTAGGGGTCCTGGCCCAGGATCACCGCACGAACCCTTTCCGGCGTCGTCGTCGTCAGCGCCCTGAAAACATCGGCTGGCGGCGGCAGGATGACAACACCTTCGCCGGCCTTCGCATCGAGCAATTCCGCAATCTTCAGCGCCTGCCCCGACCGGAAGAACTCCAGCTCTCCCCAGCCTGATCCGGTCATGCCCAGGGCCGCCTCGCGATATGTCTCAGCCGGATTTTCCAAGGCGTGTCCTGCGCTTATTGATGGATGTACGGACGGTCTGAATCTTGCCTAATCTGTAGCGTGTTGGCCTTTAACATGCTATTCGACCCCGGTGAGGCCCGTCGCCGGGATGACGTTCTACTTGTGAGAGGGAATTATCTGAATGAAACCTGTTGTGATCATGGTTGGAGCTGACAAAGGCGGCGTCGGCAAGACCACCATTTCGCGCGCCCTGCTTGATCATCTGCACCGCAACAACGTGCTGGCGCGCGCCTTCGACACGGAGAACCCGCGCGGCACGCTGCAGCGATTCTACCCCAACATTACCGAGATCATCGACCTGCACAATGTGGCCGACCAGATGAAGGTGCTCGACACCCTGGAAACCGCCAAGGTGCCGGTGACCATCGTCGACCTGAAGGCCGGCAACCTGTCCTACGCGCTCGACACCTTCGAAAAGATCGGCGTGCTGCAGGCGGCCCGCGACGGCATGTTCGAGATGGGCCTCATCCACGTGGTTGGCCCGGCCATTGCCTCGCTGGACGAACTGCAGGAAGTGACCAAGTACGTGCAGGGCATCGACTATGTCGTCGCCCGCAATTTCATCAATGAAACCAACTTCTTCGAGTGGGACGAGAAGACCTATCAGCGGTATTTCTCCAACGTCAACGAAGCCCGCGAGATCGAGATTCCGAAGCTCAACGAGATGGCGGCAGAGCAGGTTGACCTTGCCAACGTCACCTACAAGAACTTCGTCGACAACAAGGATGCTGAAGGCAAGCCTGCCAATTTCTCGTTCGTGTTGCGTGGCTATGTCAAGAAGTGGTGCGATGACCTGGACGCCGAGTTCAGCCAGCTTCGCCTGGTCCAGATGCTGACCGGCGCCGGCGCTGGTTCGAGTGGCGTGTCCAAGGGCAAGTCCAAGTAACCGGCCCCCTGTTTGTACAAGGCAAGCATGGTTTCCGGCCCCCGTGTCCGTCACGGCGGGCTTGCGCGGGTGCCGGAACCACACCACATGGCGAGCGGCTCCGTGCATGCCATCCGGCAGCGCCACGGCAGCCGGTCTTTTCCGGCCGCGGCCTTGCCGTCAGGCTGGCAGGTGATCTCGGGAGTTTGATTCGGCCGCAACCGGGCGCACGCGTACGCGTTGGCGGCTCCTCAACAGGAAGACGCATGTGAGCGATCGCGTTGGAAGCCGGATGACCGTGGTGTGCTCGGACGAGTCCCGCAACGGCAAGACGCTGACTGCGCGACTGTTGACCGATCATATGCTGCTGACCGGCCGCGACCCGCACGTCTTCGATTGCGATGAACCGCGCGGCCACATCAACCGGTTCTTTCCCGCCCGATCAACGCTGATTGACCTGGAGCGCACGGCCGGCCAGATCCGCCTGTTCGATGCCGTCCTCGCCAACCCGTCACGCGACTACGTCGTCGATCTGCCTGCCAACGGCCTCGACACGTTCTTCACCGTGGTCGACAACCTGGACTTCATCAACGCCGCGCATGACGCTGGCCTTGAACTCGTCATCGCCTTCGTCCTCGACAAGTCGCTGACATCCCTGATGACGGCCCGGGACCTGCACGGCGCATTCTCTACTGAACTGTTCTACCTGGTGCGCAATGGCTTCATTGGCAATCCGCTGGTAACCCGCCAGGCCCGTGACGTGTTCGAGGAAATCGAAGCGGACGCCGAACTCTATATCCCGCAGATTGACCGCGAGGCGCTTGCAGTGGCCGAGGAGCCGCCGTTCTCGTTCAGCCGTTTTCTCACTGAGGGGTATGTCAGCCTGTCGCCCATGGTGCGTCTAAGGCTGCGGGCTTTCCTGTCGGATGTGTTTGCCCAGTTCCAGAGCCGCGACCTGGCACTGGACCTCGGGTCACTGAAGCAGATGGGACTGATCTGAGCGTTTTGCTGCGGAACGTCAGCGAAGGCTGATCACCATGCCGCCTGCGTCGAGCGAGGCATCAAGGCCGGTCTGCTCGCCCCACAGCACCAGCCGCACATTGTGTTCGTTGACCAGCACCAGGTTCTGGCCGCCGCCCTTGATGGCCACCACCGACGCCTGCGCAGAAACGTAGGTGCCTGCTATGTCTTCCAGACGCTTGAGGTTGTAGACCTCGCCACGCATGTTGGCGAACGAGGCGCCAATGGTCAGCCCGATACGCAGCCCGTTGATGTCAAGTTCCGCTTCACGGCCGTTGTAGAAAACCCTGCCATCGCCACGCGAGACGCCGACGAGGAAGCCAAGCTTGCCAATCTTCATCTCGATGATCGCGTTGTCGGAGGCAGGTTCACCGTCGGATGCCATGGCCACGTTGTACACGGCCAGCGTGGTTGAAAAAGCCACGATTAGGGCGGCAAGCCTGCGGAAAAGGCGTTGGCTCATCGGATCGGATCCTCGCATCAAGGCAATCGGTATCGGTATGATTTGCGTTAACGGTGAAATGCGGCCAAGTGACGACGATTGTCCAGCGAATTGGCGATCAGGAGTGACAGCGCCGGATCTGACCTAGAGTCATGAAATACCGTCACATCGCCGGCGAAACCCATCAGTGCGACAGCCTTCATGTTGCCGGTGGATATTGAAACATCCGCCGGCCGGCACAAGCGCCAATCACTGGTGGAACCGCCCTGCCGGTGCTATGGACTGAATGCATCAATGGACTCTCGATCCGGAGTGAGAAATGCCCTGGACCATGCCCCCCGAATGGGCACCCCACAAGCGGACCTGGATGGCCTGGCCAAACAATCCTGATGTCTTTGAGTTCATCGGGTCTCCGGAAGAGGCATATGCCGCATGGGCCGGTGTTGCCAATGCGATAGCCCGCTTTGAGCCGGTCGTCATGGTGGTGCCGCCCGGCGAGCGGGATACCGCGGGCGCCTATCTCGGCGGGGGTGTTTCGCTGGCTGAGCGTGAGCTTGGCGACAGCTGGATGCGCGATATCGGCCCGACCTTCGTAATCGGCGGGAACGGTGAACTTGGCGCCGTCGACTGGCAGTTCAATGGCTGGGGCGGGCGCACCTTCCCGGAACGTTCGGCGGATGCGCTGGTGGCCCGCTTCGTCGCCGGGAAGGCGGGCGCCGAACGCATACCCTCGCGGCTGGTAAATGAAGGCGGCGGCATCCATGTTGACGGGCAGGGGACCATCCTGCTCACCGAGTCGGTACAGTTGAACCCCAACCGCAATCCAAGCTGGACCCGGGAGGAGATCGAGGCCGAGTTCCACGGCAAGCTGGGCACCCGCAAGGCGATCTGGCTGCCGCGCGGCGTGGTGGCGGATACGCTTGATGCCGGCACTGACGGCCACGTGGATACGCTGGCCGTGTTCGTGAAGCCCGGCGTGGTGCTGGTGCACGGCCAGCCGGACCCGGCCCACCCGGACCACGAGACCGCGAAGGAGATCGAGGCGATCATGAAGGCGGAAACCGACGCCAACGGCAACCGCATGGAAGTGATCGTGCTGGATGCCCCGGCCGAGCGCCATCACGATGGTGAGCCGCTGTCGTGCTCCTACATCAACTTCTCGTTCGTCAACGGCGGCGTGGTGCTGTGCAGTTTCGATGATCCGCAAGACCAGGTGACCGAGAACGTTTTCCGCCGCCTGTTCAACGACCGGGAGATTGTTTCAGTGCCGGCAATTGACATATTCAAGGGCGGCGGCGGGGTGCATTGCATCACCCAGCAGGAGCCGCTGTGCAAGAGCAATGGAGGCTGACCCATCATGCGCAAGGTTACAGTAGCGGCCACCCAGATGGCCTGTACGGACGTGGTGAAGGAGAATGTCGAGCGCGGCGAGAAGCTGGTGCGCGAGGCTCATGCCAGGGGCGCCAACATCGCCCTGCTGCAGGAACTCTTCGAAGGCTACTATTTCTGCCAGGACGAACTGCCCGAGTTCTACAGGCGCGCACAGCCGGCCGACGGTCACCCCACCATCGAACACTTCCGGGGCGTGGCGAAGGAACTCGGCATGGTGCTGCCGGTGTCGTTCTACGAACTGGCCGGCAACGCCCGGTTCAATTCCGTTGCGATCATCGATGCCGACGGCAAGAACCTCGGCATCTACCGCAAGACCCACATCCCGCACGGGTCGGGCTATCAGGAGAAATACTATTTCTCGCCTGGCGACACCGGCTTCAAGGTCTGGGATACCGCCATCGGCCGCATCGGCGTCGGCATCTGCTGGGACCAGTGGTTCCCCGAAACGGCCCGCTCAATGGCGCTGATGGGCGCGGAACTGCTGTTCTTCCCGACTGCCATCGGCTCCGAACTGCTTGATCCGTCTTGGGATTCAGCCAGCCACTGGCAGCGCGTCCAGCAGGGCCACGCCGGTGCCAACCTGATGCCGCTCATCGCCTCCAACCGCATCGGCACTGAACCGGGGCGGAAGGGCACGGAGATGACCTTCTATGGCTCGTCGTTCATTGCCGATTTCACCGGAGAGAAGGTCGCCGAGGCTGACCGCGACTCAGAAGCGGTGCTCACCCACGAGTTCGACCTGGATGACCTTGCAGAAAAGCGCAGCTACTGGGGAATATTCCGCGACCGGCGGCCGGAGGTCTATGACCGCGTCATTTCACTGGATGGCACGGCCTCGGTGTTTGGCAAATGAGGCGATCGCCCGGCCGGCGGGGAGCCAGTCTGTAAAGTCGCCGGGCGGACCCGAAATCCCTGCGCACTGAAACAGGGTCCGGGTCCGCCCAGCTTCATCTTCCGGGCCGGGGGAGACCGGGAAGATGTCTCGTCGTCGTCAATGATGCGCCTTGATGGCGATCTTCTTCGACCTTGTCTGCGCCTCCGGTGCCTTTGGCAGCGTGATCTTCAGCACGCCGTTCCTGAACAC
This sequence comes from Anderseniella sp., assembly GCA_036350935.1. Taxonomy (GTDB): domain Bacteria; phylum Pseudomonadota; class Alphaproteobacteria; order Rhizobiales; family Aestuariivirgaceae; genus Anderseniella. The sequence goes on along the minus strand of JAZBOA010000193.1, from coordinate 3,081 downwards.
CGCGTCTATCTTGTCCTCGTCGATCGGGCAGGGCAGGCGCGTGGCGCGCTCGAACATGCCGTAGCTTCTTTCGACGACGTGATAGTCCTTGTCCTTCTTTTCGGTCTCGGACTTCTTCTCGCCCCTGACCGTGAGCATCTCGCCGGCAAGCGAGATGTCGATATCCTCTTCCTCGACACCCGGCAATTCGACCGTCAGTTCAATCTCCTTGTCGGTTTCCGACAGGTCTGCCCGGGGAGACATCTTGCCGTTGCCCGATGAAAACGGCAGCTGCCCGCCGCGGGTGAAATCCTCGAAAACGCGATCAATCTCGCGGTGCAGGTTTGAAAACAGGTCGTCGCTCTTTCCGCTGCTGCCCCAAAACCTTGGCAAAAGTGGATTGGCCATCGAAGCTCTCTCCTTACACGAACAATAATCTAACTGTCATCCGTAAAGGGATAGATAACGGCGGGCGCCCGGAGCGTCTTTGACTAAAGTCAAACGACAAGATTTTTTGGCTTGAAGGCATCCTTGCCTGGAGCAGCGTCGAGAAGCAGCCGCGTGTAGGGGTGCCCGGGGCTGGCATAGACACTGGCGGTCAGCCCCTGTTCCACCACTTCACCCTTCTGCATCACCATGATCCGGTCGCAGATCTGCGCTGCCACCCGCAAGTCATGGGTGATGAACAACATCGCCAGGTCGAACCGCTTGCGCACGTCGTCCAGCAGCTTCAGCACCTGCGCCTGCACCGACACGTCCAGCGCCGACACGGCTTCATCGGCAATCAGCACCTTCGGCTCCATTGCCAATGCCCGGGCTATGCAGATGCGCTGCCGCTGGCCACCCGAGAACTGGTGAGGAAACCGGTCAAGGGCGGCGGCCGAAAGGCCGACGATCTCCATCAGGCTGCCGGCCCGTTTCAGGGCCTCCGCCGCGGAAAGGCCGAAGTTCATCGGCCCCTCGATGATCGACTGGCCAACCGTGCGGCGCGGATTGAGCGAACGGTACGGGTCCTGGAACACCACCTGCACATCCCGCCTGTACGGCCGCATCTGCGCTGCCGAGAGGCCGGCAATGTTCTTGCCGTCGATCAGCACTTCACCGGCGGTCGGATCGATCAGCCGGACGATGCAGCGCGCCACGGTCGACTTGCCGGAGCCCGACTCGCCGACAACGCCCAGCGTCTCGCCCCGGCGCACTTCCAGCTCTACCTGTTTTGCCGCATGCACCACGCGGCCTGCGCCGAACCAGCCGCTTGCGCCATACACCTTCTCCAGCCCACGGGCGGCCAGGATGGGCTCTCCCGCCGTGATCGGCTTGCGCTTCGGCGGCACCAGGCTCGGCACCGAGCTGATCAGCATCTTGGTATAGGGTTCGCGTGGCCGCTTGAGAATCTGCTCGGCAGTTCCCTGTTCCACCACCTTGCCCTGCTGCATCACCACCACCCGGTCGGCAATCTCGGCGACCACGCCGAAATCGTGGGTAATGAACATCACGCCGGTGCCGTGGCGCCGCTGGATATCCTTGATGAGATCGAGGATCTGTGCCTGCGTGGTGACGTCCAGCGCGGTCGTCGGTTCATCGGCAATCAGCAGCGCCGGTTCCAGCGCCAGCGCCATGGCGATCATGATGCGCTGCCGTTGTCCGCCGGAAAGCTGGTGCGGATAGCTGTCCACCATCTGCTCGACGTCCGGCAAGTTGACGTCCTTCATCACCTCGATCACCCGGGCGCGGATCTCGCCGGCAGACATTTGCGTATGAATTTCCAGCATCTCGCCGATCTGGTCGCCTACCCGCATGACCGGGTTGAGCGCTGTCATCGGCTCCTGGAATATCATCGCCATCTTCACGCCGCGTAGTTGCCGCAGCTCGGCGTCGGACTTTTTCAGCAGGTCCTCGCCCTGCAACAACGCCTCGCCGGCAACCGGCGTCAGTTCCTTGCGCGGGATGAGACCCATTACCGTTTGCGCGGTGACCGACTTGCCGGAGCCCGACTCGCCCACCACGCAGACGATCTCGCCGCGTCCCACCGAGAATGAAACGTCCTCCACCGCATACTTGCGGTCCGCTCCCCTCGGCAGCGTGACCGACAGGCCACGCACGTCCAGAACGAGGGTTTCTCCGTCCTTGCGCGTTGCCATCACATCTTCCTCGCAATGCGCGGATCAAGCGTGTCGCGCAGGCCGTCGCCCACCGTGTTGACCGCCAGCACAGTCAGCGCCAGCGCAATGCCGGGATAGAAGATGATCCACGGCGTCAGCTGGAAGTAGGTGCGGCCTTCCGACATGATGTTGCCCCAGCTCGGGATCTCTGGCGGAATGCCGGCGCCGAGGAAGCCGAGAATTGCTTCGGTCAGCATCGCTGAGCCGCAGATATAGGTGGCCTGCACGATCAGCGGCGCAATGGTGTTGGGCAGGATGTGCCGCCACAGGATGGGCGCAAGCCGGGTACCCGACGCGATTGCCGCCTCGACATAAGGCTCCTCGCGGACCGACAACACCACCGACCGCATCAGCCGTACCACCCGCGGAATTTCCGGGATGACGATGGCGATGATCACTGTCACCAGGGTGGCGCCGGACAGCGAGATCAGCGCGATAGCCAGCAGGATGCCGGGAATGGCCATCAGTCCGTCCATCACCCGCATCATGATGGCATCCAGCCAGCGCAGGTAACCGGACACCAGCCCGATCAGCAGGCCCAGCACCACGGCCACAACTGCAACCGCCAGCCCCACGACCAGCGACACCCGGGCGCCATGGATGACGCGCGCCAGCACGTCACGGCCAAGGAAATCGGTGCCGAACCAAAACTCGGCAGAAGGGGCTTTCAGCCGCTTGATCGGGTTCAATGCCACCGGGTCGACGGTAAACAGCGGTCCGATGACCGCGATGATCACCATGACCACCAGCAGCAGCCCGCCCCAGAAGACCGATGGGTGCCGCCACATGATGGAGGCGAGGCTGACATCCTTGCGCGATGACAGCGTGGCGTCCGCCGATTCCGAAAAATCCACCTGGTTTGTGTCGCTTGCCATCAGTACCTGATCCTCGGGTCGAACACGGTGTAGGCCAGGTCAATCACCAGATTGATGAGGATGTA
>JAZBOA010000192.1:0-18469 GCA_036350935.1 Anderseniella sp. | reverse complement strand
GTTGGTCTCGTCCGGTCCGGTCATTGTCCGCGACAGCGTAGAACCAACCGGCAGCATATGGAGCAGGGCGCTCGATTCAGCGCTTTTCATGACCTTTGGCGGTTGATAGGTTCCGCCCCCATGAAAACTCCCCTGTTCATTACCTTCGAAGGCGGCGAGGGCGCCGGCAAGAGCACGCAGGTTGCCCGACTGGCGGAGCGTCTGCGGCAGGCAGGTCATGACGTGGTGACCACCCGCGAACCCGGTGGCTCACCCGATGCTGATGCAATCCGCGAACTGCTGGTGACTGGTGAACCCGGCCGCTGGAGCCCAACAGCTGATGCACTTCTAAATTACGCAGCAAGAGATAGCCATCTTGGCCAGACTATCCGTCCTGCGCTGCAGTCTGGAAAAACCGTCATTTGCGACCGGTTTTCTGACTCTACTCGCGCCTATCAGGGAATAGCTGGCGGTATTGGTCTAAACCTCATCGAGGCAATTGATCGGGAAATTGTTGGTGAGACGCAACCGGATCTGACTCTTGTCTTTGACCTCGATCCAGAGATTGGCCTGATGCGCGCCAAAACCCGTGGTGGGGCTGATAGATTCGAACGATTGGGACTGTCGTTTCACGTGAGACTGCGGAAGGCCTTTCTTCACATTGCTAACGAACACCCAGACAGGTGCCAGATAATTGATGCAACCGGGACCCCAGAGGAAGTTGAGCAGCGGATTTGGCAAGTCGTCTCGACCCGCATGGCGCTGGAGCAGCCATGAGCAAGGACGACGATGAACCCGACCCGCGCGAAGGCCCGCTGCATCCGCGCCACGCGCAGGTTCTGCTGGGCCACGAGGCGGCCGAGCAGCGATTGCTGGACGCCTACCGCTCAGGCCGCTTTCATCATGCCTGGCTGCTGACCGGACCCAGGGGAATCGGCAAGGCCACGCTGGCCTACCGGCTGGCCAAGTTCCTGTTGCGGCATCCGGATCCGTCAGCCGCGCCGGTGAACAGCCTTGCCATCCCAAAGTCCGATCATGTGGCCGGGCAGGTGGAAGCCCGCGCTCACCCCGACCTGAAGGTCGTCGAGAGGATCGCCGATGGCGGCAAGCTGAAGACCGTCATCAACGTCGAGACCAGCCGCAAGGTCGGCGACTTCTTCTCCAAGACTGCCGGAGCAGGGGGCTGGCGCATAGCCATCGTCGATGCCGCAGAGGACATGAACCTGGCGGCGGCAAATGCGCTGCTCAAGACGCTCGAGGAACCACCTGCGCGATCGGTATTCATCCTTGTGTGCAGTCAGCGCGGACGCCTGCTGCGCACCATCCGCTCGCGATGCATCGAATTGCCTATTGCGCGCCTCAGCGAGGCTGATACCCGCGCCGTGCTTGAAGGCTTGCCGGACGGCGCGGGCCGCGAGGCGCTGAAGTTGACCGGTATCGCCCAGGGCAGCCCGGGCCTGGCGCTGTCTCTGGCCGAAACCGGAGCAGGGACGGTGTTTGCCCGCTTTGCCGAAGCCGCGCAGCGTGGCCGCATTGACGGCGCAACCCGCTTTGCGGTTGCCAACGCCCTGCATGGCCGGGGAACCGAAGACCGGTTTGCCAGTTTCTGCGAACTGCTGGATGGCTGGCTCACACAGGCTGCAGCCCACGCTGCGCGCGCGCCGGACACTGCAGCAACCGGCCTGGCGCTGGCCGAGGCGCACGACGCCATCAGCCGTAGCATTCGCGAAACAAATAGCCTAAACCTCGACCGGCGTCTGACCATGCTGCAGGCGTTTGAGCAGATCGACAAGGCCCGCCGGGCCTGAAGAAAAACAACATGACCGACAAGCCCACCTTCTACATCACTACAGCAATCTCCTATCCCAATGGCGCTCCCCACATCGGCCATGCCTACGAGGCGCTGGCAACGGACGCACTCGCCCGCTTCAAGCGGCTTGACGGGTTTGACGTGTTCTTCCTCACTGGCACCGACGAGCACGGCCAGAAGATCCAGCAGACGGCGGCCAAGCAGGGCAAATCGGCGGAAGAGTTCGTCAACGAGATGGCGCCCAAGTTCAAGGCCATGGTCGAGGCGCTCAACTGCTCGAACGACGATTTCATCCGCACCTCCGAGCAGCGCCACTACGACACCGTGACCGAGCTGTGGAAGCGCATGGCGGCCAATGGCGACATCTATCTCGACAAGTATGCCGGCTGGTATTCGGTGCGAGACGAGGCGTTCTACGGCGACGACGAGCTGGAAGACCGCGACGGCCAGAAGTACTCGATCAAGACCGGCACGCCGGTGGAATGGGTGGAGGAGGAAAGTTATTTCTTCAAGCTGTCTGCCTACCAGGACAAGCTGCTCAAGCTGTATGCGGACCAGCCGGATTTCATCGGCCCGCAGGAGCGCAAGAACGAGGTGGTGAGTTTCGTCAAGGGCGGCCTGCAAGACCTGTCGGTGTCGCGCACCACCTTCGACTGGGGCATCCCGGTGCCGGATGCGCCGGGCCACATCATGTATGTGTGGGTGGATGCGCTGACCAACTACCTGACCGCCACCGGTTACATCGAGGGCGGCCCGCGCAAACGGTTCTGGCCGGCTGATGCCCACATCATCGGCAAGGACATCATCCGCTTTCACGCGGTCTATTGGCCGGCCTTCCTGATGTCTGCAGGACTGCCGTTGCCGAAGCACGTCTATGGCCACGGCTTTCTGTTCAACCGCGGCGAGAAGATGTCCAAGTCGGTCGGCAACGTGGTCGATCCGCAGTCGATGATCGACCAGTACGGCGTCGACCAGGTGCGCTATTTCTTCCTGCGCGAGGTGCCGTTCGGCCAGGACGGCAACTACAGCCACGAGGCCATCGTCAACCGCGTCAATGCCGACCTTGCCAACGACCTCGGCAACCTGGCACAGCGCTCGCTTTCGATGATCGCCAAGAACTGCGATGGCCAGGTGCCAATGCACGGCGATTTCACTGCCGATGACCGCGAAATTCTCGATGCCGCGTACGCTATTCTTGACGCGGCCCGCGCCGAGATGGACCAGTTCCGCATACACAAGGCGCTCGAGATCATCTGGAAGGTGGTGGCAGACGCCAACCGCTATTTCGCCGGTCAGGAACCCTGGGCGCTGAAGAAAACCGATCCCGACCGCATGAACACGGTGCTGTACACCACGGCAGAGGTGATCCGCGTGGTGGCGACGGCGGCGCAGCCGTTCATTCCGGCAGGGGCGGCCAAATTGCTCGACCTGTTGAGCGTGGCCGAAGACAAGCGCCAGTTCCGCATGGAGTGCGCCCCGCTGGTGTCCGGCACGGCGCTACCGAAACCCGAGGGCGTTTTCCCGCGTTACGTTGAACCGGATACCGTAGCCTGACCGTGATTGGGGCCGTTGTGAGCAAGCCAGCCATCGTCGACAGCCACTGCCATCTCGACTTCGACGTTCTCAGCGAGGACATCGACGCGGTGATTGCGCGCGCTCATGCGGCCGGCGTCCACGCCATGGTCACCATCTCCACCCGGGTCAAGCGCTACGACGCCATCCGCGCCATCGCCGAGGCGCACCCCGAGGTCTGGTTCACCGTGGGCACCCATCCGCACAACGCCCATGAAGAGCTCGACGTGACGGCTGCACAACTCGCCGATCTTGCCGAGCATCCCAAATGCATCGGTCTTGGCGAAGCCGGGCTGGATTACCACTACGACAACAGCCCGCGCGAGGCGCAAGCGCAGGGTTTCCGCACTCATATCGCTGCAGCCCGCATGACCGGTCTGCCGCTGGTCATCCACTCGCGCTCTGCTGAAAATGACACAGCGTCAATACTGGAAGAGGAAACGCGGAAGGGGGCCTTCAAGCCGCTGCTGCACTGCTTCTCATCAGGGATTGAGCTGGCCCAACGCGGTCTGGCGCTGGGTGCCTACCTGTCGTTCTCGGGCATCCTCACCTTCAAGACCGCGGAGGAAATCCGCGAGGCTGCCCGCATCTGCCCGCTCGACCGGATGCTTGTTGAAACCGATGCGCCGTACCTGGCGCCTGCGCCACACCGGGGCAAGTCCAACGAGCCGGCCTTTACCGCCCATACGCTGGCCTGTCTGGCCGAGGTGAAGGGGTTGCCCGTGGCAGACATGGCGCGCATCACGTCTGACAATTTCTTCCGGCTGTTTTCCAAGGCAGACCGGCCCGCGCAATACCGGGAGGCCGCATGAGCCTCACCATGACCATCCTCGGTTGCGGCTCGTCCGGTGGTGTGCCACGCATCGGCAACAACTGGGGAAATTGCGATCCCAACGAGCCGCGCAACGTGCGCAAGCGCTGTTCCGTGCTGCTGGAGAAGCGGGAAGGGGAGGCCCTCACCCGTGTGCTGGTTGACACCACGCCGGACCTCGTCGCCCAGCTCAACAGCGTCAACGCCGGCGTGCTGGACGGCGTCTGGTATACCCATGAACACGCCGACCACACCCACGGCATCGACGACCTGCGTCAGGTCGCCATCAACATGCGCCAGCGCGTGCAGGTATGGGCCGATCACGCGACTGCCGACATGCTGATGACCCGGTTCAGCTACTGCTTCATCACGCCACCGGGCTCGTCATATCCGCCGATCCTGGAGATGAACTCGATCGAGCCCGGCAAGACTGTCAGCACCACCGGCGCCGCCGGCGCCATCGAGGCAACCGCCTTCCGCGTTAACCATGGCGACATCGACGCGCTCGGCTTCCGCTGGGGCGATGTGGCCTATACGCCGGACGTAAAGGACATTCCCGACGCCGTGCTGCCGCACCTCGAAAACCTCGATGTGTGGATCATCGATGCGTTGCGCACGACGCCGCACCCGAGCCATTTCAACCTTGAGGACGCGCTGGCCTGGATCGAGCGGATGAAGCCGAAGCGCGCCATCCTGACCAACATGCATGTGGACCTGGATTACCGCACCATGTGCGACTCGACGCCGGCACACGTCACGGCGGCGTATGACGGCATGGTGGTGGAGATCTTCTGACATGCAGGCGTTGCTGGCCGCCATGGGCGACGCGTGGGCGGCTGCAGGCCATGGCGGCCTTCAAGATCGTATTGCCGCCATTGCCGTGCCTGATACCTTACGGACCGGTTCAGGCGTACCGGCTCACCTGAGCGCGGATTATGTGGCGGCTCTTGCGGGCCTGTGCATCACACAACGCCTTCGAGACGAGCTTGAGAGACTTGGTGGTTCGCTGGTGTGGTCGGAGGGCGGTATGAAAATGCCGCAGAGCTTCCGGGGGCGCTACGCCTATGTCGAGGCGGTCGGGCCAAGGGGCATGATCCACAGCTCTGAAGTGAGCTTCGGGTTGTACCTGCAGGCGCGCAACACCGTGTATCCCAGCCACTGGCACGAGGCGGTCGAGCATTACCTGGTGCTCAGCGGTGCCGCAGACTGGCAGATGGATGACGCGCCATACGTGAGGCGCGCACCCGGAGAAGCATTCGTGCATGCATCCAATCAGCGCCATGCCACGACGACACACGACGAGCCTTTGCTGGCGCTGTGGTTCTGGCAGGGCAATATAGCCGACAGCACGTACAGGATTGTCGGCGTGGACGCATGAGGCCGGATTTCCGGTCAATGGCTCACCAATAATATTCCATAATATATATTATGCGAATGACAGATATGGGGATAACGCAAGGCGGCCAGATGGTTTGACCTGACCCCTGCTGTTAGGCTCGCCTGCCATGACCGCTGATACCACCCAGATGCCCAAGCGCGACATCGCCACCTTGCTGGCGATCATGGCCGCACTGCGCACGCCCGGCACCGGTTGCCCGTGGGATCTGGAACAGGACTTCGCCTCCATCGTCCCGTACACGCTGGAAGAAGCCTACGAGGTCGCAGACGCCATCGAGCGCGGTAACATGAATGATCTGTGCGAGGAACTGGGCGACCTGCTGCTGCAGGTGGTCTATCACGCGCAGATGGCCCGCGAGGCCGGCGATTTCAGCTTCGACGATGTGGTCGAGGCCATAAACACCAAGATGATCCGCCGTCATCCGCACGTGTTCGGCGACGAAGCGGCCCGCTCAGCCGGCATTGCAAAGGGCTTCTGGGAACGCATAAAGGCCGAGGAACGCGAGGGAACGGACAAGCAGCATGTCCGGCATCTGGATGGCATTCCTGCGGCCCTGCCCGCCCTGACCCGCGCGCTGAAGCTGCAGAAGCGGGCAGCGAAAGTGGGCTTCGACTGGCCGGACATTTCCCATGTCCTCGACAAGGTGGTGGAAGAAGCCAGGGAACTGGCCGAAGCGCGCCAGTCCATGCCGAGGGACAAACAGGCAGAAGAGTTTGGCGATCTGCTGTTCGTCATGGTGAATCTGGGCCGGCACCTTGGTCTGGATGCCGAGGATTCGCTGCGCCACGCCAACGCCAAATTCACGCGCCGTTTCAATTATGTGGAAGAACAACTTGAAGTGCACGGCAGCAATCTTGATGAGGCCACGCTCGACCAGATGGACACTATCTGGGATGAAATAAGGGCCCGCGACAAGCAGGCCGGATGATGCTCCACATCTAGGCGCCATCTGCAGGCTTGAGCCGCCCGCCGAGTTGCTTGGCCGCTGTGCCAGCATGGCGCACGTCAAACCGCGCCGTCAGCCTGATCCGGCCGTCTTCGCCGTCTTTCCGGTCCAGCACTTCGCCATGGCCATAGATCCAGGCAAGCTGCGCGCCGTCCTCCGGCGCCAGGTCGATGCTGAACACCGGGTTGTGCTCCGCCAGTGCGTCCTCCACACGCACCAGCAGCGCCGCCACCCCCTCACCCGTTACGGCGGATACCGGCACCACGCGAGCCTCGTGACTGGCGGCATCGGTGTTCAGGGCGGCGCGATGATCGGCGTCAAGGAGGTCGATCTTGTTCCAGACTTCAATGATCTCGTCGCGCGCGCTCTTGCTGACGCCGAGGTCCTTCAGCACCGCCATTACGTCGGCGGCCTGCTCTTCAGTTTCGGCGTGCGAGATGTCACGCACGTGCAGGATGACGTCCGCCGCCAGCACTTCTTCCAGCGTGGCCCGGAACGCGGCGACCAGCGTCGTAGGCAGGTCAGAGATAAAGCCGACGGTATCCGAAAGGATGATCTTGCGGCCCTTTGGCAGCTCGATCTGGCGCATGGTCGGGTCAAGGGTGGCGAACAGCAGATCCTTGGCCAGCACGTCCGCCCTGGTCAGCCGGTTGAACAGTGTTGACTTTCCGGCATTGGTGTAGCCCACCAGCGCCACCACCGGATACGGCACCTTGGCCCTGCTCTCCCGGTGCAGCGTGCGGGTGCGCACCACCTGGTCGAGCTGTTTTCTCAAACGGGTGATACGATCCTGGATGATGCGGCGGTCAGCTTCGAGCTGGGTTTCGCCGGGACCGCCCATGAAACCTGCCCCGCCGCGCTGGCGCTCCAGGTGGGTCCACGAGCGAACCAGCCGGCTCTTCTGGTAGTTCAGGTGCGCAAGTTCCACCTGCAGCGTGCCTTCGCGGGTGTTGGCGCGACGGCCGAATATCTCCAGGATCAAGCCGGTGCGGTCCAGCACCTTCACCTTCCATGCCCGTTCCAGGTTGCGCTGCTGGGCGGGTGACAATTGCCCGTTCAGAATGGCGATGTCGGCTTCAGCCGCTTCGATCTGTTCACCCAGTTCGGCCACCTTGCCGGTACCAAAGAACGCGCCAGGCGAAACCTTGGACAGCGGCACGATGATGGCTTCTGCAATTTCCAGCTCGATGGCCAGTGACAGGCCCACCGCTTCATCAAGCTTCGCCTGTGCATCGCGCCAGCCGCCTTGCGCCGGGCCACGAGTCTTGACGTCGGGGTGAATCACAAAGGCCCGCGTGACCTCGGGTCCTTCGATCTGGAACTCTACGCCGCTGCCCTCGCCGGACCGCTCAGCCATGGTTGCTCACGCCCTTGCCCGCGAAGCTGATACGGCCGCCCTGCCTGTGCAAAAGCGGCTCGCGGTCAATTGCTTTCGCCGTCTTCGTCGTAAAGCGAGATCTGTTGGGCGGGCATGATGGTCGAAATCGCGTGCTTGTAGACGAGCTGCGACATGCCATCGCGCCGCAACAACACGCAGAAATTGTCGAACCAGGTAATGACACCTTGAAGCTTGACCCCGTTGACAAGGAACACAGTTACGGAAACCTTGTTCCGCCGCACCGTGTTCAAGAAGGTGTCCTGAAGGTTTTGCGCCTTTTCTTGTGCCATTTAGGCCTCTCTTATTGTTCTTGCCGCATCACTCGGAACAGGGCGCGAAAAGCCAGGTCCACTCCCCAGCCCCGCTCGAATGCTTAGTCCACTATAATTCCACTTTATGGAATGCGCTACCGGCAAAATCCGGCATACATCGCCTAGAAATACTCGATGCTGACGCGGAAGAGGTGTTGAATCTCCTCGATCTTGTCGCGCAGGGCGAACATCACCACCCGGTCATTCGGGCGGATCTCCGTATCGCCCGTCGGAATCAACACCTCGTCGTCGCGCACGATTGCGCCGATACGGATGCCGTCGGGAAGCTCGGCCTCGCGCAGCGGCTTGCCGATCATCGGCGATGTTTCCAGCGCTTCGGCTTCCACCACTTCACCCTCCCCTGCCTCCACGCCGTGGACACCGCGAATGCGGCCCCGCCTGACGTGTTGCAGGATCGACGAAACGGTCACCGAGCGGGGGTCGATGTACGAGTCGATTCCGAGCGGCGACACCAGCGGCCGCGCGTCAAGGCTGGTCACCAGGCAGGAGGCCGTGCCCGCGCCATGTTGCTTGGCCAGCATCGCCGACAGCACGTTCACCTTGTCGTCATTGGTCAACGCGATATAGGTCTCGGTGCGGGCGATTTCGGCTTCCTGCAACAACGATGCGTCCAGTGCCGAGCCGTGCAGCACCACTGCGTTGTCGAGCTCATCGGCGACCTGTTCTGCCCGGGCGAGATTGTTCTCGATGATGGTGACCTTGATGTGCGGATCCCGCTCCTCAAGCTTGCGCGCCACGTAGGTGCCGATGGTGCCGCCGCCGCCGATCAACACCCGCCGTGCAGGGCGTTCCTCGTGACCGAACAGCGCCAGCACGCGAGAGGCCTGGCTTCGCTCGCTGATCACGTAGGCACGGTCACCAGGCAGCATCTGTTCAGCCGAGTGAGGGACGAACAGCTTGCCATCGCGCACGATGCCGCAAACCACGGCATTCAGATCGGGGAACAGTCCCGACAGCTGCGACAGCGGGGTGTTGATGACCGGGCAGTCTTCCTCGATCTTGATGCCGAGCGTCAGCACCTTTTCATCGACGAAATAGATCGCCTCGAACGCGCCAGGCAGCGCCAGCCGGCGCAGCACCATGTCGCCAACCGCCACCTCCGGCGAGATCACCACGTCGACGGCGGTATTCTCACGGGTAAAAAGCTTGGCGTATTGAGGCATCAGGTAGGACTGGTCGCGCACGCGCGCCACCCGCGTGGGAATGTTGAACAGCGCCTTGGCAACCTCGCAGGCCATCATGTTGACCTCATCCACGAAGGTCACTGCGATGATCATGTCCGCCTCTGCGCCGCCCGCTTCATTGAGCACATCCGGGTGTGCGCCATGGCCAACGATGCCGCGCACGTCGGTATTGGCTGAGATCGCCTCGACCAGTTCACTGGAGATGTCGATTACGGTGACGTCGTGGTTCTCGACGGCAAGACGTTCGGCGATGCCACGGCCGACCTGCCCTGCTCCACAGATAATGATTTTCATCGGGCTTGCCTGCTACCGCCTTGCACGTTGTTTGCGTGGCCCATTGGACCGGCGGGACAATGCTCCATGATGGGCAGCAAGGCAAGCCATCCCGCCGCTGCCTCAACCCGCGGCGGCTTCGCTGGCCACAACGGGCTCGTCCCGGTCGCCAATGCTGATGTCCAACGCCCGCAGTTTGCGGTGCAGGGCCGATCGCTCCATGCCGACAAATGACGCCGTGCGCGATATGTTGCCACCGAAGCGGCTCAGCTGGGCTCTCAGGTAGTCACACTCGAACTGCTCCCGCGCCTCGCGCAGCGGCAACGACATCAGCGCCTCGAGCCCCATGCCGCCGCCACCGTCTCCCGCCCCCGTCAGGTCTGCCGGCAGGTTCGCCGCACGGATCGGCTGATCTGCCTCGCCGCCGGTCATGATCAGCAGCCGTTCGACCGAGTTCTTGAGCTGGCGGACGTTGCCCGACCAGTCCATGGTCTGGATTGCGGCCAGCGCATCGTCGGCAAACTGCCTTGGCGGATGGCCTGACTGCGAGGAGTAAATGCTGGCAAAATGCTTCACCAGGTCGGGAATGTCTTCACGGCGCTCATGCAGCGAGGGAAGCTTGATCGGCACCACCGCCAGCCGGTGCAACAGGTCCTCCCGGAAGGTCTCCGCCTTGACCAGGGCGGTCAGGTCCCGCGCCGTTGATGATACGATGCGCACATCCACCTTGACCGGCTTTGCGCCACCCACCCGGGTGAAAGTCTGGTCCAGCAGCACCCGCAACACCTTGCTTTGGGTTTCCACCGGCATGTCCGCCACTTCATCGAGGTAAAGAGTGCCGCCGTGGGCCTCCTCCAGCTTGCCGACGCGCATCGGCCGGCCACTGCTGTCCTCGATGCCGAACAGCTCCTCTTCCATCCGCTCCGGCAGCATGGTGGCGGCCGGCAGCACCACGAACGGCGCCTCCGCCCGAAGTGACCATGTGTGCAGGCTGCGCGCCGCCAGTTCCTTGCCGGACCCCATGGGGCCGGTCAGCATTACCCGGCCATTGCTGGGCGCTGCCCGCTTGAGTGCCTGAACCAGCTGTTTCATGGCGTTGGAAGAGCCGATCAGCTCAGAACTCTCGCCTGACAGGCTGCGCAGCTGCTGGTTCTCGCGCTTCAGCCGCGATGTCTCCAGGGCCCGGCCCACCACGTGCACCAGCTTGTCGGCCTTGAAGGGCTTTTCGATGTATTCGTACGCCCCGCGCTTGATGGCGGACACGGCGGTTTCAATGTTGCCATGACCGGAAATGATCACCACCGGCAGATCGGCGTGGGCCTGCTTGATTTCGATCAGCAGGTCGAGGCCATCGAGCCTCGAGCCTTGCAACCAGATATCGAGCACCACCATCGACGGGCGGCGTTCGGCAATCGCTGCCAGCGCGCTGTCGCTGTCGCCGGCCAGCCGTGCTTCGTACCCTTCATCTTCCAGGATGCCGCCGATCAGCTCCCGGATATCACGTTCATCATCAACAATCAGGATGTCTGCAGCCATTACGCAGTGCCTTCCATGGAATGTACCTGTTGGTTGCCGGTATCACCCCCGTGATCTTCACTTGTTCCGCTGCCGTCCTGATGGGCCGGGAACTCCAGGCTGACGCAGGCGCCCATGCCGTCATAGAATGATTGCGGAGCGTCGTTCAGCGTCAACCGCCCGTCGTGTTCCTCCATGATGCGGGTCACGATGGCAAGGCCGAGGCCGGTGCCCTTCTCCCGCGTGGTCATGTAGGGTTCGGTCAGGCGCGAGCGGTTTTCCTGCGGCAGGCCTATGCCGTTGTCCATGACGCGGACAACCACCCTGCCCGTCATGCTGGTGTCCAGTTCGATGCGGATGGCGCCGGGCAGATCCGGCTGGCGTTGCAGCCGCGTCTCGATCGACTCGCGCGCATTCTTGACCAGGTTGGTCATCGCCTGGTTCACCAGCCGCCGGTCGAGCCGCAAATTCACCGGTTGATCCGGGAAATCGGTCTCGAACTGCAGCGTCTCGTCGCTGGCCTTCTGCAACACCAGCGCTTCGCGGATCAACGCTGTCAGATCATTCGGCTCAAGCTGGGCGCTCGGCATCCGCGCAAACGAGGAGAACTCATCGACCATTCTGCCGATGTCACCGACCTGCCGAACGATGGTGTCCGTGCACTGGTCGAACACGGCACGGTCGCCGGTGATCTGGTCGCCGTACTTGCGCCGCAGCCGCTCTGCCGATAGCTGAATGGGTGTCAGCGGGTTCTTGATCTCATGGGCGATGCGCCGGGCAATGTCGGCCCAGGCGGAGTTTCGCTGGGCGCTTTCAAGTTCGGTGGTGTCGTCGAACGTCAGCACGTAGCCATCGACGCCGGCATCGCTTTGCTCCGTGGTCACGCTGACCACAAAACTGCGTTCCTGGTCGCCGACGCGCCGCTTGACGCTGCCGTCCGCGAAACCATCGGGGCGGACCTTTGCCTTGTTGAAAATGGGGATGGCCTCGCCGAACACCCCCGCTATGGGCTTGCCGGTCAACGACTCCCCATCCAGCTCCAGCAGTTCCAGCGCTGAGCGGTTGGTCAGGGTGATGGTGCCGTCGGGATCGAGGCCGATGACCCCGGCACTGACGCCGCGCAGCACGGCTTCCATGAAGCGGCGGCGTTCATCCAGCCGGTCATTGGCAGTGATCAGGTCCTGACGCTGGCTCTTGAGCCTATCCGTCATCTGGTTGAAGGTCTGCCCCAGCGTGGCCAGGTCTCCGGTCGCCTGGCGCGTCGAAACCTTGGTCTCGAGGTCGCCCGCGCTGACCCGCCGGGCGGCGGAAACAAGGCTGACGATCGGCTGCACCAGCCGGTTCGAGAACATCAGGCCCAGCAGCACCGCCGACATCAGGAATATCAGTGCAAGTCCTGCGAAAAGCGCGGCGAAATTCAGCGTCAGCGCCTCGCGCTGGGCAATCAGGTCGGCGAACTCCTTGCGTTGCGAGCGAGCCTTTTCGAGCTGGGCGATTACGTCCGGATTGACCAGCCGGTAGAGGTAAAGGTAATTGCCCTCCAGCTTTTCCAGCCGCATCAGTGCGCGGATCACATTGCCGCCCCGTTCGGGCTGGCGCACAACCATGTCGCCGGTCGTCGCCTGGGCGAGGTCTTCAGGCGGCGGCGGGCGGAACCGGACGGCGTTGCTGGCGGTTGCCGAGATCAGCACTTCCTTGGTCGACGGGTTCACCACGAACAGCCCGGCCAGGCCGCGCAATGCGCCATAGGTGGCCACCCGGCGGACGATCTTCTCCCGGTCGGTGCGAAACTCGTCGGCCCGCTGGTTGAGCTCGTTGGCGATGAACGCCGCATCGGATCGGGCCACGTCCATGTTTTCGGTAATGTAGGCCTCCGCCACTGCTTCGGCCGATGTGACGATGGCCTCGGTCTTGCCGGACAGCCAGGTGTCGAGCCCCCGGCTCAGTGTCACCGTGGCGAACACCGCCACCACGATGGCTGGCAGCACGGCGAACAGCGACAGCAAGGTGACAATGCGGATGTGCAGGCCGGAACCGGCCACCCTTCGCATCCGGGCCCTGGCAAGCCTGCTGACCTGCCAGATGATGATGCCGCCCATCAGCAGCAGCAACACGATGTTGGCATAGAGCAATTCGCGCGCGCGCCCTGCATCCGGTTCAACGGGCAGAATTCCGGTGAGGTACAAGTACGTGCCAAGTCCGAGGGCAAGCGCCACGACAACCAGTCCGAGCGCGATCCAGTTCAGCACCCGGTTGTCTATCAAGGTGTCTGTTGCCGCTTCCGGCCGCCCGGAGCCGGCGGATGCATCAGTGATGCCGGAAACTGCTGACATCGATGTCCACCTGTGTGATGCCGCCGGGCCTCAGCAACCCGGCTGTACCTGTTGCCCATTCGCAACAGTAATGTGGCATATATGTGACACCCTGAAAACACGCTGCTGGCACGCTATCCACTGCAGCCTGCATCGGCGGCCGCTCTTGCCCAGACCCTACTTGCGGGTTCCCGGCGTCCGGACCACGCTCAAGCCCAGTTCCTTGATGCGGGTGCGCAGCGTGTTGCGGTTGATCCCCAGCAGGCTGGCCGCCTTGATCTGGTTGCCGCCAGTGGCCGCCAGGCTGGCATTGATGAGCGGCGCTTCGACCTGCTGGATGATGCGGTGATACAACCCTTCCGGGGGCAGGCCAGGTTGATATCCGCCAAAGTATCGCCCCAGGTGGTTCTCGACGAACTCGGAAAGGCTGGCGGCGGCATTGGGCTTTGAGTCCGGAACGGCGGCATTCTGGCTGGCGAACTCCTGCTCAACTGTCTGGGCAGCAATCTCGTCGCCGACGTGGATGGCGCACAGCCGGTTGATGAAGTTCTCCAGCTCGCGGATGTTGCCCGGCCAGCGCGCCTTGCGAAGTACATCAAGCGCGCCGGGCGAAAACGTCTTAGCCGGCAGCCCCTGGCGTTCGCATTCCTTCAGGAAGTGATTGACGAGATCGGGAATGTCGTCGGCGCGTTCGCGCAGCGGCGGCAACCGCAGCGGCACCACGTTCAGCCGGAAATACAAGTCCTCGCGGAACAGGCCTTGCGCGATGAGTTGCTGCAGGTCCCGGTGCGTGGCGGCGACAATGCGCACATCGGTCTTGATCGGCCTCACTCCACCCACGGAGGTATACTCACCCTCCTGCAGCACCCGCAGCAGCCGCGTCTGCGCTTCCATTGGCATGTCGCCGATCTCGTCAAGGAACAGCGTGCCGCCATGAGCCTGCTCGAAACGGCCTGAATATCTGGACACCGCCCCTGTGAAGGCACCCTTCTCATGCCCGAAAAGCTCGGATTCAATCAGTTCCCGCGGGATGGCGGCCATGTTCATCGCAACGAACGGCGCGCCCTTGCGGCGTGAGAAATTATGCAGCGCACGGGCCACCAGTTCCTTGCCGGTGCCGGACTCGCCCTGGATCATCACGGTCAGGTCGGTCTGCGTCATGCGGGCCACGATGCGGTAGATGTCCTGCATCGCCTGCGACCGGCCGACGATGGGAAGCACCTCGCTTTCATCGGGTTGCTGGCGCGCCATGGACTGCTGGCCGGTCTTGCGCGAATCCTCCAGCGCCTGGCCGACGGTGGTGACCAGCGCCGACAGGTCGAACGGCTTGGGCAGATAGTCGTAGGCGCCGCGTTCACTGGCGGTAATGGCGGTCATGATGGTGTTGCGCGCGCTCATCACGATCACCGGCAGCCGCGGCCGCTTAGCCTTGATGCGCGGCAGGATGTCGAACCCGCTTTCGTCAGGCAGCACCACGTCGGTCAGCACCACGTCGCCCTCGCCCTCGCTCACCCAGCGCCACAACGAGGCGGCATTGCTGGAGGCGCGCACCGCGTAACCCGCCCGTGTCAGCGCCTGGGTGACCACCGTACGGATGGCGGCATCGTCATCGGCAACAAGAACCGTTCCTGTCGTCATGTGTCATCCATCTCCGTCTGGTTTGAAGTTGAAAGCGGCAGCAGCACCCGGAACACGGTGCCGTCAGCAAGGTTGGACGCATCCACCACGCCGCCATGGTCGCGCACCAGCTTGGCCACCAGCGCAAGGCCGAGGCCCCGGCCGCTGTCCTTCGAGGTCACGAACGGGTCGAACAGGCTGCCAAGCAGGTCGTCGGCAATGCCGGGGCCGTTGTCGCGCACGCAGATCTCCAGCGGCAGCGATACCGATCTGTCGCTGCCCTGAACCTGCATCCGGATACCTGGCCGGTACGCGGTGGTCAGCATGATCTTGCCATTTACGTCTTTTCGTTCAATGGCTTCTGCAGCGTTCTTCACAAGGTTCAGGAACACCTGGATCAGCTGGTCGCGGTTGCCCTGCACATAGGGAAGCGAAGGATCGTACTGCTCGACGAACTCGACCGACGATGCCACGCCGGACGATGCCAGTTTGCGCACGTGCTCCAGCACCGTGTGCACGTTGATCGGCTTCATGGCCGGCGGGCGTTCGTCGGAGAACACCTCCATCTGGTCCACCAGGGCGCGAATACGGTCTGTCTCGTCGCAGATCAGCCTTGTCAGTTCGCGGTCCTCCGGCGAGGCGTTGGTTTCAAGCAGCTGCGCCGCGCCGCGTATGCCCGACAGCGGATTCTTGATCTCGTGCGCCAGCATCGATGCCATGCCCGACACCGAGCGCGCCGCCTGCAGATTGTTGAACTGCCGGTCGAAGGCCTGCGCTACCGAGCGCTCCAGGATCACCAGCACGATCGCGCCGGGCTGCTCCGGCACGACGCCGGCCAGAATATCGACGGTACGTTCGCCGCCTGTGCGCGGCGTGCCGATGCGGATGCCGTACTCCGCCAGCGTGGTGCCCGTATTGCGAAGCCGTTCGACAGCGGAAAACAGCGGACTGGAAAACGGCGCAATGTCATCCAGGGAAAGTTTCGCCAGCGTGGTCCGGCTGAGCGAGAAGAACTCTTCAGCGGCTGCGTTGACCTCGAGCACGTTGCCGCCGGCATCGATGGCGAGAACCGGGCTCGGCAGTGACTGCAACATCAGCGTGGATGAGAGCGGCGCCGCGGAAGTAGAGGTATAAGCGTCCTGAACCTGGTTCATGCCGCCACCCTTCCATCCGCCCGGGCGTCACACAGCGCAGCCGCCAGCCGGTCAAGCCCTTCAACGACCCTTGCTGCAACAGGCTCGCGCAGCAGCTCGATGCGCCACTGCCGGGCTTGCTCTTCATCGAGCAGTCCCGCCTCGCACCAGCGTTCGATCGCCCAGCCGATGTGCTTGCGGCCGATCTTAAGGCCGTGTTCTTCGCCATAGTGCTCAAGCACTGCCTTGTAGTGATCGCGCACGATCTGCGTCTGCTCGGCGATACCCGGTTCGCAGCGGCCCGAGCCTGGATCAAGCAGCTCCGCCAGCACGCCCGGCCACCAGGGCCTGCCATAGGCGCCGCGCCCGATCATTACCCCGTCGGCGCCTGAAGCCGCCAGCATGGCCTTTACGTCATCCAGCGACTTGCCGTCGCCGTTGGCGATGAGCGGAATTGAAACAGCGTCACGTACGGCGCGGATGGCCGCCCAGTCCGCCCTGCCCTTGTAGAACTGGTTGCGAGTGCGGCCATGCACCGTGACCAGTGCGACGCCCAGGTCCTCTGCCCGCCTGGCCAGTTCCGGCGCATTGAGACAGTCATGATCCCAGCCCAGCCGCATTTTCAGCGTCACCGGCACGGCGCTTGCCCTTACCGTCGCCTCGATCAGTGTGGCTGCGTGGTCGAGATCGCGCATCAGTGCCGACCCCGACAGCTTGCCGGCCACTTCCCGCGCCGGACAGCCCATGTTGATATCGATGATGTCGGCGCCGATCTGCTGCGCCAGTTCAGCCCCGCGCGCCATCCACTCGGGCTCCCGGCCTGCAAGCTGCAGCACGAACGGCTTGACCTTGCCCGCCCCGGTGGCGCGGCGCACCATGTCCGGCCGTGCGTTCACCAGCGCATCGCTGGCGACCATCTCGGACACCACCAGGCCTGCGCCATTGCAGTGTGCGCAAACGCGGAACGGCTCATCGGTCACGCCTGACATGGGAGCCAGGAAGACCCGATTGCGCGTCTCGAGAGGCCCGATCTTGATGCCCATTAATTAGTCACAATGCCGTTTCGAATAAATTTCAGGCACTCTAGCAGGAAAATGCTGCAAAGCAACATGAACTTTGTGAAACCCTGCTGGCGCTTGCCCAACCCGTGCCGGGGCTGGTAGAGCAACCGTCGACACCCGCCAATCAACCACCACCGGCAGCCAGCCCATGTCCACAGCCGTCATCATCGTTGCCGCAGGCGCAGGCCTCCGCGTGGGCGGCGACGTCCCGAAGCAGTACCAGTCCATTGGCGGCGAGCCGGTCCTGCGCCATACGTTGCGCGCCTTTCTCTCGCATCCGGATGTGACAACCGTTCAGGCGGTAATCGGCGACGGCCACAGGCCGCTTTACGACGAGGCGATAACCGGGCTCGACGGACTACCGGCGCCGGTCCAGGGCGGCGCCACCCGGCAGGAGTCGGTGTTCAACGGCCTCAAGGCAGTCGCTTCCCCGGGCGTAGACAAGGTGCTGATCCACGACGCCGCCCGGCCCTTCATCGACGCCGCCACCATCTCCGCCGTCATCGCCAGGCTGGACGAGGTCGCCGGCTGCATCCCCGCAACTGCCGTCGCCGACACGCTGAAGCGGGCCGAGGGCGGCCTCATTACCGGTACCGTAGACCGCGCCGGGCTGTGGGCTGCGCAAACGCCGCAAGGCTTCCGCATGGCCGACATTGTCAAGGCCCATGAAGCTGCCGCCGCCTCTGGCCGGTCCGACTTCACTGACGATGCTTCCATCGCCGAGTGGGCCGGACTTGCCGTCGCCATCATTCCCGGCAAACCTGAGAACAAGAAGATCACCACCGCCGACGACCTGCGCGAGGCAGACCAGCGGCTCAAGACAGGAACCCGCGCCATGCTCACCGATATCCGCGTCGGCCACGGCTACGACGTCCACGCCTTCGAGGACGGCGACCACGTCATCCTTTGCGGCGTGAAGATCCCCCACACGAAAAAGCTGAAGGGCCATTCCGACGCGGACGTTGGCCTTCACACCATCACCGACGCCATTTATGGCGCGCTCAGCGAAGGCGATATCGGCAAGCACTTCCCGCCCACCGACCCCCAGTGGAAGGGCGCGGAATCGTGGATATTCCTCGACCATGCGGCAAGGATGGTGCGTGATCGCGGCGGCCAGATCGCGCACGTTGACCTGACGCTGATTTGC